>JALFSW010000014.1 GCA_022779305.1 Prevotella sp. | reverse complement strand
GTTCTGCGTTTTATCGCAGATGTAGCGGGCTACTTCAAGATAAAACGCAGAAGAAGATGCCGACAAGTAGCTGCAAGATATTGGTAAGGGAATAAATAAGACAAAAAGAAAGCTCTCTCGGTCTAATGACCGATTTGGGTTCAACTTCTTATAAAGGAATTGATACCAAAAAGACAAGTTCTAAAGACACCCCAAAGGATGTGCTTCAGAACTTGTCTTGCGTTTTCTTCCTCACTTGACGAGTTGTCGCCTAGAGGGAAGAACGAGATTTATTCTGCTGGTGTCATCACCACTTCAACTTGGTTTCCTGCTTCAAGCAATGACTTGAGGTAAGCCGCAATCTTTGCAGGTGTGAGTGCTTCTACAGCTGCCTTGTAACCAGTTTGGAAATCGACACCTGTCCATACGTATTCATCGATGATGTCCATCCAGTGTCCGTTGTTCTTTGCATTAAGGTCGGCTTGCTTCAACATGAAGTCTTTCACTTTCTGAACCTTATCTTCATCCACCTTGATGGTGTTTTCTTTCAAACCATCGTTGAGGAGCTTCACAGCGAGTTCTGCCTTGGTTGGATCCATTGGGCAGTAAGCCTGCAACACAACCTGATACTTCTTGCCTTGACGGCGGAGATCGCCACCTGCGCTAACAGAGTAGGCTGCACCTTCATCTTCACGAATGCTCTTCAAATAAACCATTGAAAGTACTTGACCAGCTGCGTCTGCCAATACTTTGTTTTCAACGGTGTAAGGTACTTGCTTGTGCCATACGTCGAACGCAATCGCCTTTGGTGTTTCTGCTTTGAACTTGTAGTGGTTGATGTTCTTGCCTGAAACAATGCCTGGAACGTCTACATATTTTTGTGCTTTGCCTTTTGGCAGAGATGCGATGTATTTTTCGATGAGTGGACGGAGTGTTGCTTCATCGAAGTTACCAACAAAGTAGTAAACGAATTGTCCAGGACTTGCGAAACGTTCTTTCCAAATTTGGAGCACACGGTCATAGTTGATGTTCTTCAAATTCTCTACGTTGAAAGGAGCTTCGCGAAGGTTGCCCTTGTACATTGTGGTCTTGATAGAGTCGCCAAATACGCTCTCTGGCGAGAGGTGTTTGTTTTTCAAACCTTGTTCAAGTTGTGTCATCAATGCATCGTAGGCTTGTTGGTCTTTCTTCACGCTGGTGAAGTTGAGATAAAGCAATTGAAGCATTGTTTCGATGTCTTTAGGAACAGCGTAGCCAGAGAGATACTGATAATAGTTGCCTAAGCCCACTTGAATGCTTGCTTGCTTACCAAACAATGCTTTTTTAAGTTCTTGGTTAGAGAAGTTGCCCAAACCGCTGGTTGCTACAATCGCATCGAAGAGTTTGATATTGTCATAGTCAGCCTTGCCGTATGAGCCAGAACCACCTTCTGCCATTGCTTGGAACTGCACCTCGTTATCCTTGAAATCGGTTTTCTTCAAGATAACACGTGCGCCATTGCTGAGTGTGAGTTCTTTGTAATCAAACTGCTTGTTGATCGTTTCTTTCACAATCTTACCCGCCTTTGGCAATTTCTTTTCATCCAAAAGTGGTTCGTTCTTTGTGTTGTCAACGTAGGCTTGAATGTCTTCTGCACGTACAGATTGAATAGCTTGAGCCATTTGTGCTTCCGTAACATCGGCTACGCCTTCCTTGTCGCGTCCGAAGATGTAGACCACCAAATTGCTATCGGTGTCTGTAATGAGTTCTGTTGCATATTGATTAACAATCTCAACGCCCAATTGTGGAATTTCGATGAGTTGCTTCATGATTTGATACTCTTCTTCCTTGCTTGGAATTGGCTCGTTTTCGAGGAAGTGATCGCGCAATTCATCACCATATTGGTCATTGCGTATTTTGTTGCGGTTCTCGTATTGAGATTCAAGTTGCGAGAGATATTCAGACTTCATGCGGTCGAATTCGCCTGGTGTGAAACCAAATTTGCGAACACGTTGCGCTTCACGATAGATAGCCTTGAGTGCGTCCAAATCTTTTCCTTCTTTTGGCATTGCTGAAAGTTGGAACGCATCTTTTGTATCTGAAATCATATAATTGCCATCATAGCCTGATGCTGCAGTAAAAGGACAATCTGCTTTTTGCGACATTTCGCTCAAACGTTGGTTAAGCATCATGGCAATCATTTGCTTGAAGTAGCTGTCGAGAAGATAAGCAACATCGCCCTTCATTTCTTTAGGGAACACATCATGTTTCATTGCGATACCGATAGATGTGCGTTGCATTTCCTTGTCTTTGTCAAAGATGTAGATAGCCTCCTTGTTATCTGGTACGAGTTCGTCTACAACAGCTGGTGCATCCTTAGGTGTAACAGCATTTGCCCAAAGTTTCTGAATTTCTTTTTCGGTGTGATCAATATCAATATCGCCCACAACAATGATACATTGGTTGCTTGGGTGATACCATCTGTGATAATAGTCGCGCAATGCTTGATACTTAAAGTTATCAACAACGCTCATCAAACCGATTGGCAAACGATGACCATAACGAGAGCCTGGATAGAACTTTGGCAACGAACGGTCGTATATGCGCATCATTGCATTTTGTCCCATTTGCCATTCTTGATGGATAACGCCACGCTCTTTGTCGATTTCTTTGTCGGCAAGTGTCAAACCATTCGACCAGTCCTTCAAAATGAGCAAACATGAGTCGAGGGCTGTCTGGCGTGCAGTGGGTACGTTGCAAACACGATAAACCGTTTGGTCGATGCTCGTGTAGGCATTCAAATCGCTACCAAATTCAACACCAAGAGAACGTGTGAACTCTAACAATGTTGAGTCGGGAAAATGTTCCGACCCATTGAAAGCCATGTGTTCGAGGAAGTGTGCAAGTCCTCTTTGGTTCTCTTCTTCTTGAATTGAGCCGACACGTTGCGCTATGTAGAAGTTAGCTACGTTTTCGGGCCAATTGTTTTTCAAAATGTAATAGGTGAGCCCATTACTTAATTTACCTTGTCTTACATTCTTATTGACTGGTATCGGACCCATTTGTTGTGCCGATGCAAGTCCACATGTGAACATCAAGACAATCAGAAGCAATTGTTTTAGTTTCATTTAATGTGATCTTTAAATAAATAATATGTTAACAACGTGGCAAAGATACTATTTTTTTACAAAGTAGCTTACTTTTTCTTCTTAAATTTTGATTTTTCTTTGGATATTTTACCACCTTTTATCCATTCTTCGTTCAAAATAAGAAAAGGTAGGGTTAAAAATGTGGGTATGAGCTGGAAAACTGTAGGATTATTAATCAGCATACCCTAATTAATTGATCTGCAAGTATTCGGAGAGAGCGAAAAATATGATAACAGGGGGATAGTTTTAAGGTAAGTTCTAAAAACTTTCTTTGGCATTCTAAAGGAATTATGCTAACTTTGCGGATATGGAACGAAATCGTTTTTCAATGGAACCTAAACCTGTAGATTATACCATCAATGTGAGAGGAGAACTCATCAATCTTGGCAGTCCCATGGTGATGGGTATTTTGAATGTTACGCCCGACTCGTTTTATGCTGGAAGTAGGGTGCAAACGGCAGATGCTATTCGGCAACGTGCCCATCAAATCATGGCAGAAGGAGGAGGAATGATTGACGTGGGGGCTTGTTCGACACGTCCTGGTGGCGAGGTAGTGAGCGAAGTTGAGGAAATGCGCCGCTTAGAAATGGCACTCCCCATCATCAAAGAAGCTGAACCAAATGCCATTCTTTCAGTAGACACGTTCAGAGCATCGGTGGCACGCCGCATGATTGAAGACTTTGGGGTCGACATCATTAACGATGTGGAAGAAGGACGTGACAAGGCAATGTTCGAGACCGTTGCCGAGTTGGGTACACCTTATATATTAATGTCGGTTGCACCAACCATAGAAACCATGTTGTTAGGATTTGCTGAAAAAGTAAACCAGCTACGGGCATTGGGACAAAAAGACATCATTCTCGACCCAGGCTTTGGTTTTGGTAAATCATTGGAAGAAAACTTTGTGGTGCTCAACGAAATGGAAAAGCTCCATGTGTTAGACTTGCCCATTCTTGTGGGCATCAGTCGGAAGCGAATGATTCATCAAACGCTGGACATTACAGCAGCGGATAGTCTGAACGGAACGACGGTTATTAACACGTGGGCATTGGAAAAGGGGGCTGCTGTGCTGCGTGTACATGATGTGCGGGCTGCTGTGGAAATCGTGAAATTGAAAGCGAAACGCGACAGTGTTAAATCGTGATCTGCTTGCATGGCAGTGGGCAGATTAAATTCTTCATAAAGATAAAGAAACGCTATTTATGTTTTTTGAATTTGGAATAAAAGACATCATCGACATTGTGTTGGTAGCCGTTATGCTTTATTACATCTATCGTGTAATGAGAGAATCGCGCTCGCTCAATGTTTTTGCTGGAATTATGGTTTTTGTGGTGATCTCGCTGATTGTGAGTCAGGTTTTAGAGATGCGCCTTTTGGGAAGTATCATGAACAAATTAGTTTCAGTGGGTGTCATTGGACTTGTTGTTTTGTTCCAAGACGAAATACGCCAGTTTCTTTATACATTGGGTATGCACGGCAAGCTGAAGTATCTTCTAAAACTATTTTCAGGTGAAAAGAAAGGTAAGGGAGCGAAACGTAAAAACATCCTGCCACTCGTTATGGCGTGTATGAATATGGGGCGCGGAAAAGTGGGTGCACTCATTGTCATCGAACGAAACACGAGTTTGCAAGAAGTGGTCAATTCTGGCGAAATCCTTGATGCCCAGATAAGTCAGCGACTCATTGAAAACATCTTCTTCAAAAACTCTCCCTTGCATGATGGTGCAATGGTTATATCGAAGCAACGCATCAAAGCGGCAGGCTGCATTCTTCCCGTCAGTCACGATCTGAACATTCCCAAAGAATTGGGCTTGCGACACCGAGCTGCCATGGGTATTTCGCAAGATTCCGATGCGATAGCGATTGCTGTGTCGGAAGAAACCGGGCGTATTGCCATCGCCATTCACGGGCAATTCTATCTTCGTCTGTCGGCAGAGCAATTAGAAAGTATTTTGGAGAAGGAATTGTCCATTAGTGAGCCAGAAAAATAATCCATACCCAAACGCTATGGAAGCGTTCACAAGTAGGTAAGAAATTTTTTTCAAAAAAAGCACTTTGGTGTTTGGTGTTATGATGCTATTTTGCTATCTTTGTATCGCAAAACAGACATCTAACAAAATTAAACTTAAAAATAAAACTATGGATTTACTATCGCAGATTGTTGCACGTGCGAAAGCCAACAAACAAAGGATTGTGTTGCCAGAAGCCGAAGAAGAAAGAACACTTAGAGCTGCCGATAAGGTATTGAAAGACGACATCGCAGAGCTGATTCTTATCGGTAACCCGGAAAACATCAAGAAACTGGCGGCAGAATGGGGATTGAATAGCATTGATAAGGCTACGATCGTTGACCCAGAGAACAATCCACGGAGCGAAGAATATGCTGAAAAGCTCGTTGAACTGCGTCAGAAGAAAGGCATGACCATAGAAAAGGCACGCCAATTGGTGAGAAACAACCTCTATTTGGGTTGTATGATCATTAAAACCGAAGGTGCAGACGGACAAATTTCGGGTGCATTGTCGACCACAGGCGACACCCTTCGTCCTGCATTGCAAATCATAAAGTGTGCCCCTGGTATTACATGTGTCAGTGGAGCAATGCTGGTGCTCACCCACGAACAACAATACGGTGAAAACGGAATTGTTGTGATGGGCGATGTGGCAGTAACCCCCAACCCAACTGCTGAACAATTAGCACAAATTGCCTATACCACGGCAGAGACGGCAAAGAGCGTTGCAGGCTTTCAAAATCCACACGTTGCGATGTTGAGTTTTTCAACAAAAGGTTCTGCGCAAGATGCTATTGACAAAGAAACAGGCAAGAGTGTTTACATCATTGATAAGGTAGTGGAAGCTACGCGCATTGCAAAGGAGCGTTTTCCTGATTTGAAAGTAGACGGAGAATT
The DNA here is from genome assembly GCA_022779305.1 of Prevotella sp. Lineage (GTDB taxonomy): Bacteria > Bacteroidota > Bacteroidia > Bacteroidales > Bacteroidaceae > Prevotella. The sequence continues at coordinate 24,086 of JALFSW010000014.1, read as the reverse complement.
GCAAGCCGATGCAGCACTCGATCCACGTGTGGCTGCCACAAAAGCTCCCGATTCAAACATTGCGGGCAAAGCCAATGTGTTGGTAGTGCCTAATCTTGAAGTTGGCAATATTGGCTATAAGTTGGTGCAACGCCTTGGCGGTGCAACGGCAATAGGTCCAATCCTTCAAGGAATCGCTCGCCCAGTGAACGATCTGTCACGCGGATGCTCTGTGGAAGACATCTATTATATGGTTGCCATCACTGCATGTCAGGCACAAGACGCAAAGAAATAAGTCAATAGTAAATAACCGATAAAGAATAAAGCAATTGTTATGAAGATATTAGTATTGAATTGTGGCAGCAGTTCTATTAAGTACAAGCTGTATGATATGACTGACGAAAGCGTTTTGGCACAAGGTGGTGCGGAACGTGTGGGGCTCGAAGAGGCTTTCGTAAAGGTTACTTTAGCCGACGGCAGTAAAGAAAAAATCATGCACGACATGCCCGATCATGAGGAAGGTGTGCGTTTTGTGTTCGAGCTTTTATTAGATCCGAAGTATGGTGGTCTTAAAAGTCTTGACGAAATAGACGCCGTTGGTCATCGTGTGGTACAGGGTGGCGACTTGTTTGAAAAGAGTTGTATCGTTACAAAAGAAGTGGAAGAGGGCATAGAAAGCCTCATCGACCTTGCTCCTGTTCACAACTTAGGTCATTTGCGAGGCTTGCGTGCCGTTGACAAACTTATGCCTACAACACCACAAGTTACAGTTTTCGACAATGCGTTCCATAGTACGATGCCTGCACACGCTTATCTGTATGCCGTTCCTTACGAAATGTATGAGAAATATCATGTACGTCGTTATGGATTCCACGGCACTAGCCATCGTTATGTGTCTCAGCGGGCTTGTGATTTCTTAGGTGTCGACATCAATACACAAAAGATCATCACTTGCCACATAGGTAATGGGGCTTCAATGGCAGCCATAAAGCATGGTAAGGTCATTGATACGACAATGGGAATGACGCCCCTCGAAGGGCTGATGATGGGTGCCCGCTCTGGCGATATTGATGCGTCGGTGGTTACATATATGATGGAGAAACTCGGGAAAACTCCCAAAGAAATGTCGGACTATCTCAACAAGGAAAGCGGTGTGCTTGGCATAACAAAGATCAGTTCTGATATGCGGGAGATTGAAGCAGCAGAAGCAGCGGGAGACGAACGTGCTATCCTTGCTTTGAAGATGTACACGTATCGTATTAAGAAATATATCGGTGCTTACACGGCTGCCATGAATGGTGTGGATATGATCATTTGGACAGCAGGTGTGGGCGAAAACCAAACTGGCTTACGCTGGGATGCTTGCGAAGACTTGGAATATCTCGGTATTAAGATGGACAAAGAGCGCAACAATTGTCGTAGCGTTGAACGCATTTTGTCGGCTGATGATTCAAAAGTAAAGGTGCTGATGATTCCTACCGATGAAGAAATTGTGATTGCACGCGACACCCAAGAACTTGTTAAAGCACAAAAGAAGTAGATGGATATTCAATGAGAAACGGATAGACGTTTTATGCTGTTGTATAAATAGAAATCCATTTGCAATTGGAATAGACCACTTTTGTATTCCGAAAACAAAGACATTATGATAAGAAAAGGGAGCACTTCTCATTGAAAGAAGGCTCCCTTATTTTTGTTTCACACCCATTTTATTGTAAACCACGGGCACACACACGAGTCCGTTCCTATAAAAAGGTTCACAATTCAATTAGATTGAACATTTAACCTAACTTTTGAAAAGCTGTGAAGATGCGTTGAGCAATTTCCGCTTGTTCTTCTGGAGCTATTTCGATGTGCTTTTTAAAGTCCACATCCCCCTCATTGTTCATCGGAATGAGATGGATGTGTGCATGCGGAACTTCCAATCCTAAGACAATTTGTGCTACCTTTTTACAAGGAAATTCAGCTTTAATCGCCCGTGCCACCTTTTTGGCAAAGACAGAAAATTCAGCCAATAGGGCATCGTCCATATCAAAGATATAATCTATTTCTTCTCTTGGGATGACCAATGTGTGAGCTTTTCCTACGGGGTTGATGTCAAGAAAGGCATAGAACTTTTCGTTTTCTGCACATTTATAGCTGGGTATTTCGCCTGCAGCGATTTTAGAAAAGATGCTCATGATTGAATGAATGAAGTTTTAGATCGGCTCCTTGCACAGCACATTTAAGGACAAAGAGCCGCTTCGTTAAGTTTATAAATCAATACTAATATTGTCGATTCGGAGTTTGATTGTGCCACGTGGGATAGTAATTTCCACCACATCGCCCACTTTTTTATTCAGCAATCCTTGTGCAATTGGTGTATGAATAGAAATCTTTCCTTGCTTGAGATTTGCCTCAGTCTCGCTCACAATGGTGTATTTCATTTTTGCATTGGTAGTAACGTTGGTCATCTCTACGGTAGACATAATCTGTACGGCGTCGTTGCTGAGGCGCGAAAGGTCAACAATCTTTGCTTGCGCAATGGTCATTTTCATTTCGCTAATCTTTGCTTCAAGGTGTCGCTGTGCCTCTTTTGCAGCATCATATTCCGAGTTTTCGCTAAGGTCGCCTTTATCAACAGCTTCAGCTATGGCAGCCGAGGCTTTCGGACGCTCTACAGATTCTAAATACTGAAGTTCGGCTACAAGTTTATCGTAGCCCTCTTGAGACATATAAGACATAAAATCAAATATTTATTTTGTTATTAATAGGTTTTTCGATGGATATAAAAAAGAAGAACTCCAACATATTTTTTCCTATGTCGGAATTCTGTTTCCTTATTATATTCCCCTTGTTCTAATTTCTGATGCAAAGGTAGTTCTTAATTCTGACTTACCAAAAGAAATGTGGTTAAAAATGGTTATTTCCCTTTTTTCACCTTCTTTGGTTTTGTTGTCATCGCTGTGAGCGACACTAATACGGGAAAGTAGGATGCAGTGCCTATATAGATAAGGTGATTATTTTACTGCAATACACTCAATTTCCACCAAGGCGTCTTTGGGCAAACGTTTTACTGAAACTGCCGAGCGAGCTGGATAAGGTTCTTTGAAAAATTCGGCATAGACTTCATTCATTGCTGCAAAGTCTTCCATGTCTGCCAAGAAGACCATTGTCTTGATGACATTTGAAAGTTCCATACCCGCTTCTTGCAATATGTGTTGTGCGTTCAAGAGCGACTGACGTGTTTGTTCTTTCACACCACCAGGCACAAATTCGCCCGTTGCAGGGTCGATGGGAAGTTGTCCAGAGGTGATCAACAAGCCATTGGCTTCTATTGCTTGACTGTAAGGACCGATAGCTTTAGGTGCTTTTGTTGTGTTGATTACTTTCATTTTAAAGATTTTAATGATTGTTGTTTCATGAAATTGTTTTACGGCATTTGCCAGAATGGCTTAAGGCATGTTCTAAAAAGCAAAAATCCTACAAAGGAAAATCGTGCTCCGAACGCTTACCATAAAGCAAGAAATTATAGAGCCTGCCTTAATGCTGTCGTTAGTTGCAAAGTTACGACTTTTTCCTGAAATTGCTTTGTTTTTTCAGAATATTTTCATGTCATTATAAATCCAAATCGGTCATTCGACCGCTAAAGTTTTCTTTTTATTTTCTTTATGCACTTTCAACCGCTTGCATCCGTTTGTCGGCATCTTCTTTATCGTTTTCTCTTGAAGTAGTCCGCTACATCTGCGAGTAAACGCTAAACCACCTATACAGACTATCAAGTACAATCACTTCGAACACTAATGACCGAATTGAGAAAAACAACCGACAGTTGTTTCTGCCATAAGCAACCTGTGTTTTGGAATAATAAAAAAGTGGGCAAACGCTTCTTATTGATGCGCTTACCCACGTTTTTATTTTTTCTTTGCTTCTTATGCGTTAACGGCATCAGAGAGTTCTGCGCCTGGCTTGAATTTAGCCACTTTCTTTGCAGGGATCTGAATCTTTTGTTTTGTAGAAGGATTAATGCCTTCGTGTGCAGGACGTTCAAGTGTAGAGAATGTACCAAACCCTACCAACTGAACCTTATCGCCATTGACAAGTGCTTCTTTAATAGCTTCCATTGTTGCGTCTAACGCTTTCTTTGCATCTGCCTTGCTCAAACCGGCGCCAGCAGCGATTTTCTCAACTAATTCTGACTTATTCATAAGATGATTTTTATTTAATGATTTGTTAAATATATACTGTTTATAACCTTTTTGCAAATATAGCAGATTAGTTTTATAAAACAAACAAAAAAGAAAAGAAAATGAAGTTTTTCATAAAAAAAATGTCTTATCGCCTCTTTTCCTGCCAAATAATGGGATTTTTTCGTAATTTTGTGCCAACAAAACAGCCCTATTGGCTTGTTCTTAGTAATACAGAAAAAAATATGCGCAACATACCTATTGTTACAAAGAATTTATTGATCATCAACATTGTGGTCTTCGTGCTTTCTTGGTTTTTAGAACAAAGAGGCATAGACTTAAACAATCTCTTCGGACTTCATTTCTTCTTGGCAGAAAAGTTTCGTGCGTGGCAGTTTGTTACGTATATGTTTATGCACGGCGGCTATATGCACTTGCTGATGAACATGTTCATGCTTTGGATGTTTGGCGTGGTCGTTGAGCAGACATGGGGAGCCAAACGATTTCTCATCTATTATATGGTGTGTGGCATTGGTGCCGGACTTTGTCAAGAATTGGCGCAATATGCCAATTATTCCATTGAAGGAATGGCAAATTACAGTGTTGTGAATACGGGCGAATTTAAGATGTCGATGGATGCCTACTTAAATCTTTGGACAACGGTTGGCGCATCGGGAGCCATCTATGGGGTGCTTTTGGCGTTTGGAATGATGTTCCCCGATCAACGTATGTTCATCATTCCCATTCCGTTTCCAATCAAAGCAAAATGGGTCATTGTGGGGTCGATAGCCATGGAGCTCTATTCTGCTTTTAGCACAACAAACGATGGTGTGGCACACTTGGCACACTTGGGTGGTATGCTCTTTGGGTTTTTACTCATAAAGTATTGGAAAAAAAATACTTATGGTTATCGAAACCATTATTCCGAACAGCAGTCGAACTTCTTCCAAAATGTGAAACGCAATTGGCAACAACGCACAAATACCACCACCCAACAACAACAAACCACCCAGCAACGCCCCGAAAGCGATTGGGAATACAATACAAGGAAACAGCGAGAGCAAGAAGAGATCGACAAGATATTAGACAAAATTCGCAAAAATGGCTACGATAGTTTGACGAAAGCTGAAAAACAAAAACTCTTCGATAGCTCGAAAAAGAACTAAAAAAGATGCAATTAAACCCAAATCGGTCATTAGAGACCAAACGGAAGTGGAGAAAGAAGATAAAAAGAACCTCCTAACGGTCTAATGACCGATTTGGGTTAAAACAAGCTGAGACCCGGCGGAAGTGTATATATAAAAAGACAGCATTTTAGTCGAAAAATAGCTGTTTTGAAAGTGAGCCTCAGTTGCGATGTAAATAAGCCTCAATTAGCGTGCAAGTGAGCCTCAGTTGAAGCGCAAGTGTAGAATGTAGAAAATCAAGAAGCATGTCATTCAATTCTTTCCGAAAAGCATGGTCGTCGCTTTTCTTCAAAACCTTCTTCATCATCAATACTTTAGCTATTGTGATAATGGCTGCAGTGGGCAATGTAGACAAAGTCAATCCCATTGCCCATCCTGTGCTTTCCACCCTTCATTTGTGTTTCCCCATTATCTTGGGTTTCAATCTTTTCTTTCTTGTTTTTTGGGTTTTCGTGCGCATCCGAACCATCTGGCTACCCGTTTTGGGACTTCTCCTTTGTTATGTTCCCATACGGAAATATGCTCCCTTCAATCCCTATAAATTACAACCACAAACAGGTATCAAGGTGCTATCGTATAATGTTTATCTTTTTGCAAGTTGGGAGTTTGCCAAAGATGAACGCAACCCTATTGTCGATTATATTCTTAAAAGCAAGTCCGACCTCGTTTGCTTGCAAGAAGCTCCCGTCAGAGCATTGAACAAGGCAGATTTATCGGCACTCAAAGCACAATACGCCTATGTTGATATTATAGACAACCTACAACCCGGCAGTAAGAACATGATATTTCTAAGTCGTTTCCCCATCCTGCAGCGTGAAGAAATCAAGTATCAGTCGGAAGGCAACATGAGTATGGCATATTTGGTGGACATCAATGGCGTTCAAACGCTCGTTGTGAACAATCACTTTGAGAGTTTTCATCTCAACAGCGAAGATAAGTCGGACTACAAGAAAATCCTCAATGGCGATTTGCAGATGGGCGATTCAAAAAAAGAAACCATGCGCTTGCTCCATAAACTCGGAGATGCCACAGCTCGTCGTGCACCACAAGCAGAGAAAGTGGCAGCCTATGTTCGTACGTACACCGACCGCCGAATTCCAGTTATTCTCTGTGGCGACTTCAACGATACATCGCTGAGCTACGTTCATCGAACCATCGGAAAAACGCTCAACGACTGTTTCATCGCAAGTGGCAACGGACTGGGCATCAGTTATCATCAGAGCGGCATGTTTTTCCGCATTGACCACATTTTTTGCTCGTCCGATTTTGTCTCGAAAATCACCGAAGTGGATAGCTCTATTGATAAATCCGACCACTATCCGATATTCACTTGGTTAAAATACCAGCCCAAACCTTAAAAAAATAGTGAATTAGAGAGCATAAATTTTTCAAAATGTGAAAAATTAATTATCTTTGCACATCTATATATTGTGTGGTGAATGAATTTTGACCATTTGGGTGGCAAGAAACACCGCTCCGTGTGTCAATATCTATCCCAAAAGTGGATACGCTTTCTGCGCTGCGCAATGAAATCTTAATACGCAAAAAGACAAAATAAGCAAAATAATAAATTAAACAACATAAATAAAATGCAAAACAAAGGATTAGTAATTTGTATTGCCGCATTGCTCACATTGGCAAGCCTTTTTTACTTGTCTTTCTCAGTAGCAACAAGCTACTATGACAGTCAGGCGGCAAAAATTAAAGACCCTATCGCACAGCAGGAGTACAAAGACTCTGTGAAATATTTGGGCATCTACTCTTATCAGAAATGTTTAGAGACACAGATTGGTTTAGGTCTTGACCTCAAAGGAGGTATGAACGTGATCTTGGAAATATCTGTGCCCGACGTAGTTGATGTATTGGCAGACCACAAAACCGATGCGGCTTACGTAAAATCAATGGAGGAAGCCAGAAAGCAAGAAGCAACCAGCCAAAGCGACTTTATTACGCTCTTCATTGATGCGTTCCACAAGAATGCACCAGGCAGACATCTCGCAGAAATATTTGCAACACAACAGCTCAAGGGTAAGGTGACAACGCAAAGCAGCGACAAAGAAGTGGAAGCCGCATTGCGCAGCGAAGTAACAGCAGCAATTGATAACTCATACAACGTTGTTCGCAACCGTATTGACCAATTTGGCGTTGTTCAACCCAATATTCAAAAACTGGAAGGTCAAGAAGGACGCTTGATGGTAGAAATGCCAGGTATTCGCGAGCCAGAACGCATGCGTAAACTCTTGCAAGGATCGGCTAATCTTGAGTTTTGGGAAACTTATAACAACCAAGAAATTGCCCCTTATTTGTCGCAACTCGACCAACGTTTGGCAAACGGCGAAACAAAGGTGGAAGCAAAAGACAGCCTTGCCAACGACACCACAAAGCAAGCTGCAGAACCAAAGAAGAAAACATCTACTCTCTCATTGGGCAACAACCAACTCGCAGCCAACAAAGACAACGCGGCAGCTATGGCTGAAGCAAAGAAGAAAAATCCTTTGCTCTCAATCCTCCAACTTGTCCCTGGCGATGCTTTGAGCCTTGTGGGCTATGCACATGCACGTGATACAGCTGAAGTTAATAAACTCTTACACAGCCAATTGGCAAAACAAGTATTACCAAGCGACCTCAAATTGCTTTGGAGTGCAAAACCAGCAGACGGCATTAAACAAAAGAACGTTTATGAACTCCATGCACTCAGAATAACAACATCTGACGGACGTGCACCATTAGAGGGCGATGTCATCACAGACGCAAAAGACCAATTCGATCAGTTTGGGCGTCCAGAAGTGAGTATGTCGATGAATGCCGATGGCGCAAGACAATGGGCTGCCATCACCAAGGCAAATATCGGTAAGGCAGTAGCAATTGTCCTCGATGGACTTGTATATACATCGCCACGCATCAATGGCGAAATTACTGGCGGGCAATCTTCAATTTCGGGTTCATTCACCATTGAAGACACCAAAGACTTGGCAAACACGCTGAAGTCTGGACGTATGCCTGCGCCTGCACGCATCGTGCAAGAAGAAGTAGTAGGTCCTACACTTGGTGCACAATCCATCCAACAAGGTCTTTGGTCGTTTGCCATTGCTTTCGTGTTGTTGATGGTTTACATGGTAGTGATGTATAACTTCATACCTGGTATGCTTGCAAACATTGCCCTTTTGGCTAACCTCTTCTTCACATTGGGGGTTCTGGCGTCCTTCCAGTCGGCTTTGACGATGCCTGGTATAGCCGGTATTGTCCTCACACTGGGTACTGCCGTTGATGCCAACGTGCTTATTTATGAACGCATAAAAGAAGAACTCAGGGCGGGAAAAGGTATGAAAGAAGCCTTGAAAGCGGGTTATAGCAATGCGTTCTCAGCTATTTTGGACTCTAACCTCACTTCGCTCATCACGGGTATAATCCTCCTTGTAACAGGAACAGGTCCTATCCGTGGTTTCGCAACAACGTGGATCATCGGTATTGTCTGCTCATTCTTCACAGCCGTATATCTCACCCGCCTTGTTTATGAAAATCGTTTGAAGAACGATAAGTGGTTGGATATGAAATTCTACACAGCTATTAGCAAGAATTTGTTGCAAAACATGCGTGTGAAATTTATGAGTCTTTATACCAAATCGTTTGTAATTTGGGGTGCGGCAGCCATCATTTTCATTATCAGCATATTCTTTGTGCGCGGCTTGAGTAAGAGTATCGACTTCACAGGAGGTAGAAATTACGTGGTTGCACTCAACAAATCTGTGCATGTGGAGGACGTTCGCAAAGTGTTGAACAATGCTTTTGTGAATACTATTGGTGAAAATGCAGGCAAACCAGCCACAACAACCGTGATTGCATTGGGTACAGAAGGTAACACAATTCGTGTATCAACCAACTACAATATTGAATCTAACGACCCTGCAGAAGACGATCACGCAGAAACCGTACTCTACAATGCGTTGAAGAAGGGTGGATTTGTGAGCCAAGCAAACATTGACAGTTTCAAGAATCCAGATATTCGCGAAGGCGGCTCGATTATTAGCTCGGCAAAGGTAGGTCCTTCTGTGGCTAAAGACATCACCCACGGTGCAATGATCAGTGTTGCATTGGCATTGGTCTTCATCTTCCTTTACATTCTCGTTCGCTTCCGCAACATTGGTTTCTCTGTAGGTTCTATCGTTGCGTTGGCACTCGACACGCTTATCGTTATAGGTTTCTATTCGATTTGCTATGGCTGGATTGGTTTCTCTTTGGAAATCGACCAAACGTTCATTGGTGCTATCTTGACCGTGATTGGTTATTCAATCAATGACAAGGTGGTTGTGTTCGACCGTATTCGTGAGAACATGCAGCTCCATCCTAAGATGAACCTGCAAACGCTTTTCAATGATTCGATCAACCAGACACTTACGCGTACGATCAATACCTCGTTCTCTACGCTCATCGTGTTGCTTGCAATCTTCATTCTTGGTGGTGATAGTATTCGCAGTTTTGCGTTCGCAATGGTGCTTGGTGTACTCTTTGGAACGCTTTCTTCTATCTTCATTGCCTCACCAGTAGCCTATTTGGTATTGGGAAGAAAGATTGAAAACCGACTCGAAACAGCTGAATAAGCATATAAAAAAGATAACTTTATAGATATATTATAATCATCAGTACTTTGACCAGGGGCTGTGAAGCTCTTGGTCTTTTTTATTTTTTTTATGCAAGATTGGGGGTAAATCGTAATCAATAGTCGTCTGTATGGGCTTCTCATGCGGTCAGTTCCAAACTTTTTATTACCTTTGCAGACAGATAAAAAGACGATAAAGATGATGAAAATAGACGACCAGATAACCATCGCAGCACTTTCTGCGGTGAAAGAACTTTATGGAGCAGAAGTGCCAAAGCAAATGATTCAGTTGCAAAAGACGCGTACAGACTTTGAAGGCAACCTCACATTGCTTGCTTTTCCTTTGTTGAAAACATCGCGAAAGAAGCCCGAAGAAACCGCACAAGAGCTGGGAGCGTATCTGAAAGAACACTGCAAAGCAGTTGCTGATTTCAATGTTGTGAAAGGATTCTTAAACCTTGTCATAGCCAAAGAGGCTTGGATAGAACTCTTGAATGGCATTCATACTGACGAAAAATTTGGTATGAAGACAGCAACAGAAACCAGTCCGCTGGCGATGGTGGAATATTCATCACCCAACACCAATAAACCACTCCACTTAGGACACGTTCGCAACAATCTTTTGGGATGGTCATTGACAAAGATAATGGAAGCCAATGGTTACAAAGTGGTGAAAACCAATATTGTGAATGACCGTGGAATACACATTTGTAAATCAATGCTTGCATGGCAAAAGTGGGGCAACGGCATCACACCCGAACAAGCTGGCAAGAAAGGCGACCATCTGATAGGCGATTTCTATGTAGCTTTCGATAAGCATTATCGTGAAGAACTCAAGACGCTGAAAGCACAGTATCTTGCAGAAGGACTCGATGAGAAAGCTGCCGAAGCCCAAGCAGCCGAAAATTCACCACTCATGAAAGAAGCCAGAGAAATGCTCGTGAAGTGGGAAGCAGGCGATGAGGCTGTGAGAAACCTGTGGCAAATGATGAACAACTGGGTCTATGCCGGTTTCGATGAAACCTACAAAGCACTCGGCGTGGGTTTCGACAAGATCTATTACGAAAGCGAAACCTATCTCGAAGGAAAAAAGAAGGTGGAAGAGGGACTTGCCAAAGGCTTGTTTGTACGCAAGGAAGACAATTCGGTTTGGGCTGATCTCACCAACGAAGGACTTGATGAGAAACTTCTTCTCCGCAGCGATGGCACCTCGGTTTATATGACACAAGACATCGGTACAGCCGATATGCGTTTCAAAGATTATCCTATCGACAAGATGATCTATGTGGTTGGCAACGAGCAGAACTACCATTTCCAAGTATTGTCCATCCTTTTAGACAGATTAGGATTTCAATGGGGCAAGGATCTGGTTCACTTCTCCTACGGCATGGTTGAACTCCCCAACGGAAAGATGAAAAGTCGTGAAGGAACAGTGGTAGATGCCGATGAACTCATTGCTGCAATGATAGCCGATGCTCGTCAAACATCCGAAGAACTGGGTAAGTTCCAAGACATGACCGATGCTGAACGCAACGAAATTGCACGCATTGTTGGGTTGGGGGCATTGAAGTATTTCATCCTCAAAGTAGATGCACGCAAAAACATGCTCTTTAATCCTGAAGAGTCAATCGACTTCAATGGCAACACGGGTCCATTCATTCAATATACCTATGCCCGCATTCGCAGCATCCTTCGCAAGGCTGCCGACCAAGCATTGACCATTCCCGCAGCATTGAATTCAGACGCACCACTCAACGAAAAAGAAACCGCTTTGATACAAAAGATGAACGATTTCGGAGCTGTCATCACGCAAGCGGGTGTTGATTACAGTCCAAGCGGTATTGCCAATTATTGCTATGAACTCACTAAAGAGTTCAATCAGTTCTATCATGACTATAGCATTCTCAATGCCGAAAACAACAATGAAAAGGTTGTTCGCCTTGTTTTGGCAACAAATGTTGCAAAAATCTTGAAGAACGGCATGTCTGTTTTAGGTATAGAGATGCCTGAAAGAATGTAGTTTTGTTTACAAAACAAGAGGCAAAAGAACTATGCTTGACAATCCACCAGATTACAGACATGACACCATTCTGCCGCTCCACCCTGAGGTCTGTGTCAATGCGTGGGCGGTGGATGCTGCGTGTTCGGGTAATCCAGGGGCTATGGAGTATCGAGGCGTTGATCTGATTACGGGCGAGGAAATTTTTCATTACGGACCAGTACACGGTACCAACAACATAGGCGAATTTCTCGCCATCGTTCACGCCCTTGCATTGATGGAACAACGGGGCATTACCGACAAAATCATCTACACCGATTCAAAGAGTGCATTGGCATGGATCAGAAAAAAACAATGTAAAACAACCCTGCTTCGCACCCCCGAAACCCAACAGCTTTATGATGTAATTGCACGGGCAGAAAAATGGTTACGTACCCACATGATAAGAACCTCTGTCATCAAGTGGGAAACGCAACGATGGGGAGAAATTCCTGCTGACTTTGGCAGAAAATAACGAACAAAAACCGAGAAAAGCTCCGCAAATTAATAGGTGAACCCCACAAGAATTTGAATAAATAACTCGTCTGTTTTTTATCTTTTTCAGTTGCATCCTAATTAACATGAGTTCGACGAACTCACGTTAACTTATCAGATGGAATATATAAGGGAAGTATTTCAATAAAAAGTGAAAGAAACATGAATAATAGAATGATAGATGAGGTTGTTATGAAACCAAAGTATATATTCATTAATTCGGGAGGGAGAATAACCACTTTGCAATGTTTATCTCATTAATAGTATATGATTTTAATTCTGTATTTTCCAAATCAAAGTGTAATGTAAGTCTTTTAGAATTGATGGTGAATGTAATGTAAATATAAAAGTTGTTTATAAAACAAAAAATATTTTGTTTTTTTAGATTTTATTTATATTTTTGTAGTACTTCTTAATAATTTATACTTGTTTTTGATACGATAAAAAGATAAGTGTAAAATTAGGTAGGGTGAAAAGAGAATGGCATATAGTAGTTTAGATGAGAATGAGAAATAAAATATAACAAACTAATATCTAATATAATATGATTAAAAAAGCGATTTCAATTTTAGCACTCCTCATTGGTTTTGCTTTTGCTATTGTGGTGGTGTGTGGTGATATGGAAACTATTCCAATACACATTAATATCTATGGAGAGATAGATGACTATGGTTCAAAGTGGACAGTGGTGTGTCTTCCTGTAGTTTCAACTCTTTCCTACTTGCTGATGTCGTGGTTTGAGAGAAAACCTCAACTCTACAACTTACCTACTTCTCATAGGAAGAGTAGGGCAGAACAAGAAAAAATTGCAGTGAAACTTGTTGAGTGGTTGAAAGTTATTACCACGCTGATGCTCATTGCTATAGAAGTATTGATGATAGTTCAGGCAGATCTTGTGCTTTGGATTGCGATAACTGGGATAATATTAACTGGTTATGTTTGCATTAAGTACATACGGGAAATGAAATAAACGCCTATTGACGAAAGTAATAGACATTTGGTTGGTAGGAAACTTTCCAGATGTCTATTACATTTATAGTTTATGGTGGCATTTTTTTTCTAAGCGGTCTAATGACCGAATTGGGTGAAGCTGCTCAAAAAAAATAGCCGTAATTCTTGGAAAAACGGATAAATAGCTGTATCTTTGCAGTCGGTTTGCCGCAATGGTGGAATTGGTAGACACGAGGGACTTAAAATCCCTTGGCCAGTAATGGCTGTGCGGGTTCGAGTCCCGCTCGCGGCACTTTTATTTTTAATTATGGTTGCAATTTTGCAGCATCACTCTTAAATCTTTGTCTCCCGTGAAGCAAATAGTATGTACGCTTTTTTTTATTTTACTATTGGTTTCTTGTGGTTCTCGCAGTGGGCACTTCAAGATGGAAGGGCATCTTCTGCACATTAATCAAGGCGAACTTTATGTTTATAGTCCTGATGGTGCCATTGATGGATTAGACACCATAAAGATTCAAGGAGGGCGTTTCACGTATGAAGTGCCTAGTCAATATGCAGCAACATTGGTTTTGGTGTTTCCAAATTTTTCAACACAACCCATTTTTACAGAGCCAGGTGAAGCGGTGGATATCAAAGCCGATGCTGCACGTTTGAAAGAAATGGAGGTGGAAGGAACGGATGCCAACGAGCTGATGACCGATTTTCGCAAAGCAATAGCTTCAGCATCGCCACCCGAAGTAGTGAAATTGGCTACCACTTTCACAGAACAGCACCCAGAGTCGGCTGTAGGTGTTTATTTGGTGAGGAAGTATCTCGTTGAAACCGAATCACCTGACTACAAAAAGGCGGCAAAATTGGCAGAGCTGATGCACCAACACCAGCCTGAAAATGGGGCTATTGTGCGCCTAATGGCTCAACTAAAAGGGCTGAAGGAAGCCACGGTAGGGGAGAAGCTACCACGATTTTCTGCAAAAGATTTGAACGGAAAAGTGATTACTTCAGGCGATTTGAATGGGAAAGAAGTGATCATTAATGTGTGGGCATCGTGGAATTATGAGAGTATGGAAACGCAACGCATTCTCAACCAAATTGCGAAAGATGGAAAAGTGAAAGTCATTGGTGTTTCGCTGGAGCCAACAGCCAATGAAGCACGCAACGTTTTGAAAGCAAACGGCATAGAATTTCAGAACATTTGCGACGGAATGATGTTTGAAAGTTCTGTACTGAAAACACTTGGACTCAATACGGTTCCTGATAATATTATTGTGAAGAATGGGCGTATTGTTGAACGACGCATCAATTCAAACACGTTGCGAGAGCGACAAAACAACCAGAAATAGTTTCAATGCTTGTAAAGACATATTGTGCGGCGGTCAATGGCTTAGAAGTTACGACCGTCACTGTTGAAGTTAGTATAACGCGTGGCGTGATGTACCATCTTACAGGGCTTGCCGATGTCGCTGTAAAGGAAAGTCACGACCGCATAGCCGCAGCCTTACTTAACACGGGGCATAAATTCCCCGTAGCCGATATTACTGCCAATCTTGCTCCTGCCAACATCCGAAAAGAAGGTTCGAGCTTTGATTTGCCGTTGGCAATTGCCATTCTTGCAGCCAATGAGAAAATCAAACCCGACCATTTGGGAGAATATATGTTGGTGGGCGAATTGAGCTTAGATGGCACTTTGCAACCCATCAAAGGCGCATTGCCCATTGCAATAAAAGCGCGTGCTGAAAAGTTCAAAGGACTCATCGTACCGAAAGCCAACGAACATGAAGCCGCAGTGGTGGACACCTTGGAGGTCTACGGAATGGAGAGTATTACCGACGTGATACGCTTCCTTGCCGATGAACATTCGTGCGAAGCTTGTTTCATTGATACGAGAAAAGAGTTTTACGAAAGTCAATATGTTAGCGATCTTGATTTTGCAGATGTGCGAGGTCAAGAGAATGTGAAACGTGCCTTGGAAGTAGCTGCGGCTGGTTCGCACAATGTCATTATGATAGGTCCGCCAGGAAGTGGAAAAAGTATGATGGCAAAGCGTTTGCCCTCCATTCTCCCACCTTTGTCGCTCACAGAAAGTTTGGAAACCACACAGATACATTCCATTGCAGGAAAGCTGAAAAATAATTCGGGACTGATAACCCAGCGTCCGTTTCGCAGTCCGCACCACACCATATCCGAAGTGGCGCTTGTGGGCGGAGGAGCGAATCCAATGCCTGGTGAAATAACCTTAGCACATAATGGTGTGCTCTTTTGCGATGAGCTTCCAGAGTTTAATAAACACACGTTGGAAGTGCTTCGGCAACCCTTAGAAGACCGACAAATAACCATTTCGCGTGCCAAATACACGGTGAGTTATCCTTGTAGTTTTATGTTTGTGGCAAGTATGAATCCCTGTCCTTGTGGCTATTATGGCGACACTACTCACCATTGTGTGTGTAGTCCAGGGCAAATTCAACGCTACTTGGCGAAAATTTCGGGTCCTTTATTGGATCGCATTGACCTGCAATGCGAAATATCTCCACTACCTTTTAAAGATATATCAAACGCAACACCAGGCGAATCGAGTAGCGATATACGTGAAAGAGTTATCCGAGCACGTGCTATTCAGACTGAAAGATTCAAAGACAATCCCCATGTACATTGCAATGCGCAGATGTCTGAACGCATGATACATCTTTTTGCGCAACCAGATGAACGTTCGCTCGATCTTTTACGCACGGCAATGGAACGGCTAAAACTCTCTGCTCGTGCTTATAATCGTATATTAAAAGTGGCACGGACGATTGCTGATTTGGACAATTCCGAATTGGTGCAGACACACCACATTGCAGAAGCCATAGGGTATCGCAACTTAGACAGAGGTGATTGGGCAGAAAGAGGAGCATAGAACGGATTGTCTTAAGGAACACATGCAATAGGGTTATTTTCCTTTAGACATTTGTCAAAACAAGGATTTTTAGAATAAACTATCAGTACTTCATTTCATCTGATTTACCCACATTTAGGTATTGCAAACCGTAAAGAATGTGAATAACTTTGCAGTGTAAATATTTTACACTTTTTAAAGAAACTATTTAAAACAGAAGAAATGAAGAAATTTTACTCTATGTTGCTCTTTTTGAGCCTATTTGGCGTGACTTTGAACATGGAAGCGCAAAACAATGAGCAGTTTATTAAACTAACAACCACGAAAGGAATTGGTAGTACGTTAAAGTTGGATCTACTCATTTATGATGGTTTAGATGCTGAAGGTGACGTAAAGGATGCTAACCCAGAAGAAGGTACAAACATTACGTTTGAAGGAGCGAAAGTACATCTGATTGCGGGGATGAAAGTGTTTCTCACTTTGGAAGCGCAGGAAGTGAAGCTCAAAGGAAACATTGATTATCTAAGTATTGTTAATCAAGAGGTCACAGATATAGATGTGAGTCGTGCTACCCATCTTTATGAACTGCGTGTGAACGAAAATCCGCTCACAAGTATCGATCTTTCTCAGAACAAAGAATTAGGACAATTTTGGGCATCATCTTGCAAGAACCTTACAAATGTAAATCTTGGCGATGGTGAGAAACTCAACAGCCTTTCTTTGCAAGGAACGCAAGTGGCATCGCTTGACCTCGCAGGAAAAACCACCATTACCAATTTGAACTTGGGAGACAATCCACGTTTGACAACCTATGATTTTTCTACACTTTCAAAATTGGATGAACTGTGGATAAATGGAAATGAGATAGCAACAATTGATGTGTCAAACAATCCACTATTGCGACATTTTGAATGTAGTAAAAATCGTATTTCATCGTTGGATGTAACTGCCAATACAGGCTTAGAGTTTTTCTCATTGTGGGGCAATCAAATAAAAGAAAGAGAAATGGACAAACTCATTGGCTCTTTGGTGAAAGAGACCGAAGAGGTGGAAAGAGAGTTCTGTGTTTACAACCAATACTACGCAGGAACGCATAATCATCTTTCTGTAACACAAGCACAAGCTGTAAAAGCACGTGGGTGGAAACCAAAAGAAGCCGAAGGAAGCATCGATTTCTTTATGTGGAAACCTTATGAAGGAACCACCGAAACTGGCATTACGACAATAAACAGTCTTGATAGCGTGAAAGATAAATGGTTCGACTTGAATGGTCGCAGCATTGATCGCCCAACACAAAAGGGTATTTATATTAAGAATAGAAAGAAAGTGGTGATAGGTTAAGCAACTACCACAAAGAGATAATAGTTTTGAAGTTGCTTCCCAATTGTCTGTTATGCGCAAGAAAGAGGCAACTTCAAAACCTATTTCGCAAGGAAAAAGCATGCGCACGAAACTTTTTTTGATAACCATCTTTGTATGTTTTGCTCAACTTTGTAGTTCGCAAATACGTTGTCGGGTACTTGATAAAGACACCAAAGAGCCTATCATTGGGGCTACAATCATGTTGGAGGGAACAAAGAAGATAATCGCCGTGAGCGATCAAGATGGTGTTTTTATCTTGTCGAACCAGATAAGTCGTAGAATTAAGATTTCCTACATCGGTTACCATCCTGTGGTGGTGCATCCGAGAAATAAGGCAGTCTTTCTATTGACGCCCAATACGAATGAATTAGAGGAAGTTGTGGTAACCGCCCAAGAAGGACACGGACTGTCAAGCGTCTCAACCATCAGTAGGCAAGCCATGGAACATCTTCAACCATCAAGTTTTTCGGACTTATTAGAACTTCTGCCAGGTGGTAGGGCAAGCGATCCACAGCTTAATGTGCCCAACACCATTAATCTTCGAGAAGTGCCAGTGGCAAGCGACCAATATAACACAACATCGCTTGGGACACGTTTTATCATCGACGGCGCCCCTATTAGTACGCACGGGAACATGCAGTATCTGTCTGGTGCTTTAGACAGAACCTCCTCAAAACGCAATTTTGCCAATGCAGGTGTAGACATGCGAACATTGTCTACGGATGATATACAAGACGTCATGATAGTACGTGGTATTCCATCGGTGCAATATGGCGAGCTAACAAGTGGATTAGTGAAAGTCAGAAGGCGCAAAGGTGGTAATGACATTGCTGCACGTTTCAAAGCAGATATGGACACAAAGCTGTTCTATGTGGCGAAAGGTTTTGAATGGCAGAAGAAGAAAATGTCGTTAAACCTTAGTGCCGACTTGCTCAATAATAAAGCCGAGCCACGCAATTTACTTGAAACTTATAAACGCATAACGCTTTCTGGGCGTTTAAACAAGCGATGGTCGTGGGGCGAGCAAGACTACAATGCTTTGCTGAGTATTGATTATGGGGGCTCATTCGACGACGACAAAATTGACCCGCAGTTCAATCATGGTGGGATTGATAAATACAAATCCAAATACAATCGCTATGCCGCCAGTCTTTCATTGGACATGGACAATCGAAAAGAAGCTGCTTGGTTGAAAGCCGTAGAACTTTCGGCTTCTTTTTCCTATGAGAAAAACATCTTGGAGCGCACCAAGCTCGTGCAATTAGATGGCGACACCCCCGCCGCTATGACCCGTGAGACGGGCGAAAGTGATGCAGTGCTTATTAGCCCTTATACATACACTGCCACACATACCGTAGACGGTCGCCCGATAAGTCTTTTCTTGAAAGCAAATGCAACTTTAGGATTTCCTATAAAAGGTGTGTCTAACGCATTATTGATGGGTGTTGATTATCAAATGGATAGGAATATGGGTGAGGGACAAATCTACGATCCGCTTCATCCTGTCTATGCCGAAACCTCATATCGTCCTCGGCGTTATGCCGACATACCTGCTTCGCAAATGTTTGCAGCTTATTTGGAAGAGCGAATGAGTATGGGTGTGGGTGCAAGTAAGCTCGACTTAGAGGCTGGGGTTAGGGCTGAAACAATGCCAGGAATTAACCGAAGATTTGCCATTTATAAAAAGGTATATCTTGATCCACGTTTTAATATTGGATGGACTTTCCCCTCTTTCATGGTTGCAGGACAAAAAGCAACGTTTGCAATCACTGGAGGTATGGGTTGGCACAGTATGTTCCCAACCATCGATTTACTTTACCCAGAGCCCACTTATATGGATATAGTGCAGCTAAATTACTATCACGAAAATCCATCTTTTCGACGGATGTATCTTCAAACTTATGTAATCGACCCTGCTAATCCTCAACTCGAAGCGGCACGAAACTTCAAATGGGAGGTGAAAGGAGAATTGGAATGGGGCGGCAATCGCTTAACAGTTACTTATTTTGTTGAAGATATGACGTCTGGATTTCGTTCTATGAGTCTTTATGCGCCTTATCAATATAAAGAATATGATGCATCGGGTATTGACCACGATGCACTTACATCACGACCAGATATTCATCAGTTGCCTTATACGATAAAAAATGTACTTCGTTCTCATGAATTTTCATCAAATGGAAGTAGAACCTACAAAAAAGGCATTGAATGGATACTGTCTACCATTCGCTTTCCTGTTATCAACACACGCCTCACCATCACAGGTGCATGGTTCAAAACGGCCTATCATAATTCCTTACCAATCATGTATAAACCTTCTAAGATGATTGCAGGTGAAGCGCTTGAGTTGGTTGGTATTTATAAGGATGATGAAGGATTTATTCGAGAAATGGTGAACACGAATTTCACTTTTGATACGACCATTCCCAAGCTGAAACTTGGTTTTTCTTTGTCCGCACAATGCGTATGGTTCACTGCCGAACAGTCGATGAAGAAAGACAATATGCCTTTGCAATATATGGACACCAACGGTAACATTCATACCTACGAGGAAAGCCACAAGAAAGACCTTTATTTACAACATCTCATGCGCAATTACACATTGGGTATGTTCGATCGTCAGACCGTCCCTTTCTTTATGGATTTGAATTTCAAAGCCACAAAGAAACTTTTTAATGACAAAATGATGGTAGCTTTGTTCGTCAATAAGCTCTGGGATATGCATCCAGACTATGAACGCAATGGCTTTGTTATTCGCAGATACGTTACGCCTTACTTCGGCATAGAAACAAACATTCGATTATGAAAACGTTTTTTTATTTTTTTGTTTTTCTCTTGATTTCCATTGGGTTTTCGGCTTGCGAAGAAAATGCCGATGATTATCATACAGAGGTGTTTGTTACATTGCAAACACCCGATACCCTCCAACCTTTAAAAGTGCAAGGAACGATGACACTTAAAAATCTTTCAAACGGCAGGCGCTATCACACATCCGACTTTCAGCACACAACTGCCCAGCTCTTGCTCTTGCGCGGAGCTTATTCGCTTGATGTTGAAGGAACGATGATAATTCAGAAGCGCAATGGCACCACGGAAGTGAAATACTTCCGTGGCTCGAAGGATTATGTTGAAATTATAGCTCATCCCGTGCGATTAGATACACAAATAATTTTTATGTAGCATGAAAATCATATTAGTTATACTCGCGTTTTGCTCTTTGTTTGTCAACAGGTTGTGGGCGAAAGACAAAGACACCATCTCCCTAACAGAACATCTTTCTCTTTGGAAGAGAACGTTCAATGAAGTAGAGAGAAATCCAGCTTTTATGCACGATGCTTATGCTACTTCAATGACCTACATGCAGTTAAAACTCGACAATCAAACTGCTAACCGAGCCATTCAATTAGAAAAAGGCAGTAGTCACACGTTGATGGGTGCCAGTGTGAAATCATTCTTGAAACTTAACCAGCATCAAACCGTTTGGGGATATGCAAGTTACAGAATTGGAAGGAAACGACAAATTATGTTCAACTCTACTTCTGATTACGATTTGCTCTATCCCTATGTTATGGGCGATACGTTAGGTGGAAATCTTGAAAATGAGCAATATGCTTTCGGTGGTGGATATGGAACTGATGCAGGACGATGGCATTGGGGGGCTGAAATGAAATTCCGTGCCGAACACGAATATCGCACAATTGATCCTCGTCCACGGGGTATTGCGACGGATTTAACACTTCGACTGGGAGTGGCTTATCAATTGTCGAACTACAAATTAGGAATGGGCGCAGGTGTGAGAACCTATAAACAAACCAATAATGTAGATTTTTACAATCCGCTTGGTGTCATTCCTGTTTATCATTTCACGGGGCTTGGCACTGATTACGTTCGCTTTGCTGGTGCCATTCGTTCTTCTTATTATAAGGCGACTGGCTTTATTGTCGACTTTCAGATGGTTCCGCTTCTCGCCAATGGGTTTTACTTTTCTTTGCAACAGACCTTTATGCCCTATCAAAACATCCTCACCGAACTGAATGCACTACCCATTAGCAAACTCAACGTAAATGAAACGGAAGTGAAAATAGGGTGGAAGTTGGGCAGAAAATTTGCCTTTGCTCCCTACGCTGGACTCTATCGTGAATTGCGAGAAGGCAATGAGTGTGTAGCGGGAAGTTCATCGAGCACTGAATATAAATCACTCATCACGCTTTCTATGTTTTCAAATAAAAAGACTGAGGTTTATTTGGGTTCGGCTGTGCATTGGCAGTTGGACAAACAAACGAAGAATACGCATGACTTCACGCTTGATGGGCGTTTGGGATGGCTCGACGAACGGGCAGAATATGTAGATTTGAAGCGAGAGATGAGTTATCGGAAAGTCTTTGCGCGTCTTGCTTGGCAATGGATGTGGCAGAGTGGGAAACAATGGCTCATCAGATGGGATGGCAATGTTGCACATTATCATAACACTTCTCGTCATATTTTAATGCCCTATGCTTGGATGGACAAGCAGATTACATCACTCGTTGATCATACCTACGCTATGAAAACTGCCCATCAATGGAATTGTTCAACGACATCGCAGGTTTATCATTATCCCGAACGATGGAAAGGTGTGGGTATATTCTTGTCGGTTGAGGCTGCAATGGAGCATTTAACCAATATTCGTCAGTATCAAATTCAAACATCAGTGGGTTTTACTTTTTAAAAGAAACAATTAAAATAACAACTAACAAATGAAGAAGATAATTCAAAGTTTATGTTCTTTTCTCGTCGTTCTCAGTGTTTTTACGGCATGTGGGGAAGACAAAGAAATGACGAAACCAAAGGAGATGGTTACGCATCAACTTATGCTGCAAATGCCACTCAATATCAGCGATGCGAAATTAGAAAATGCAAAGGCTGTGCTGACAGATATTACGACGAAAGCGCAATATGTCGTTGATAACTTTCAATCACGTAATAATGATTTTGCAGTATTACTCTCATTGCCTGAGGGTATTTATAATATTGATGTGAAAGGTGAAATTTCTTATGAATTGAACCACCGAGACATCAAAGCAACTGTCAAAGCGCAGCGTAACAATATTAGGCTCAGCCCTTCTTCACAAACCGAAGGTTCTCCTATCACTCTTCTTGCGCTCAATATCTATTCTGCGCAAGAAGGATTTCTTATATCCGAAATTTTCTTCACAGGCACTACTACGCCTTCTGGACACATGTACACGGATGACCAATACATCAAAATCGGTAACAATAGCGACACTGTTATGTATGCCGATGGACTGGCGTTTATAGAAAGTTTTTTCACGAGTGATGACAAACATGACTATCAGCCCGATATCATGAACGAGGCAATGACCATCAACACCATCTATGTTGTTCCAGGGACTGGTAAGCAACATCCTGTTCTGCCAGGTGAAGAGCTTGTTATCGCCCTCACGGCTATTGATCATCGTCCCATCAATCCAAATTCGTTCGATCTCAGTAAAGCCGACTTTGAAATCTTTGATAAGAGTTCACATCCTGAAGGCGATCAGGATAATCCAAAGGTTGAAAACCTCGCAAACTGGTATGCCAACTTTGAAGGGACTTTCGTGATGCACACCCGCGGTGTGAAAAGCTATGCACTTGCGCGCCCATTGGTCGACATGAAAACCTTTATGACAAATTACAGATACAAGTTTGGCTACATATTCAAGCAAGGAGAAATCACTGTTCCAATGGACGAGAACGAATATTTTATGCCCAACACATGGATTGTTGATGCTGTGAATTTAGCCGTCCCAACTGTGAGGGAATGGAACCTCGTTTCGCCCATGCTCGACAAAGGGTTTACCTATTGTGGAACGGTGGATTTTGATGAGACTCGATACAATAAATCTGTGGTGAGAAAGAAAGAGGCTGGAAAGTGGATAGACACCAATAATTCAACAGAAGATTTCTATCCGAACGCCACACCAAGTTTTCTAAGGAAATAAACCCAAATCGGTCATTAGACCGTTAAGGGCTTCTTTTTATGTGCTTTAGGCACTTACCATACGTTGCAGTTTCTTGTCGGCAGCTTGTTCATCGTTTTCTCTTGAAGTAGCCCGCTGCATCTGCGATAAAACGATGATCAATCTACACAGACAATCAACTACAATTACTTTGGTATCTAATGACCGAATTGGGATAATTGACGGCAGCGTCGAAAAACTTCCTTCATGGGATTTTGTTTTTCGACGCTGCCGTCAATCGCTTTTCCTCCTTATTATCATATTTGAACGAAAGTGACGTCATATTTTTTGAAATCTCGTTTATCCCAAATCGGTCATTAGAACTTTTACAACCCTCTTTTCTAATGACCGCCATTAGAAAAAGCTAATTATATTTGCTTAATTCCCAAAGACTTGCTAACTTAACCACGCAAAATAGAGTAGGGTTTATGATGCGAGAT
>JALFSW010000078.1 GCA_022779305.1 Prevotella sp. | reverse complement strand
TTGATGCGCCTCTCTCTTTCTGTAATCTTATGCGACCTCGTTCCTTTGTGCATGATGCGACTTTTCAGTTTCATTCGAGTCAGTGTCTCCTTGTTCTCTGCCGAGTCATAACCCTTATCAGCATATACGAGAGCCTTTTCAAGAAGATTTGCTTTTTTCAGGGGTGTTTCCAAATGCTTGATGTCGCTCTCATTGGCTGCGGTGGTCTCCTCTGCAAGAACCAATCCGTTTTCATCTGTAACCGAATGCCGTTTATATCCAAAGTGGAGCTTTCCCATTTTCTTGACCCAGCGTGCCTCTCCGTCCACATTTGCCTTGTTTCCTTTGGTGTAGGCGATTTCGATAATACCGCGGATTGGGTTCCAATCGATAATTTTGTCTATCTGAGAAAAGAAGGTCTGCTTGACCTTGCGCTGACCGACTAACAGGTCGGCAAAGCTGGGAGAGGAGAGTTGCTGTTTCATGCTATAAAGGTACGAAATATTTTTGAGGTGAGCAAATTGTTGGGAGAGTTTTGCAGAGGTCTCATTAAGAATATCGGGTGTTGTCAAGGATGCAGGTTTCTGCAATCTCTCACAGACATACTCTCTGAACAAATGGGCTTCCGTGCTGTCTAACTGAAAGGAGAGAGCAATGATTATTGGAAGCGGATAGAGCGGTGCATAAGAGAATTATCAGGGTAGTCAGACAGGATAAAGGCAATAAGCGTATATTGGTGAATGGATAACGGCACTTGAGCAGAGATATATCTGTTTCAAGTGCCGTTCGTTTATTGGTAAGTTCTTCGTTTAATCATTTTTCTATTCTGCGGTAAACTGTTGTCCTTTATATTCTTCTTTAAACTCCGTAACCGTCTGTCCTGTTTGTTTTTTGAAGAAACGCATTAAATGTCCCGGCTCCGAGAAATTGAATTCGTATGCCAATTCACTGGTAGTTTTGTCAGTGAATAGTATTTCATTCTTGATTTCTGCAAGCAGACGTTGTTTCAGCAGATGTACGGCCGTTTGCCCATATTGTGCCTGTACAGAAGCATTCAATGTGATGCGGCTGATGTTCAGCATGGCTGCATAGTCGGCCACTTGCTGGTATTGGCGAATATGTTTCTCTAAGAGTTGTTTGAACTCAAAGGCATGGTGGTTCTTGGGGGCATCAAAAGGCAGATGGTATTGAGCAGAATACCTACGATTAAGGGTCATGAGCAGATAATGAAGCAAGGATACGATGATGTGATAGCTGTCGGCAAGAGGATGGTTGAGTTCTTCTTTTATCCGCACAAGCAAATGCTCGTATTCTTGTTGTTCCATAGCTGTAGCCGACAGATAGGGTGGGAAATCTGTTTGGTAGCAATAAAGCAAACGATAAGTAAAGAAAGGATCGGCAAGATAGGTTGAAAGAAAATCATCACGGAAAATAAGGAAACGATAATCCGTTTGGCTTTCATCAATGTGCCACTCCTGATGGATGTGCGGCGAAAGTATCAGCACCGTATTGTCTTTCAACTCGATATATTGAAAGCCATAACGCAGCCACCCGGATGCTTTCCTAAAGAAAAACAACTCGAAGAAGTTGGTTTTGAAAGACGGATACTCCATCAATACGCCCCGCAAACGCTCGTGCGTATCGGTATTGATGTTGAAGTCTACACCACATTCCGTTTTGCAGAAAGGAATTTGTGTAAGTTCTTGGGGATGACTCTCTAATTTCATGCAACAAATGTACGAATAATTAATGGCTTATCAAAATGGTAGAGCATATATTATTAATGGTAGAATGTGTCTTTGTTTTATGCACTACCTTTGCACTCGTAATCAAAACAAATAGCATTATGAAAGAAATTAAAATTGTAGAAAAAGGTGAGAACTTCACCACGGTGAACGTAGGTAAGTTGAATGAAATTAAGGAATATGAGTTGGCTATGGGCAATTTCTCTATCCCGGGAAAGATGTTTGCCGGACATGCACTACAAGCAACAGGCGCAGAATTGTCTTTCCAAAGTCTTGCAGCTGGGCAGGATTATGGCACACGCCATACCCATAAAACCCACGAAGAGCTTTATTTCATTCTTAAAGGTGAAGGCATTTTCGATGTAGACGGCAAACGATTTCCCGTTTCAGAAGGAAGCATCGTGAGAATTGCGCCCAACGGCAAACGTGCTTTCAAGAACACAGGCAGCAGCGAAATGCTCGTGCTTTGCGTACAATATAAGGCAAATTCGTTCTCTGATGATGATGAACCTCTGAAGGATGGTATTATGCTGGAAGCCAATGTTAAACTTTAATTTTAATAAACAATGAATATCCAGCAAGTAAGAAACGCAACGATAATCGTTGAATATGGGGGAAAGAAAATTCTGATCGACCCCATGTTGGGAAAGAAAGGCTGCATGCCTCCTTTCCCCTTTAGTAGAAATCAACACCTGCGCAACCCACTTCATGAACTACCTTTTCCTGTAGAAGAGATGCTAAAAGGTGTAGATGCGGTGTTGCTTACCCATCTACACGATGACCATATTGATGAGGCGGCCTATGAAATGATACCTAAAGATATGCGATTTTTTGTGCAAGACGAAAATGATCGGCAGGTGGTGATGTCGCATGGATTTAATCATGTGGAAGTTGTCGGCGACAATACAAGGATTGGGGAAGTGAGCATACAAAAGGCCGAAAGCCAGCATGGCAATTTCATCATGAAGTATCCTGCCGGACATACAGCAGGTTATGTATTCACTCATCCACAAGAAAAGACGCTCTATCACGCCGGAGATACCATCTGGTATGCTGGTGTGAAGCGCAATTTGAAGCGTTTTCGTCCCGAGGTTATCACCCTTAATGCAGGTGGCAATGGCTTTCGCTTGGGTGGACGCGTTATTATGAACGATGAAGATGTGGTAAAAGTTGCTGCAGCTGCACCTGATGCAAAGTTATTTGTGACGCATCTTGAAGGCGTGAACCATAATAGCGTGACGCGTGAAATGGTGAGAAAGCGTGCGGAAGTGGCAGGAATTTTAGACCGCGTCTTTATTCCTGAAGACGGTGAAACGGTAGAGGATTTATAAAGAATAAAGGAAGAAATATGGCAAAAACACTCATTGGAACGAAAGAGGTGCGTGGCATCATGACCAAGTCCAACCTCCCTGTTGGTGGCTATTCGGTGAATCTATACGTGGGTTGCACCCATGCTTGCAAGTATTGTTACGCCTCATTCATGAAGCGCTTCACAGGACATAAAGAAGAATGGGGCACTTTCTTAGACGTGAAGCATTGGCCTGCAATCAAGAATCCGAAGAAATATGCCGGACAACGGGTGGTTATTGGATCAGTGACCGATGGGTATAATCCCGAAGAAGCAACGTTCCGCAGGACACGTAAACTGCTTGAAGAGCTCAAAGACAGCGATGCAGAAATACTCATTTGTACAAAGAGCGACCTCGTGTTGCGCGACCTTGACCTGCTCCGGCAAATGAAGAAAGTCACCGTATCGTGGTCAGTCAACACGCTTGATGAGACATTTCGTGCCGACATGGACAAGGCCGTGAGCATAGAGCGGCGCATCGCAGCCATGCGAAAGGTCTACGAGGCGGGCATCCGAACCATTTGTTTTGTGTCGCCCATCTGTACGTTGTCAAACAAAAGTGCACAACTTGAGCTCCAATTAAGTTTGGGGTTTTAGTTAGAATTATTAATAAAAAAGTATATTTGCACAATGACAACAAAAAAGAATTTTCCAGTAAGTTCTCAGCATGGTTCTTCAGAA
>JALFSW010000028.1 GCA_022779305.1 Prevotella sp. | reverse complement strand
CACATTGACTTTATTCAAGCGGTTAATGGCATTGGCAGTAAAGCCGATAGTAGAGGACAAGTACAGTTATATGATTGCAGAGATTGACAGCAAACTATTGAAAGTAATGAAAGCTTTGGGATTTGGCACACGCCAAATAGGAAAATCCATAGATTACCTGACATCGGAGACCGTTCCAGTATGTTCCAGTAAAAGAGGTATCAAGGGCTTCTTTTCCAAGTATGGTGAACTTTGCAAGGCTGCATGATTACACTTTTGTGTAATATTTCAGACAACAAACTTAGAATTACACTTTTGTGTAGTGAAATAATTTGGAAATACAAATATATTTGCATTGTCAAAAGACAAAACGGGGATGTCGACTATCCGTTATTTATTAATTAAAACGTTATCAAAATGAAAAAAGAAACAGAACTGCTTTCAAAAGCAGAACTCGCACAAGTACAAGGTGCTTTCGGCGTAGAGGATGTTATCGTGTATGGTTTAAACATTCAAGGTGTGAGTAATTGTTGCAACACAACGCACACGGGTGGACAAACGTCAACCGATAAAGGGCAAACAACAAAGCCAATAGATGGGACAAAGCCGATAATACAGACAAAACCATAAGAATCTGTAAAGATAGAATTGTATTAACAAATCTCCGGTCAAGTTTGTAACTTGACCGGAGATAAAATAAAAAAGTTATGAAAGACAACAGGAATTATACAATTTCAAACAAATGGATTATGCGTTATGATCCATACTATTTTGACTCCCATAGTCTATACAATATTGAGACGCGAACTTTAGTGAAGATAACTCCTGCTCTTTTTGCGTTTCTTTCTGTATTTTATCATAAAGCAATTTCTTATAGTACCTTATATGAATATTTTATCAGTAAAGGTATAACTCTTAAATGGAAAAACCTCAAAGAAGTCGAAAAGGAATTTGGACTTGATAACTTTTTTATACAGAGTGAAAAGGAGTATCATACTCCTTCTGTTTCGTCAAATATACAAAAAATAAAAAATATCCCAATTGCTAGCACCCCAGTAGATGTTGAATTACTTCTCACTCATAATTGCAATTTAAGATGTAAGCACTGTTTCCAATCTTCTGAAGCACATAGTGACAAAAGGATTCCATTAAGTGTTGATGAATGGTTTTCTATCTTTAAACAATTTGAAACAGCTAATATTTATAGTGTTATTATTAGTGGTGGAGAACCGATGATGTATCCTAATTTTGAAGAGTTGTTAAGACGAATTAGCAAATTAAATATTAGTATCTCTATCTTAACAAATGGAATGTTAATATCTGAAAGAAATGTTAGGCTTTTTCAAAACAAAAATATAGCTATTACGATTTCCTTAGATGGTGGAACAAAACAAGATCATGAATTTCTACGTGGAAAAAACACTTTTGACGTTCTTGAAAGAAAAATATCATTATTAACGTCAAAGGGAGTAAAATTAAATATAGCTCATACTATCAACAAACATAATGTTAAGCATTTAGAACAGACCATCAGATATTTGATAGCACATGGCATTAAAAGTCTTTCGGTAAACTTTGTTGAACCGGAAGGTAGAGCAACAGCAAATGATGATTTATTATTATCACCTACGGAAGAGCGTAAAGCACTTGAAGAAATCAGAAAATTAGAATCTAATTATAGAAATAGTATATCTATTGATTTCCCGAATCTTTCATATAAGAAAGATACTATTAGTTTTAGTAATCAACCTAATATCTTTTGTGCTGCTGGAACAAAAAGAATAGCCATAAGTACAGATGGGGAAGTTTATCCTTGTGTTTACGCCTTTGATATACCATTTCTTAAGGTAGGTGATTTAAAAAAAGAGAGTTTACAAGAAATATGGGAAAAACATGAAGCATGGAATTTCATGAGAGGAGGTATAAAACTTTCCCAAATTGAGGGATGTGCTAATTGTAAACTGAATTCAGCTTGTAGCATGAGGAATTGCAGAATAAAAAGTTATACTGTAAAAAATGGTATATACGCAAAACCCCATAATTGTCTAATAGATAAAATTAACTGAAATGAAAAAGGTACTATTGTTTATTTTAATATTGCTTTCATGCATAAAAGCCAATTCTCAGTGTATCTCAGGTAATATTACTGATGAAAATAACAACCCTCTATCATTTGCTAATATAGCTGTGTTATCTGGGAAAGATTCTACACTCCTTGGAGGTACAGTGAGTGATGAACAAGGGATATTCCAAATAGAAAAAATAGAGGATGGCAGTATCCTTAAAATTTCGTACATAGGATATAAAACGGAATTTATAAATTATACAGGACAATCTTTTTTGACAATTGCCCTTGGCAATGATGCAACATTGTTAAAAGAAGTTGTTGTTAAGGCTACCTTACCAAAGACTGTATTGAGAGGCGAAGGTATGATAACAAACATAGCAGGCAGCATTCTTGAGAAGACCGGTTCGACTTATCAGATGCTGAATCTTGTACCAATGCTATCTGTGCAGAACGAAAACATTACCGTCTTAGGACGAGGAGCACCGCTCATTTATATTGACGGGCGACCTATGCAGAGTGCGGTGGAGCTACAAACACTAAAGCCCGAGGATATAAAAAAGGTAGAAGTGATTAGCAATCCCGGTGCAAAATATCCAGCAGCCACCACCTGTGTATTGAAGATTACAACTCGCCGCAACCGCAGTCAAGGGTTTGGTATCAGCAATCAGCTAACCTCACAACTTAACGAAAAGCATCAAATAACGTGGACTGATGTGCTGCATCTCAACAAACAAACTACTCATTGGGACTTCAATGCTTATCTTTATGGCAATATCAGCAAGCGACCCGATGATAAACAAGTGCGCCAACACACCCTTGCAGACGACTCTTGGCTACAGACTTCCGATTTTGTTCAGACTTATGAGAATGTGAATCCGTATGGCAAACTATCGGCAAGCTACTTGCTGAATGACAGCAACTCTATTGGAGTTAGTGTCTACTACGACCGTTATGAACGCAATTATGGCGAGGGAACAAGCCATGTAACAACTCTGCGGAATGGAAACTTGGACGAGAAGACTTTCAGCGAATACCATTCGCCTGCTCAATCAAAAAACTTTGGCAGTAACTTCTATTACTACGGGAAAGTAGGCAAACTCGGTGTCGATTTTAATACAGACTATATGTGGTATGGTAAGAAAGAGCCTATGAACACCCATGAAGTCTACACGGGGACGGACGCTATTAAGCACACAGAAGATATAAATACGCATCGCCACACCTACAACTGGCTCATAGCATCAAAGCTCGTTTTGTCCTATCCTGTATGGAATGGCACTTTGTCGTGGGGCATGGAGGCAAACAAGATAAACCGAAAAGAACACTATTCGGTACTTCCTGAAAACAAAGTCAGCAATGTAAACAACCACATTGACGAGCTTATGCAAGCCATGATGCTTGACTATACCCGACAGTTTGGCTCTCTTTCAGTTCAGGCTGGTTTACGTTACGAACATCTTACCTTTAAGTTCTACGACCACAATGTATTGCAGAACGAAGCCTGCAAAAAATATAATGACATATTTCCCTCTCTTGCCTTGTCTATGCCTATGGGAAAAACGCAGATGCAATTGTCGTATGGTGTAGAAGTCAGTCGTCCCAGTTACGAACAGTTGCGCTCGGGTGTGCAATACGACAACCGCTTTACCTACGAAAGTGGCAACCCATTCTTGCGCCCTACGTTTACCCAAAACATCAGCTATACCTTGTCATGGAAATGGATAACATTCACTTCTATGGTGCAACATGTTAAGAATGAAGTGACATATCTGTCTACACCTTACAAAAACGATCCGCGCACTTTAATCTTGAATCCTGTCAATATGCCAAGCTACAACCAGTTTTTAATGAATCTTTCGCTGCAACCTAAGATTGGTATCTACCAACTTTCGTTTAATGCATCGCTCTTTAAGCAATGGTATAAGATGGAGATTAGCGATGGACACGATCTTAATGCACCTATAGCGAACTTCAATATTACCAACACTTTCGA
The DNA here is from genome assembly GCA_022779305.1 of Prevotella sp. Lineage (GTDB taxonomy): Bacteria > Bacteroidota > Bacteroidia > Bacteroidales > Bacteroidaceae > Prevotella. The sequence goes on along the minus strand of JALFSW010000028.1, from coordinate 1,029 downwards.
TACCAAATGGGCTACACTCTCACTCGGTCTTCAGGCGAACACCCGAGGAGGCGAGACCAACACTTATCTCCGTAAGGCATCTTTTGCCACCAACTTCTCAGCCTATAAGCAACTTTTAAAAGACTGCCTCACCCTCTCTTTCTACGTTTACGACATCTTTGGCACGAACAATAAAAAGTTTACACTCTATTCTGGACCAAATAATTGGACAGAATTCGATAACTATTCTTGCAGCTATGTGCAGTTATCTGTGAAGTATCAATTCAACCTGCGCAATAGTAAGTATAAAGGTACAGGTGCAGGGCAAGCACAGAAAAAAAGAATGTAAGAAATCAATATAAGGGTTATTTTTTATGGGATATCCAATAATATATCAATCAGATTCAATGTTATGTGGAATTGCTTGTCTACAAATGATTTGTAAGTCATTTGGCAAAACATATTCTATAAGCTATATAGAAAACTTATGTTTTGCCACAACTGAAGGTGTGTCTTTGTTAGGGATAGATTGCGCTGCGAATAAGCTTGGATTATCTTCAAAGAGTATAAAAACGACTATTGATGTATTAGGTAAAAATAAAGGTTCCTACATCCTACACTGGAACCAAAACCACTTTGTAGTGCTGTATAAGGTTAAGAAAGGCAAGACTTTCTACATTGCAGACCCCGGGAAAGGACTTATCAAGTACAACCTTGAGGAGTTTAAGAAGCATTGGATCAGCACACAATCGGGCGGTGAGGAGAAAGGTATTGCGATGTTCTTGGAACCCACACCAGCATTTTATGAAAAGCAGACAGACGAACAGCCAGCAGAGGAACGCTCGTTCAAATTTCTCTTTGGCTACATCAAGCAATATCGCAAGTACTTCGGACAGATTGTCTTAGGGTTACTCGTGGGCAGTTTGCTGCAACTTATCCTGCCTTTCCTTACCCAGTCTATCGTGGACGTGGGCATCAAAAACCAGAATATCGGCTTTATTTGGCTGATACTCTTGGGGCAACTGATGCTTACGGTTAGCCGTACTGCCA
>JALFSW010000002.1 GCA_022779305.1 Prevotella sp. | reverse complement strand
CAAATTCCTCGTTATTGCTTGTGTAATTGGAAATAATTTCCGAAATTTGTGTTTGTGTAAGTTCCATTCTTTTTTGTTTTTATTTTCAATATTACAAAGATAAGAAAAAAATGGGCTTACACACTTTTTTAGGACACTACCCATGGGTTTGTAAGTGAACCTCAGTTGGCATTCAACTAAGGCTCACTTGTACGATAAGTAAGTCTCAGTTGTTTTGCAAGTGTAGCTTTCTTATAAAATGGCGTTTGGGAAAAAAGAAAACACCACAGCAAAGAGGATATGCTGTGGTGTTTGAAAAGATATTTTAACTAGAAATTATAGATGGAGTTCTATTTTATTCCAACAAATTAAATGCTTTCGCTCCAATCTTCTTTTGTCTTACGCACATAACTTTGATAACGCAGTTTTGCCATTTGTTCAGCTGCATCAAAGATTTCTTGTGCTTCTTTTGGATAAGCCTTTTTCACAGACAAGTAGCGCACTTCTCCCATAAGGAAGTCTTGGAACTTACTCCAATCTGGTTCTTTTGAGTCGAGTGTGAAAGGATTCTTGCCTTCTTCTGCCAACTGAGGATTGTAGCGCCACAAGTGCCAGTAACCACTTTCAACAGCTTTGCCTTCTTCTGCTTGACTCTTACCCATACCGCCTTTTGCTTTCAAACCGTGGTTGATACATGGTGCATAAGCAATAATGAGCGATGGTCCAGGATAGGCTTCAGCTTCACGGATGGCTTTGAGTGTTTGTGCTTGGTCTGCTCCCATTGCGATTTGTGCTACATAAACATAGCCATAGGTGGTTGCCATCAAGCCGAGATCTTTTTTCCGGATGCGCTTTCCTTGTGCTGCAAATTGTGCAATAGCACCAAGTGGCGTAGACTTAGAGCTTTGACCACCTGTGTTTGAGTAAACCTCGGTGTCAAGAACAAGGATGTTTACGTCTTCGCCTGACGCAATCACGTGATCGAGACCACCATAACCAATATCGTAAGAAGCACCGTCTCCACCAATGATCCATTGAGAACGCTTCACCAAATAATGATCGAGTGTTTGCAATTCCTTGCACTTTGGACAGCCAGCTTCAGCACCAGCAGCAATCAATGGTTTGAGGGCTGCACTTGCAACCTTTGATGCGTCGGCATCGTCTTTGGTGTTGAGCCATTCTTGAGCAGCTGTTTTGAATTCTTCAGGAGTGTGATCTGTAGCAAGTGCTTCATTTAAAAGCATGGTGATTCGTTCACGCATTTTCTTGTTTGCAATTGCCATACCCATACCAAACTCGCAGAAATCTTCAAAGAGTGAGTTGTCGAAAGCTGGTCCTTGACCCTTTTCGTTGGTGGTATAAGGTGTAGAAGGAACTGATGCAGAGTAGATTGAAGAACAGCCTGTTGCGTTTGCCACCATTTCGCGGTCTCCATAGAGTTGTGAAATGAGCTTCACGTATGGTGTTTCGCCACAACCAGCACAAGCTCCAGAGAACTCGAAGAGAGGTTGTGCGAACTGTGAGTTCTTCACATTGCTCTTCACATCAACGAGGTGTTGTTTAGACTTCACGTTTTTAACGAGATAGTCCCAATTTGCAATTTGCTTTTCATCATGTGTGAATGGCACCATTGCAAGGGCTTTTCCTTGTTTGTTTCCAGGACAAACGTCGGCACAGTTACCACATCCCACACAATCAAGTACGCTCACTTGGATACGGAAATTCATACCCGCCATAGGTTTAGGTACTTTCATTTCGAGTGTGTTGTCATCGAAACCTTGCTTTTCTGTTTCGTCAAGTACGAAAGGACGGATGGCTGCGTGAGGACAAACGTAGGCACATTTGTTACATTGAATACAATTTTCAGAAGTCCATTCAGGATTGAAAGCTTCCACACCACGCTTTTCAAAAGCTGATGCCCCGTTCTTCATCGTACCATCTACCATGTCATATTTAACAAAGTCAGATACTTTCAACAGGTTACCTGCCTGCGCATTGATAGGACGTACGATTTCTTTGATGTATGCTGGTGCGTCGTCTGCAGTTTCTTCGTCATCAGAGAGATTTGCCCATGCTGGATCGATGGTCAATGTTTTGTATTCACCTCCACGATCAACAGCTGCGTAGTTCTTTTCTACAACATCTTGACCCTTGTTTCCATAAGATTTTTCGATGAACTTCTTCATCTGTTCCACTGCCAAATCAACAGGTATTACTTCTGTAATTCGGAAGAAAGCACTTTGCAAAATGGTGTTTGTGCGGTTTCCCAAACCAATTTCTTGTGCAATCTTTGTTGCGTTGATATAGTAAACCGTAATGTTGTTTTGTGCAAAATAGCGTTTAATTCTATTTGGAATGAAGTTGATGAGTTCTTCACCGTCAAAGATAGTATTTAACAAGAACGTACCATTCTTTTGCAAACCACGGATAACATCATACATATTGAGGTATGCCTGTACGTGACATGCAACGAAGTTTGGCGTATTTACTTGATAAGTAGAACGTATCATTGAATCGCCGAAGCGCAGGTGTGAACAAGTGAAGCCTCCCGACTTTTTAGAGTCATAAGAGAAGTAGGCCTGGCAATACTTATCCGTGTTATCACCGATGATTTTTACCGAGTTTTTGTTTGCTCCGACTGTACCGTCTGCACCTAATCCATAGAACTTTGCTTCAAAGATTCCTTCGCCACCCATAGGAATTTCTTCGATAAGTGGGAGTGATGCATAGGTTACATCATCCACGATTCCAATGGTGAAGTGATCTTTTGGTTCAGGAAGTTCAAGATTGTTGTAAACCGAAATGATGTGTCCTGGAGTTGTATCAGATGAACCAAGACCATAACGACCGCCTACAATCAACGGCTTGTTGGCTACATCATAGAACGCACTCTTTACATCCAAGTAGAGAGGTTCGCCTTCTGCGCCTGGTTCTTTGGTACGGTCAAGTACGGCGATGCGTTTAACTGTCTTTGGAACGGCTGCGAGCAAGTGTTTAACAGAGAATGGGCGATAGAGATGTACAGAAATCATACCCACCTTCTTGCCTTGTTTCGTCAAGTAATCAATTGCCTCACGTGCTGCTTCTGAGGCTGATCCCATCAAGATTATGATATTTTCAGCATCTTCTGCACCATAATAAGAGAACAAGTGATATTCACGACCTGTTATTTCAGATATTTTGCCCAAGTATTCTTCCACCACTTCAGGGATGTTTTCATAATACTTGTTGCATGCTTCTCTGTGTGTGAAGAAGGTTTCTGGATTTTCTGCCGTTCCGCGTGTGACAGGGCGCTCTGGTGAAAGTGCGCGATCACGGAAACGTTGGATATCAGCATAGTCTACAAGTTTTTCAATATCTTCTTGCTCCATTACCTCAACTTTGTGGTATTCGTGTGATGTGCGGAAACCATCGAAGAAGTTTACGAAAGGAATACTGGTCTTCAAAGAAACAAGGTGGGGAACAGCTGTGAGATCCATCACCTCCTGTACTGAGCCAGAACAGAACATTGCAAAGCCAGTTTGGCGACATGCCATTACGTCTGAATGATCGCCGAAGATACACAAAGCATGTGTGGCAATCGCACGTGCTGAAACGTTGAACACACAAGGCAACATCTCACCTGCTATCTTATACATATTAGGAATCATAAGTAGCAAACCTTGCGATGCTGTGAAAGTTGTTGTCAATGCGCCTGCTTGGAGAGAGCCGTGCATTGCACCTGCTGCACCACCTTCTGATTGCATTTCCTGAACTAATACTGTTTGACCAAAAAGGTTTTTGCGTCCTTTTGCCGACCACGTATCAACGTGTTCTGCCATTGGAGATGATGGTGTAATAGGGTAGATGGCAGCCACTTCTGTAAACATGTAGCTTACGTGTGCGGCAGCTTCATTACCATCACAGGTGATAAACTTTTTTTCTTTAGCCATTTTTTTAATTTATTAAATGATACTATTATAATGTTTTTGTTATTTACGAATAGGATATTTTCCTTATTATATATGTATAAAGGCAGCCCTACGACTGCTCGCTATCTTTGCTATTTTAGTATAGGAATCCAAACAACCAGAGTGGAATCTTGTTATCCCGTCCTATCTCTGTGTTGTATCGTGCATAGATCGTTTCAGCATTTAACCGCATTTTCGTATTTTCTGCATCGCAAATCCTGAACTTATATTTTTCATCAATGATGTAGCTGTTTGGTTTGCTGCCTTCATTGACCAAATGTTTTTGTCTTAGTGCATTGACAAAGAACGTCTCCATGAGATCTTGTTGTTCCACTTGTATGGGGTAGATGGCATACATCAAGTTAGAGTTATTCATCATCACCTTTGCAGGTTTTTTCGGAAATTCTTGACCGATGGGGTAGATAATATTCATCAGTCTTGAGTCTGCCAAATACTTGATGTAGTTCATCACCGTGGCACGACTCGTGTTGATTTCATTTGCAAGGTTGCTGATGTTTGGAGCTTTTGGACCTTCTAAAGCAAGGAGATAGAAAAGTTTCTTGATTTTTGCCAAATATTTCAATTCGATTTGCTTGATCAAGAGAATGTCGACCTCCGTCATCATATTCATTGTCTTTAAAAGATTTTCAGAGAAGTTGCGTTGTTCCAAAAAGAATGGGTAATAACCATGATGCAAATAACCTGTGAAATGGTGAAGCGGACTCACTTCTGGAAGTATGTGCTTCGCAATTTGTTCATGGTTTTCGATGATTTCTTCTAAAGTGTAGGCGTCGAAATACTTTCCTGTTTGCAGTGTGAGGTATTCTCTAAAAGAAAATCCAGAAAGATTATAGCTCTTTACGATTCCATTGAGTTCTGGATTTTCTTCTTTCAGTCGCATAACACTCGATCCTGTGAAGATTATCTTTAAATCGGGATAGAGTTCATAACATCTTCTTAGCTCATAACTCCAATTAGGTTGTTTGAAAACTTGGTCTATAAGCAGAACACGTCCGCCTTTTTCGTAGAATTCACCAGCAAAATCATCGATACCTCTACCTTGAAAATAGAAGTTGTTCATATTGATATACAAACACTTTCTATCGCTATTCATGCCGAATTTCTCTTTCGCATATTGCAACAAGAAAGTTGTTTTGCCTACGCCTCTTGTCCCCTTGATACCTATCAAACGATCGTTCCAATCAATCTCGTTCATTAGAAGTCGATGTACTGAAGCGTTCGTATGCTCTATGAGATAAGTGTGCGTGCGAAAAAATGCGTCCATCTTGTTTGCTTTATTTATTAATGTGCAAAGGTAATATTTATTTCCCTAATTTGCAAACTCTATATTGCAAAAAACGTTATTTTTTATTTTTTCTTTCGATTTATTTCAGGTTTATTGTATCTTTGCTGCCTAAATCAACTGAAAATGATCTTACATATCTTCAATCCTGAGCACGATTTGGCATTGGCAAATAACGATAAAAACTTCACTGCACCACATGCTGCCCGACAATTGAGAAGCGACCTTGGGTTTCTTCCAGCCTTTTGGGCAAACGATGGTGATGCCGTTTTGGTAGACAATGTGCAGAAAAGCAAGGTAGCTTTGACTTCTTTTAAGGACGTCGTAGCAGAGATTGAACTCGTCGATAGTACGACTTTAGGTTCATTACAATCTCGGCTTGCGGCTATTCGTCCTTGGGGATGGGACAAAGCGATCGTCTTTCAACTGTCATTGATGGGAATTGATACTTCGCTAATGCCTAATGAGTTGGAAATTATGGAGATACGAAGGTTGAGTAGTAGAGCATTAGGTTTGTCGGTACTCCACAAATTGCGACAAGAAATTGCTCCTAATCGCACAATTACGGGCACAGCCTACTGTGTGAAAACGCTTTCCGAGCTTGAAGCCATTGCTGCACAACACAGCGCTTCTGTTGTAAAAGCAATGTGGAGCAGTAGTGGACGGGGCATTCGTTACGTTAATAGACAGATTGACAAAGTCCAACTGAATTGGGCGCAAAACATCATCAACAAACAAGGAAGCATCATGATCGAACCATTTTATGAGAAGGTGCTGGATTTTGCGATGGAATTTTCGTTTCAAAAAGATAGTACCGAATATCTTGGTTTGTCATTGTTCCGTACCACACATGGTGTATATGAAGGCAATCTGTTGGCATCTGAGACGCATAAACGACAAATTTTAAGCGAATATGTATCACTTTCGTTGCTTGATGAGGTGCAAGAATTACTCAAAACTTTACTCACTAACCAGCTCATAGGAAAGTATTCTGGCTATTTGGGAGTGGATATGATGGTCGTTTCCGATCCCTTGAAAGGTTACCTTTTGCATCCTGTAGTAGAAGTCAATCTGCGCCAAACCATGGGACACGTTTGTCTTGCATTGACTCAAAAACTTCCTGACGTAATTGGCAGCATGTCAATAGATTTCAATGGAAGTAGTTATTGTTTTAGTATTGAAAGAATTTGAATGTTTCTTATTTCTTTTTTAGTTACCTATTTTATTATATGAGACTCCACAATAAAAAACTAATGATTGCTATTGCGAGTAATATTGTTATTGCAAGTAACACACGGCTGATTATCTTTCGCCTTTGTTGCAAAGAATGATGTTGCTTTGAATCAAATCCAACATAAGGATCATATTTCTTCTTCATTTGCTTTTTACTTTATTCCTTAAGTTATAAATTTAATAGAATATTCTTTTATTTTCTGTGCAAAATTACAATAAATACTTTAAATAACCAACATTATTGCGAAATAATGATTAAAAATACTCCATGCCAACTTAATTTCCTTCTCATGGTGTGAAACGTATCCTTTTTTTTATAAAATCAATATAATAAATTAAAACAAAGTAGAAAAAACGTTGGAAGTCTAAAAGAATAGTTGTAACTTTGCAACAAAAAAATAAAAATATGGCACATAGAGGTTTAGATCAACTTGACAAAAAGATTTTACACTTAATCGCAGAAGATGCACGCATTCCTTTCTTGGAAGTTGCGCGTGAATGTAATGTAAGTGGTGCAGCTATACATCAAAGAATACAGAAGCTCTTTAACTTGGGAATCATAAAGGGGTCAAAGTTTGTGATGGATCCAGAAAAGATTGGATATGAGACATGCGCTTTCATTGGATTGAACTTAAAGAATCCAGAAAACTTTGATGAAGCAATCAAAGCATTAAGAAATATACCAGAAGTAGTAGAATGTCACTACACAACTGGAGAATATGATTTGTTTATTAAAATATACGCTTCAAACAATCATCATCTTCTTAACGTCATACATGACAAACTGCAGTCACTGGGTCTTTCAAGAAGCGAAAGTATCATTTCATACAATGCAGTGATTGATCGTCCACTTCCAATCCTTGACTCTGTTTTTGATACTCGAAATGGTGATGATGATGATAGAGAGGAAGAATAATTAATACGAAATTTCTTTCAAACATAATAAAAAGCTCTGCATGAATTCATGCAGAGTTTTTTATTATTACAATGCATCAAAAGAAAATTAACCCCAATTCAGTCATTAGAGACCAAAAGGATTGCGTCTGATTATCTATGCAGATTGTTTAGCGTTTTCTCGCAGATGTAGCGGGCTACTTCAAGAAAAAAACGATGAACAAGATGCCGATAAGCAGATGCAAGCCGTTGGGAAGTTATAAATAAAAGAAAAAGGACACCCTAACGGTCTAATGACCGATTTGGGTTTAATATGAACGTGCTATCAAGACACGATATTTGGCTGGTTTGCCACTCACCATGTCAACACCTTCGGTTTGTTCAAACATAAATGGAACACAACGAATGGTTGCCTGTGTTTCTTCTTTGATTTTTTCTTCCGTTTCGGGCGTACCATCCCAATGACATAAGAAGAAGCCACCTTTTTTCACCTTTTCCTTGAATTCCTCATAGTTGTCGCACTCGTGAATGTTTGCATTACGGAAATCAACAGCCTTTTTGTAGATATTTGCTTGAATATCATTAAGCAAACTCTTAATTCGCTCCACAATACCATCAAATGAAACGCTTTCTTTTTCCAATGTGTCACGACGCATCACTTCAATGGTATTGTTCTCCAAATCGCGTGCACCCATTGCCAAACGAACTGGCACACCTTTCAATTCATAGTCGGCAAACTTAAAGCCAGGACGTTTGTTGTCGGCATCGTCCAACTTCACACTGATGCCCAAACCTCGCAATTCATCTATTACAGGTTGAAGTTTCTCACGAATAGCTGCCAATTGTTCTTCACCTTTAAATATAGGAACAATCACCACTTGTATGGGTGCGATGCGAGGAGGCAACACCAATCCGTTATCGTCTGAGTGGGTCATGATGAGTGCACCAATAAGACGCGTACTTACTCCCCACGACGATGCCCAAACATATTCTGGTTTATTTTCTTTATTGAGGAAGGTAACATCGAATGATTTTGCAAAATTTTGTCCGAGAAAGTGCGATGTTCCACTTTGCAAGGCTTTTCCGTCTTGCATCATTGCTTCGATGGTATATGTATCAAGCGCACCAGCAAAACGTTCATTTTCGCTCTTCACTCCTTGTACCACAGGAATTGCTAACCATTGTTCTGCAAAATCTGCATAGATATTGAGCATACGTTTTGTTGATTCTTCTGCTTCTTCGCGCGTTGCGTGTGCGGTATGCCCCTCTTGCCACAAAAATTCCGATGTACGCAAGAAAGGACGTGTGCGCATTTCCCATCGCATCACGTTACACCACTGGTTGCATTTCAGCGGAAGATCTCTGTACGAGTGTATCCAATTCTTATAGGTGTTCCATATAATGGTTTCGCTCGTAGGACGAATGACCAATTCCTCTTCAAGTCTTGCAGCTGGATCCACCTCCACACCTGCGCCGTCTTCACGTGAGCGAAGTCTGTAATGGGTTACAACAGCGCATTCTTTTGCAAAACCTTCCACGTGTTCGGCTTCGCGTGAGAGGAAGCTCTTGGGGATGAGCAATGGGAAATAGGCGTTTTGCACACCTGTTTCCTTGAACATTTTATCGAGTTGGGCTTGTATTTTTTCCCAAATCGCATAGCCATAAGGCTTTATAACCATACAACCTCTAACGGCAGACTGCTCTGCGAGCTCTGCCTTCACAATCAAATCATTGTACCATTGCGAGTAGCTTTCGGCTCTTTTGGTCAGATCTTTGAGTTCTTTTGCCATAATATATTTGTCTGTTCTTTTTATGTACTTCGTTTTGCAAACTTATCTGTAGTCATTTCTGAATGTTTCACGCATTCTTTTACGAAAAACAACCAAAGTAGGAAAATTCCCTACTTTTTTAGGAAATTCCCTTTGTACATTCGGCAGATAAGCCTTAACTTTGTGCAAAATTACAAAAAAATGTTGGCATATTTCTAAATAGACAATATTTATTTATACCTTTGTATGCTACATTTTACAAAAGCGAGGAGTTATGAACAGACAACAATAGCTTTTCAAAGAATATATTATTAGATTACAAAATAAAAACAAAAGATTAAACGT
>JALFSW010000013.1 GCA_022779305.1 Prevotella sp. | reverse complement strand
TGACATGAGCAAGTGCTTTGGGTAATAAACACTCGGTTTTTGCAATATAATTCACTCGTAAAGCCACCCTTCGTCAAGGCGGAATTTACCTGCTCCTATGCTGAAAGTCTGCAAGGAAGTTGTATTGCTGTATAGTTACATGGGGCTATCTGGGTTACGAATAAGAAACCTAACTCGTTCTGCAATCCGCCTCAATTTGCGTAGTGGAACTTTGCGGATTTTCCTCAATTTTCCTCGAATTGCCTTTATTTATGGGGCGAACTGCGTTAATCTTCCAAAATCACTTCTTTGTTTCAGCATTATTAAGTATTTTTGTAGACAGGTTTAAAACAAATATGCAATACATCATAACCCCACCCGCCCATATCAACACCACGATCCATCTGCCTGCATCGAAGAGCATTAGCAACAGGGCACTCATTCTTTCTGCATTGTCAGCCAACGCAATATGCCCAGAAAATCTCTCCGATTGTGATGATACTGCCGTCATTGTCAAGGCTTTGGCTGAACGTCCAGCGACAATAGACATTCAAGCAGCAGGCACTGCTATGCGTTTCATGACCGCCTACTTGTCTGTCAGCGAGGGAGAACACATCCTCACGGGAACAGAACGCATGCAGGAGCGTCCAATTAAAATTCTCGTAGAAGCACTTCGGTTTCTCGGTGCCGATATAGAATATGTGGGGAAAGAAGGCTATCCACCCTTGAAAATCAAAGGAAAAAGATTAGAGGGGGGAAGCATTGAAGTTGCGGGAAACGTCAGTTCACAATATATCTCTGCTTTGCTAATGATTGCCCCCATGCTAAAAAACGGACTGACGCTGAAGCTATTAGACAGTATCGTATCACGTCCTTATATCGACCTCACCTTGCACGTGATGCACCAATACGGCATTGAAGCTGAATGGAATGACATGGAAACCATTACCATTCCATCGCAAACTTATGAAGCGATGCCATACTTTGTGGAAAACGATTGGACAGCAGCCAGTTATTGGTATGAAATCATCACGCTCTTAAACGATAAAGAATCGCAAATCATGCTGCCAGGACTGTTCAACGGCTCTCGACAAGGTGATGCAGGCATTCAATATATCTTCTCATTACTGGGCGTGAAGACCACTTTCAGTGGCGATGGGCAACAATCTCAGGTTTGTATCAGCCGACAGCAACGCCAACCCACACGTCTTGAATATGATTTCAAGAATCAGCCCGACCTTGCCCAAACGCTCATCGCACTTTGTCCACTCCTTAACCTACCCTTCCGCTTCACGGGGTTATCAAATCTGCGCATCAAAGAAACCGACCGTGTGAAGGCAATGAAAATCGAAATGGAGAAACTGGGGTATATTATCTACACCAACAATGACGAAGAAGTGGTATGGGATGGTGAACGTTGTGTGGCACAGCCGCTACCCATCATTGACACCTACGACGACCATCGCATGGCAATGGCTTTCGCACCATTATCCATCAAGCTCGGACGAATAGGCATCAATCATCCTGAAGTGGTATCAAAGTCTTATCCTAACTTTTGGCAGGACATGCAGAAAGCTGGTTTTAAGATAACACCCTATACGTCAAACGATTAAAAACGAAAATAAGAATGGAATTTATTTATATCGCATTATCCGCTCTCACGCTCTTAGGCGTTGTCGTTGGCGTTTTCACTATTGTTCAGCGCAGAAGAAATGGCAATGACGACACCATTGTTCAAGCATCGGGTGATTGTGCCACATGCTCGGGCATTGATGAAACATGCGAACAAACTTGTATGATGGTGGCAGCCACACAACCCATTATCTACTTTGATGACGAAGAACTCGACCGCTTCCAAGGGCGCAACAGCGATGACTATACGGCAACGGAGATAGAAGAATTTGCCGAAGTGCTTTATACAATGCGCCCAGAAGAAGCCAAAGAATGGAACAGAAGTCTCATTCTTAGAGGTATCAATGTTCCTAACGAGATGAAAGACGAATTGATTGCCATGATAGAAGGATAATGTTAACGCGAGTTTTAGGAATAGAATACAAGATAACAAACCTTTTTCGCAAGAAATCAAACCTTTTCTCGTAAACAAGAGCAATACAACGGATAAATTTGGATAAGTTTGAAAAAAAAGACACATTCCTCATCAGAAGAATATGTCTTGATATCGAATAAAACAGATAACTATCGTGTATACCAAGTAGGTTTTATTTAGTCGTCTCTTAAAAACCCAATAAGTTTCTGATTTACAATATATTATCCTGTAAATTATTTGTTTATATCTGCAAGATTTCGTACCTTTACATTATAAATCTTGCAGATATTTATGTTAAAACGTACATCCAAACAGCTCTCTTTGTCCTCTTCTTTAGAGGACATGCTTAGCCATCAAAATCCCCTTTTCCAACTTAGCCATAAGATTAACTGGCAGCGTTTTGATGATGCTTTTTCTCCTTTGTATTGCAGTACGAACGGTCGCCCCCGCTCATCCTATCCGCCTGATGTGTGGTCTTCTAATCTTAAAACATTTGCGCAATGTGTCTGATGAAATGGTGGTTTCTCAATGGAGCGAGAATGCTTACTACCAATACTTTTGCGGTGGGCTTGAATTTACTCCCAAGGAACCCTGTGATGCTTCTGAATTGGTTCATTTTCGCAACCGTATCGGTGAGAAAGGCATGGAGATAATCTTGGCGGAGAGCAGTGGCTATGAGAAGATGTTTGAGTTGTACTACAGGGGTCTTTCCCAGAACAGTAAGTCAAGGAATAAAGTATATTCCCTGCACGAACCGGAGGTGGTTTGTATCAGTAA
>JALFSW010000080.1 GCA_022779305.1 Prevotella sp. | reverse complement strand
ATCTGGCCAAGACGAAGGACAAACACATATTGTATTTGGCGAGGTCGCTAAAGACTCGACAATCCTTTCTTTCTATATGGGAAAAGCTAAAGGATTTCTCACTGCCATACAGCACCAAGAAATCCTAATGACCGATTTGGGATAAAGGCTTCACACTCGTCTTTGAGACGTGAAAGCATAGAATACTCAAAGCGGAAATTCTGCATCCGAAGTTCCTTATCTGTGAAGGGATTGGTGATTTCAAACTTTGCTTTTAAAGGAAAACCTGGCTCTCCGTCCATATCATCGGATGGGCTGCAATGATAAAGTGTTTCGGGAGCCTTGCCGTGTACCATATCTATGTCAAGATAATACTTGCCGTCCTCGTCTTTATAGGCGATATGCCCATAATAATTTCTACCGACTCTCTGTAATTTCAAAGTGTTCATAATGATGTGTATATGATGGTTTTTGATTTGCTTAGGGTGGAAAAGCTCCACCCCCTTAGACTTGTTATACTTCCACTATTTGATTGATGCGCCCATAAAGATATGCCCTCAAACTTGTCTTGTCAGGCGCGAAGTATTCGCTCCAATGACCGTATTGATTGACAATGTACTTTTTCAGCACATCAAGGAAATCAAATCTCCAGCCTCCCAAAGGAACTGCCGTGCGGAAGTAGGTGTTAGAGTTAACTTTTTCACATAGCCAATTTTTCTCCTCACGTGTCATCTTCTTACCACTGTTGAGCTTGGCACGCAACAGATACACCTTGCTGCTGCTTAGACTTTGCAATGGATTTACATCCCACTGTACGAACTTCACCGCCGTAACTTTGTTGTTCATAATTTCCATGTTTCTTGTTGTTAAGTTGTGATACTTTTCCCTTTAGTTCTCTGCTGTTTGCAGCAGGAGACCGTCGGGATTTCAAATTTTACGTGCAAGAAAGGAGCAAGGTCACCAGGCGGATAAGCAAAGTAATTTGGGGAGATTTTCATGGAAAACCCAAATCTTTGATTTGTGGAAGGCTTCCGTGAAAATCTTGCCAAATAGCATGGCGGTACTTGTGCGTTCTGCCGACCTTGCTAACTTTGCAAAGGAAAATAGAAAACCGATGGTCTTCTGTGGAATAGTTGGAAACTAATCAAGATAGATATTTTGAAAGAATACCATTCAAAATATCGTATATAGTAACTATTTTGTAATTTTGAGGTGAAACAAAATCACAAAAGAGGCTTATGACAAAGGTTATTCATGTTCAGCTGATCCAGGGAAGGAAGAACTACTATTTTGGTTCTATCCCTGCCATATACAGCGTACTTTCAGCAGATGATATTGGCATCAGGCAATCTTCACTGGAACGTATAGGTCTTAGCAAAGGCGGTGTAGTCCTTAACAAGAAGGCTATCATAAAGGCTGGAGAATTGATACGGTCAAAAAAGGAAAGACAGGAGGGAAAGCAAGAAAAAGGGAATGTAAGATAGCGTTCAGACAACACGAATGAAATGATTGATAATAAAGGTTCAAATCCACCTTTTTGTTTAATTGCGTAAAATATTGATAACCAATAAGTAAATGCGTGTTGAAAAATCTTTACACAAATTAAAAACAATTTCATGTTAAAAAGTGTTCGGAGTAAAAGTGGGTCAAAAAGTGGGTCAAAAAGTGGGTCAAGAACTGGGTCAAAAAATAAACAAATAGAAATAAAAAGTCCCTAAGTTATTGAAACTTAGGGATTTAACTTGCTATGTGAAGCGGAGAGAGAGGCTCTCGAACTTATACTTTCACAGAATATCATAAAACTGCAAACGACTGATAATCAAGTGTAAATTACAATATAGAGTAAAAGTAAATGTTTCTAAATGTCTTTTGCTATCTCAATAATTGGGTGTATATTTGGGTGTAGAATTTCAAACGCACCCAATTATGAATATCAAGCGCAACATCATTTTTGCATTGGAGAGCCGGAAAAAGAACGGTGTGCCAATCGTAGAGAACGTACCCATCCGTATGCGTGTCATCTTTGCCAGCCAACGCATCGAGTTTACAACGGGCTACCGGATTGACGTAGCCAAATGGGATGCAGATAAGCAGCGGGTAAAGAACGGATGTACCAACAAGCTAAAGCAAAGTGCAGCCGAAATCAATACGGACTTGCTGAAATACTATGCCGAAATCCAGAATATTTTCAAGGAATTTGAGGTGCAGGAGGTCATGCCAACGACCCAACAGTTGAAGGAAGCTTTCAACATGAGAATGAAAGACACCAGCGAAGAACAGCCGGAAGAAGCCCCTGTCAGCTTTTGGGAGGTGTTCGATGAGTTTGTAAAAGAGTGCGGTAACCAGAATAACTGGACGGCATCCACCTATGAAAAATTTGCAGCAGTGAGGAACCACCTCAAAGAGTTCAAGGAGGATGCAACGTTCAACTATTTCAACGAGTTTGGATTGAACGAATACGTCAACTTCCTGCGTGACACCAAGGATATGAGAAACAGCACCATCGGCAAGCAAATGGGATTCCTCAAATGGTTCCTGCGCTGGAGCTTCAAGAAAGGACATCATCAGAACATTGCATACGATACGTTCAAACCGAAACTGAAAACCACCTCGAAAAAAGTAATCTTCCTGACTTGGGATGAACTGAACAAGCTGAAAGACTACCAGATACCCAAGGATAAGCAATACCTGGAACGTGTGCGTGATGTTTTCCTGTTCTGCTGCTTTACGAGTTTGCGGTATTCGGATGTTCGCAATCTGAAAAGAAGCGATGTGAAGTCCGACCACATCGAAATAACCACAGTCAAGACTGCCGACAGCCTGACGATTGAACTGAACAAATACAGCAAAGCCATACTGGACAAATACAAGGACATCCATTTCGAGAATTACATGGCTCTGCCCGTCATCAGCAACCAGAAGATGAACGATTACCTGAAAGAGCTGGGCGAACTGGCAGAAATCAACGAGCCTGTACGGGAAACCTACTACAAGGGAAATGAACGTATTGATGAAGTCACACCCAAATACGCTTTGCTCAGTACCCATGCAGGAAGAAGGACATTCATCTGCAATGCGCTGGCTCTCGGAATCCCGGCACAGGTGGTCATGAAATGGACGGGACACAGCGACTACAAAGCTATGAAACCCTACATTGACATAGCGGATGATATTAAGGCAAATGCCATGAACAAGTTTAATCAACTATAAAAGTATCAAACAGTTTCATAGATAGTTACCAATGACTATATTTGTAGAAATTATCATCACAATATGAGCAACAAGGAATCCAACATAGAGAAAACGAATTTTGATGCATTCATA
>JALFSW010000018.1 GCA_022779305.1 Prevotella sp. | reverse complement strand
TCTGTATTTTATTGCTCTGTCATACCCATTTATAAGGCTTTTAAGGGCAAATTCGTTAAGGCGTGGACAATCCTCCGCCTTGTATATTATCGCATCTCCCTGTCGGTCTCCGAAGTTACGCAAGGGTTTCCATATTCTGTTAGTGCTTGGTGTATCGCAAACAAATGCGCTGACAACAAAGCCGTCTGGCGTGTTTTGTATCTGAAAGTCAAATGCTATATACATATCAGTATCTGAATTTTGTAAAGTGAATAATGGGCATGGGCTTTGACAGGTCGTAACCTTTGAACCACTCTCGCCAGTCATTGAGAGAAAGCCCATCGTTGTTCGCGAGTTCCTGCCAGTCAACAGGCGTAGTGTACCTATCAGCATACACAACTGGGAAAGGCTCATGCTCATAAATTCTCAGTTTCTGTATGCCGATACCATTTTCGGCTGTCAGTCGTGCTATTTCTACCTGCTTGCTACGGCTCCATTGCCGGATGGATAACACTGCGTGTCCGTCTTGAACTTCTTTTATTCGTTTCTCCCACAGGGGATAGTTGGCACGGATAGTGTGCAACTTTGGGATGCTGCAAGCGTTTACACAACCGTTACAGTCGGATATATTTACACCTGATAAATCTTGTGGTTTATCACAATCGGGGCAACCTTGCCCAAGAGCGAACTTGATTTTGAAGCCCGTAGGTATTCCCGCCTTGCTGTGCGTTTTCGGAAACACCTCCGAAAGCATCAGTGCATAAGTCTTAATTTTACTCATAGTTATTCTGTATTATAGTTTAATAAAGTTATCTGTCTTTCGTGAGTCAGCCTTTGATGTAATTGAGTTTGCCGTATCATCTATAGATTTTGGCTCGAACTTAAATCCGTTTCCACCATTTATCTCTTTGAGTGTAGAAAGTTGTAAACCCGCAATCCGTTCCTCTTTTAAGTAATAACACTCATCTACATTTTCTTCGACGATATCCTTGATACGCAACTTAAGTGGAAAGGGGCGAGGAAAGTGATACTCCACATCCTTATCAAGGATGCTTACCATAAAAACACGTGGTCTGTTTTGCGGCACACCGTAGTCTTTAGCATTGAGAACTTTCCAAAAGTTAGTATAACCATTCTCCGTGAGATAGTCTTGCCACTTGCGGAACTCGGATATGAATTTCTTCTGCACGAGAGCCTCAACATTTTCCATCAGTAGAAAGCGAGGTCGCTTGTTATCTATCACTTTGCGACACTCCCACAGCAACCCACTCCGCGTTCCGCTATTCTCGGACAGTCCTTTTTGCAATCCTGCGCTGCTGATGTCGGTGCATGGGAACGAATATGTAAACAAATCGAAGTCTGGTACCATGTGCCAATCTATTTTTGCAATATCGCCAAGATTACGGTCTGCATATTGAGGATATATAGCATTGTGTGCCTGAATGACGAAGCGGTCTATCTCACTCCACGCAATAAGTTCATAGCAGAACTGCCCCTGTGAAACGGCTTGCAATCTGTCCAATGCCATACACTGACTGTCATATCCACTGAATGCCGTAACCACACGCAAAGGGTGTTCTTTGTTGAACTGGTATGGGCAGAGCGTACTGAAATTCTGTGAGAACAAATCGTACTGGTATAATTTTGCTTCATTCTCCGTTTCGATGAACATCTTGCGGAATATGTGAAAGAGCACATCAACCACAATACTGTTGCCAGCCATTTTGTATTGCTGTGATTTAGATACTCCCGAAGCCTGTATAAGGGCTATGTTGTGTTCAGACACTCCCATGAGGCGGAAACACTCACGAGGTGTGAACTTGCGTATTCTATATTTTGTTGTCGCACCGTACATTTTAGGTTGCTGCACTGTTGTAATGGTAAGTGCAGGGTTATTTTCATGCTGTATTACCATTTCGGATATAGTGCTATCGTGCGTGCCTACATTATAGCAGCCACGGATTGTTTTGTCTGCTTCAAGTACGGCTGTTCCAGTTCCTTTTCGCTTATCTTTTACCATTTTGCGTACTCTCATCAGTGTATCCGTTTCTGGACAGCATAGAAGATTGTCTTTCTGTGCTGTTGTGATAGCGTTTGATAAACCATCAATACGTGTTGTGAGTTGCTTTGATGCGGAGAATTTTGCACCATTATCTCCATGCTCCCTTCTTCTAATTTTCTCTTCTTCCGTGCGTTCCATGTGAAGTACTGTTGGCTCAAACAGATATTGTGCAGTCGTGTTAAAGTTTGCCACATGCAAAGTGTTGGAGATGGGCTTCAAATGTCGCCCAACTATTTTCCCTTTGCTATCACGGGAATAGCCAATAACAAGTGGTTCTGCTATCTTCATGATTTTATCAGTTATCGGCGGCTTGTACCGCCCATCGGAATAATATTATAAGTCTTAAACCTGTCAATCAATCTTCCGAAGCCATCGTTACGCTCAAAGCGTTTGCGCAAGGCTTTGTCATCGAGATTGGTAGTAAGATGGGCACACTTGCCATATTGTGTCCAAATTTCGTTGCGTGCATGCAGGAACTCATCGGTAAGCAACCCTGTATCCATTCCGAAGAATGTCCTATCCTGTATGCCAATATCGTTGAGACAAATGTTTACAGGTGTGCATTTAAACCCTTTGTTCTCTTCTTCGTTATAAGTAAATCGATCGAGATTATTGTGCAAAGTATAATAATTAACCATTTGCGTGACAGACAAATTATAAAAAAATCGAGGCGAGTGTATACGCATGAGATATTCAGAGAATATCTGCATGAGTAGTGTCTTACCCGTTCCTACCGCTCCTTGCAGCATTATATTCTTGTGAAGTTTGTAACCACGACCGGGAAAGACTTCTTCTGCAAGTGGGCAACCATTGAAATAATAGAGCAAGAAGCGTATAACGTCACGATTGTTATCGTCAATAATGAACTGGCGACGTTGCCGTGCAAGTGAGATGTTGTTGGCGATGTAGAGCAGCAGCTTCGCATGAGCCTTATATGTTCCCTCATCTTGCAGATTATAAGATGCAATCCGTGTATTTTCTATTTCTTTATGTGCTTTCAATACTACATCATGTAAGTTTAGCCAAGTAGGAGCAGATTTTTCTTTGTTCCTGCATGCAGCAAGAACAGCTTGATCCCAATCGACATTACCTGTAGGTTGTTTGCGATATATAGAGAGCGCATCAACCAGCGTTTTTGGATATTCATTCATAGTTGTTTTTATTTTTTTTGGTTAGACATCTTGTCCGCCAAATCCACCTGTATAGGTGTAATCCGGCTCATTCTCTTTTAGCGCATTCTGAATAGGATATTTCTTGTTCATCCACGATACGAAATGCCTATGTGCATCACCGATACTGTCATGTCCCACACCATCCATAGTACATTTTATGTGGGTTGAGAACTCAGTAATGCGCTGCTTAAATTCTTCGCTGTTAATTTTCAGCTGCATACATACAGGCTCATTCCACTGTTTGTTCTCCAGCATTTCCTTTATCTCATCGTCATAGGTCATCTGCTTAGTATTTGCCTTGCTAATGCTTCGTTTTGCGGCTGTTATCTTGCCACCTTTTCGCCCATTCTTATACCGAGTAAGGCTAATATCTATATTGGGTTTCATCAGCATGAATACTCCTTCTGCTTCTGGCGACATATTAGGAACATTTCCAGTGAAGCCATATTCCATGATAGCATTATATACCTCTCCCTGCATCTCTTTATTCATGTGCTTCAATCCCTCCCAATAGGAGCGATACACAGTAAAACGATCTCTTTCGATATTTTCCATGCTATACTTCTTTTATTCGTATGCCATGCACAGATAGCATGAGCTTACGCTTGATGATGTACTCCTTTGTCCGCATGCCTTTAGTGTCCTCAACTATTGTCTGCCCTGTCTTGCAATCAGTATAGACAAAGTCTGCAATATACGAACAGGCACGTTCAAGGAGTACACGTGTTGTTCGTCCTTTGAAGTCTTTTCCACATTCACCATACTGGGCAGGTATAAGTTCATACTTTACCTGCTCTCGCAGGTTTGCAATAATACCAGCACGCTGCATCATCTGCAAGGTAGCAGAGCGGTAATGCTCTTTTTTTGAAGCATGTTTACCGACACGCTTTGCACCGTATTTATTGCAACCCTTACGAGAGATTTTCTTGTATTCGTCAATCTTCATTGTTGGTATTCAAGTCATGACGGAACACATCTAATACCTTGGTCTCATCGAGAGTGGCAACGCTATAGTCAATCATTGTTGTTCCGAAGCAATCATCAACGGCTTTCTTTGCATCAGTAATAGTTTCTGCATTGACGAAGTAATGATTAGGAGTTTTTCTCTCCTTTCCTGTTTTCTCATCAATGGTAATGTAGTTTACCTTTGCCTTAAACCACTTCTCCTTGCTGCCATCACCGATTAGCTCTGTACAGCGTGAGCGCTTGATAGTTACTATATCGGTGATAGTTCCATAAGCAGAAACCTCTTTTGTTGTAGTTGCCTCAGCCTCTGTGAAAGACATCGCATCAACTACAAACTGCTCGAGGACTTTTGCCTGAGCACCATTTTCTAATGTGCGTTCCATACGCACGCCTACTTCAAATAACATCATAGTGTACCTCCTTTGCTTATAGTTTTTAATGCTTCATCTTTACTTATGACTCCTGCTGGGGCAGAATTTGCAATACGGCAATACAATGCATCTGCATAGCATCGCATGTGTCCTAATTGTTCAGATAAAGAGACTCTTTCAAGACAATTCATTTGATTAAGTGTGTATAAAGCTTGTGTTGCTTTCACAATCCGATTTTTAAGTTCTGCAAGTTCAAACTTCATTCTATCTATATATGTTTCGGTCAAGACATAACCTTTCTCAAATACTTCCTTTGGTGACCAGCTTTCGTAACCATCCTCGTATTTTACAAGGTAGCCTTCCAAACTTCCATTAAGGTCTTTGCCTGTATTGTACGGCATTTTCCCTGTGGTGTTAAAAAACTCGCCATCTGTCATAGGAATAGCTTTCACATTCTTGATACAGGTGTACTGCTTCATTTCCTTAATTTCACTCATACTTCTTTACTTGTTTAATTTTATAACGGTTTCTTTACTTGGTTTGAAGCGCACAGACTTGTGTGCAGGAATGGTGATAGGCTTTCCTGTCTTAATGTCGTTCACTTTACGTTCCGACTTGTTCACGACTACGAAAGAGCCGAAGCCACGGAGTTGAATACTTTCGCCCTTGGCGAGTGTTTCAGCAATAACACGTAGTACACCATCTACGGTCTTGAATGCTGTTGATAGCGTAACTTTATCAGATACTGCTACCTCTTTTGCCAACATGTTCTTGTTCATGTCAATTTTGATTTGAGTTTTGTTAATAATTTATTTATTGAATACTGCCTGTTTGAGGCTGATAGTGTATTTATTCTCGCATACATTCCATCTGCTTTTTCTAGTTCAAAGATGATGTTTTTAATATCTGTCTTGCAGAACTCATATTTTTTCGGTTTCTCCATTGTAACAGGGGTTAAGAAACAT
This sequence comes from Prevotella sp., assembly GCA_022779305.1. Classification (GTDB taxonomy): domain Bacteria; phylum Bacteroidota; class Bacteroidia; order Bacteroidales; family Bacteroidaceae; genus Prevotella. The sequence goes on along the minus strand of JALFSW010000018.1, from coordinate 52,379 downwards.
ATCCGTAAGTTGGTCGAAATACATCTTATCCGTTGGAATATCATCTGTGGATGCCATTATCTGATTAGCTACAGACCGTTTATTCTGTATGATGTTATAGAGAGTATGGTCAATAGTTCCACGACCAATGAGATAATAGCATGTAACATTGTCTTTCTGCCCGATACGATGCGCACGGTCTTCACATTGACAACAGTCAGAATAGGTCCAGGGAAACTCGCAAAACGCCACGTTAGATGAGGCTGTAAGCGTAAGACCGACACCTGCAGCTTTGATAGAACAGATTATTAGCTGTGCTTGTCCTGATTGGAAGGCATCAACGGCAGCCTGTTTCATCATCATGCTATCACGACCTGTAACTGTAACCGCATCTGGAAATGCTTTTTTCAATTCATCTACAATCTCGTGCAGAGAGCAGAATAGAATGAGAGGCTTGCCGCTTGCGAGAAAAGTGCGGCAGAAGTCGATAGTTTGCTTCACCTTACCCTTTGCTGCAATGGAACGCAGTGCCATGAATTTTACAAGAGCCTCCATGCGCATCTTGCGAGCCACCTCATAGTCGGTGCATTCCTTGTATTCACGCAGGTAGGTAGCAAGGTCTTCGGCTGCGCAAGCGTATTCCTCGCTATTGGAAATATCCACATAAAGGTCTGTGCGTGTCTTTTCAGGCAACTGTGTCAGAACCTTTGCCTTTTCCCTGCGTATCATGCAACGAGAGTACAGTTCCGCAGAAAGTTTGTCGAGGTTTCTTACCTCGTCTTCCTCCTGCCGTCTGTTTTCCCTGCTTAAATCTCCACCGCCATACTCCTGTAGAAAGTGGGTGCGCCCTCCGAACTCTGGCAATCTGCCCATGATTGACAGTTGAGCGATGAGGTCAGCCGGTCGATTTACAACAGGCGTACCCGACAGCAAAATGCGATAAGGCTTACCTTCAGCGATGCCCCGTGTGAAAATGGTCTGCTGTGCCGATGGGTCTTTAACCCTGTGGCTTTCATCGATGATGACAGAGCGAAAGATTTTTATTGCAGGGTTGAATACAACATCTTTCAGACGAAATGTGCCTTTCTGTCTGATGTCCCAGACAAAGTATTTGCGTAAACTCTCATAGTTGCATACGGCTACATGGTGCATTTTCATCTTCAGAAGATACGGCCATGTTGTCTGCACGGCATTTTCCAATACGAGTGCTTTCTTGTCGGTGAATTTCTCGAACTCACGCTGCCAGTTAATCTTCAGGGAGGATGGACAGATAACAAGGCATGGGTAGGCATTTGCCGTATCAACTATACCGATACTTTCGAGCGTGTTGTGTGTAACAATATACTCGTTGGTGAGATACAGGCTGTCGGGCGCGCTTACTTTTATGCACTGGCATTCCTGCAATCCAATATACTCTACTGATTTAATGTATCGTGTAACTCTGAAAGTCTTTCGTTGTTTCCACGATTTTGCCTTGTTGCTTTCAGGACTGAATGGGCAGAAAGTTGTCTTTATGAACACTTGATGCTCTATGGACTTATTTTCGGAAGTTCTGTCATAGGTATGTACTGTGGCTATACCACCGAGCGACTGTATCAAAGTCTGAATATCCTCTGCAAGAAGTCTGCTTGTAGTGTGAAAGACAGTACGGTTTCCACAGCAACTTCCATCAGTATCCATCAGACCGGCAAGCAGTTGCTTGCGTTGGCAGACACTCCCATACAGATATATGCTGGGTATGAATTTATCGGCACTAAGTACATCTACGCCCAAATTACGAAACTCATCTTTGTAAGCATTCGGGGCATGGAACTTATCTCGTGCATTGTTTACAATGCGGTAACGTGTCAAGTTCCCATACACTTTACTTCTTATGGTTAGTGTTGATGGAAGTTCTTCTGCTATCTTATCAATGATGAATGACTTGTTGTCTGGGAAGCTAAACGCCACATTGTTATCGAGGAAGCCATCACCCAAAGCCGCCCCCATGGTATAGGGTGCTATCTTGAATGATTTTGCTCTGTAATGTACCGGATCGCACATAGGTATTTCCCACTTGGGAACAGGGTGTCTGCCGCTTTCTTTCCTATGGACACTACTTTTGAGATACAGCCCCATATCAATCAGTTCTGCCAAAGTTTTAGTTGTCCAGCCTTGATTTCTTCTTCTGCGGTTCTCATCACGGACATTCCAAAAATGGTCATCGCTGCATTCCGTCATGCTACCATCAGAGAATATGATGCGGTAAACAGGCTTCTTTCCCTGTGGATAGATATTCTTGACCTTATAGACGTTGCCGTTCTGCCCGAATATGGGCATACCGACATAAGCATCTTTCATTCTTACAAATCCTTTTGGTGTTGCAAGGAGGGAATTTAGAGTTTGGCATTTTCCAAGGCCCGGCTCGTCCCCGATAAGGAGGCGTTTCCATTTCAGCCCGGCCAAGATGCCCTCACGCTGATATGGATAAGGCTCTATTTTAAGATTATGTTTCAGTTCTTTCATAATGAATAACACCAGTATTTGTATGCTAGATCCTCGTATTTCTCCCTCCCACGGTTATAGATTTCGTCTCCACGCTTGATAAACTTCTTGAATATGCGGTTATTCTTCTTTGATATTGCATAGATGAAGTCATTATCGCTGTGAGCTATATCCATATACCATGCACGGCTGCGGTCCCAGTCGAAGAAATCTATTGCATCGTTGAATTCTTCATCTGTAGCAGCTGCTGTAGTTTTCAGGTCTCCTCCGAAATGAGCTGCCTGTAACCACCAATCCCACTTGCAACGAGTGTCAAGAGTGAAACAGAAGCCGCCGTTGTCAAATTCCTGCGCTTTGTTTACCATGAAGCGTTGCGTGTCTGCCATCTCCAACACCTTTGCGAGGAATGGGTCGTGTCGTGCTTCTGCACGCAGGGAGCGTTGCATTTCACGAGCATGCAGCCATATCTCTTCCTCCACAGGCTCACCATCTACCTTTCTGTTGATAAAATCAACCCTTGTTGGTTCCGTGATGATTGCATCGACTATACTACCGAAGTAGAATGCAGCCTCACGGTCGCCGTATTGAGGATGAGGGTAGAGTTGCTCTTTGAGTGCAGTGAGGTCGGAGTTGGAGACCTCACTGCGGTTATAGTATTCATCGGGATTATGAGTTGTCATGTTGCTTCTGCTTCTTCATAGTCAATAGTCCAGCTTTCGCATTCGTCGATAATGTTGACCCAATAGAATGTGTCTTTGTCGGGCATATTGCCTTTCATAAGATCTTTTGCCGTCCTACGCAGCACATTTATGAGTTCGAGCGGTGTACGCCATGTATCTTTGAAATCTTCTAGCCAATTAGTGCCTGAAAAATCATCATCAACACGAACGGCGACATAACTCTCTCCGTCCCATTCTTTTTCTATTTCACCGGGAATGTAGTCTGTTACATCTACGATTGCCTTACGCTTCATAACGCAAGAGTATTCAATCTCACGAGGAACAAGTTCCGTGTCGCTGTTGTTCCAAGGTGCGCGAGGGTCATTCTCCGCACCTGCTGGGTAATATCCGCTACTCATAGTTACTTTGCTTTTACTTCATCCTCGTATCTGACATGTGGCGAGTTGATGAACTCCGCATTAGTCTTATCGTTTGCGTACTTCTCAACGGCTGTGATTTGCTTCTTGAACATCTTAGTCAAGTCCTCTACGCTCATGTACATACCATCTTTGCTCCACCAAAACGAAACAATATTGATGATACCTTCCGCATCAAGGGGAACTATCTTTTTCTTTACGGATGTCTTTGGAGTGTATGCAGGTGTAGAAACTGATGCCGCATCAAAAAGACTTCCAATCTCCTGTGCCTGTGCTTGCATTTCCTTTGCAGCCTTGGCTTCCTCCTCCTTACGCTTGCGTTCTTCCTCAAGTCGTGCAGCATCGGCTGCCTCCTTAGCCGCAAGTTCTTGCTTCATGCGTTCTTGTTCCTCTGCATTGGCTTTTGCCATGCGCTCGAGTTCAGCATGCTTAGAATTTAGTGCATCTACGATAGTATCTTTATAGTCACCAATCTCTGTAGTGTATTGTTCGTTGAACTGTGCAAGCAGACGAGACTGGACACTCGCACGGATTTGCGTTGCCTCTTCTGTTGATAGCATTTGTGGGATAAGGACAGACAATGTTAGGTGATTGAATAAATCTGCCGGCATAGCAGTGGGATAGTCCACAATCTTCACGGACTGTGTATCGAAGTTTTCGAGTGTGAGTGAAGCGTTGAGCGTTGTAAGCTCATTGATGTGCTGGGTGATGTACCTACTGAACTGCTGTCTGAAATCATCCTCCACATCCGCATCATACTTCGTTAGTGCCAATTTCTTTTGCTGCTTCAGAGCCTCCTGTTGTCTGCGCTTTTCCTCTTCTTCACGCTTCTTTGCTGCAAATTGATTGCGCAAAGCCTGTATTTGATAAGGCACATTACCAGCCTTGGTCGGGTCGATAGAGTTCTCCATGCCTGTGAATTCCGTGCGTATCTGATCAAACATCTTCGTGATTGGCGAACGCTGCTCATTCATCAGTTTAACCGTTTTCCGTGATTTCTCAATGTACGCTGCACAGCGCTGGTCGAGTTCATCACTCATACCTTTCTCCTTTATTTCGGATAGCAGTTGAGCACCAGCATTAGTGCAACGCACTGAACGCTGTTGGTTTTCATCATAAATCTTTGGCGCATTTTGTGCTATCATCTGCACATTCTCTGGGCGAACAATACTTAATTCTGTACTCATAGTCTTATCTTTTATGGTTTAGAAAACATCATCATTACTCTCTGTATTGCTTGTTTCGGCTGGGTTTACGACAACACCAGCGGAAGTGTCTGCAGCGGGACCAAAGTTTTCCTTTGTTTGAATAACCTCACCAGTTGTAGTGTCCACAACCTCACCATTACCAATTCCATAGATATCGTCATTAATCTCCTCATCATTCTGTTGAGACTCTAGTTGTGTACCACGGCCGACACGAGCCTTGGGGTAAGTCCTGAAGGCGTGCTTGATAAGTTTGGCAATCAAGAAACCTTTATCGATTTGACCACCATCAGCGACATACAAATCATTTGGCTTGCCATTCACATACGCATGGGCATTGTTATCCCATTTGCGGTTTTGCTTTTCGCTGTACCCTTGAAGTCGTTTCCAATCTTCAGGCAGCAAAACGGCATAATCGGAAGAGCCGTCGCTTCGTGTAATCTTCATGAAAGCTGCTACAATCTCGTTGGAGGTATGAGGTAGTCGGCAGGTGTAGTTCACGAACTTGTTACCATTCTGTTCCCCGAACTCGAAACCATCCTCCGCGTACACGATGACAGGATTGTCTGCATGGCGTATCTGACCGCAACGGGCACGGAGTACCAACTCACCATAGCCAGAAACCGTAAGAACGCACTGCGTTACATACATGTTTTTCCCATCCTGTCCTTTACCGATATTGACAGAGCGCGAAAGCAAATAGGCTTGTGCCCGTATTCCCGGCTCAACGGTCAATCCCGATATAGCCACATCAAGGAATGATGTAAAAATTGAGAACTTAGAGCATTTTGTGCGCAGGTCTTCCTTTTCGCACAAAAGTGCGTTGAAGTATCTACTCTCTCGCTCGTAAGCTGCATCACCGCTGATACCTGTAGATGATGCCCACATGGTATCATAGATTTGTACGAATTTCTCACGCACTTTGTCATTGGTTACTATTTCCGTAGATTTTAATGCGTTAATCTCTTCTACTGTAAGATGGATGTTACTCATAATTATTCATTTTTTATTGATATATTTTCTTAGTTCTCTTTTTGAAAACCGCAGATACTTACCTACTTTTGCATGTGGTATATCCGCAATTTGGTTGTAGAGTGTGGATAATGGGATTCCCAACATTTCAGCGGCTTCGCTTGCTCCGATGTATTTGTCATCGAAAACCTGCTCTTTTTCCATGATAGCAAAAAGCTCTTCCGCTATCATTCTTGCATCTTGCCTTTTCATTCTTCATTGATAAGTTCCTTCAGTTCGTCTATCTTACCCTTGTTGTACCAATACTTGCCCAGTCTAAAGGTGAGATACGCCAAGGCGAAACCTGCTATCTTTGTTGATATGAACGGTATAAAAGCTTTGCTTTCAGAAACAATGAGAACTGTTGCAGCCATAGCCAGCATGCAAAGTGTATTGATGCGCCAATTAAGATATGCTTTAAGATACTTATTCATAATTACTTTTTGTTTATACAGATTGGAGATTTATAATATTCAACATACTTATTGAACATGTCGCAGTAGCGGCCGTTGATACCATTGTGGGAATTTGGGCAGGAGCTGCAGGGGTTAGGCTTGATGATCATTCCTCTCTCGTTACAGTGATTATTCTTTCTTCGCGGTGTATACTCGTTGAGTATCGACGATTATACTTGAATCCGCTCATACTCGCAACACTCTGTATAGTGTTGCAACGTTCCGCAGGGAAGCTTAACGTTTGACCCACTTCCATTGCCGCTATCTCGGCTGAAATGTTGTTTTTTCTTGCCATAATCTTTGTATTTTAAACTTATTTGTTTAACTTTATGGTGCAAAGGTAGACAAATGGTTTTATACATCAAACCAAATGACGATAAATATATAGTATATTAAGATATTTTAACCAATGGAAACAATAAACGATAGAATGGAAATGCTGGTGAATAGTAGGTTTGATGGTAATAAAGCTGCTTTCGCTAAGTCAATTGGTTTACAACCAACGGGGCTTTCTAACTATCTTGGAAACAAGAGACGGTCTAAGCCATCTGTTGATATGGTAGTTAAGATTGTTGAAAACTTGAATGTTGATGCCTATTGGCTGCTAACAGGAAAAGATAACAAGGAAGGAAATACTGCAACGGCTAATGGAAAGCAATCTGTTGCAGCAATCAACAGTAGTATAACAGTTGCAGAAAATACGGCTGTACTAAAAGAGCGAGTGAAATCTTTGGAAGCATTATTGGCTGAAAAAGAAAGACTGATTAAAGTTTATGAAAAAATGATTGAAAAATGAATATAAGAAAGTTTCTGATTTTAGTATTTCTGTTCTGCGCATCGTTATGCGTTGGTCAGACTATGCCTTCTGTAGCTGGCGTAACATTTGGTGATAGCTATGCAAATTGTAAGTCTATGCTTGATAAACGGTTCAATGGTGATAAGGTGAGTTATCAAAGTACAGCCAATGTGTTGGAGTATAGAGATATTACTTTTGCTGATGAGCATTTTGATTATGTAGAATTTAAATTTCAATCAAATGGAGAAACTACATACTTATCATACATTTCGTTTGTTAGTTCCTTTGACCTGTCAAATGCGAGTTACGCAAAGAATAAACGTGACAGGCTGTTAAAATTGTTCTCTGGGAAATACGAGATACGTTGGGATGGGATAAACGAAGATAAATTTGCATACTATGTATTAGGAAATAATCCCAACAAGCCTGAAGATGGTTTCATTGTAATTGACACAAACAAAAGCAAGAATAATGGTGGGCAGATGAAGTATTGGACAACTTTGAGCTATGGACCTGTTACCTTCATTTCTCCAAGTGATGAAATTTAATTTTTCATAAAGAAGATGGACAGACAACAAGACAAATCTTCGCAAAAAGAACGATGTACAAGTCAGCAATGTAGGATAATCGAATTTAAGCCGAAGCATGATTAATAACTTCCCTCAAAATGATTTTAGGAATGAAAGAAAATGATTTAAGAATACGTCTTGCTTTGGCAGAAGGCTTTATAATTCTTCTATTGATTGCCATTACCATATTGGCATTTTATGTGCATTCACTTTCTTCTCATTTAGATGAAGTGGAAATGAAAGTAGAAGAATTAGAACAAACTGTAGAAGAAAACAGTTCTCAGATAAGTGATTTGGAAACTTCTGTAGAAGAGAACGAGTCTCAAATAAATGAAATAAAAGATGAACTCAACTTGTAGTGTAAAATTCATCAAACCGATAACGCATAACTTATGAAATCATTAATCATTCTATCACTATACATAATTTTGGGAACTGTATCCGCAGACAACGTTAGTGGTAATAGTGCCAATTCTGTTGTTTACATTTGCACGGGACCAAAAGCCGAGACTTATCACAAAAGCAAAGGTTGCCGTGGTCTCAACAGATGTAGCGGAAGCATAAGGGCGATTTCTTTATCAAAGGCTAAGGAGATGGGGCGCAGACCATGTAAAATATGCTATTAAACACAGGGGTCAATGGAAAAAGATACTGAATTAGAAAAACTGAAGTTGCTTATGCATGCTATGCGTTCAGTCGATAGTTCCGAACCGCCGGAGTGGGAACAGGAACTGCGGGAGGGTGCATGGATGATACTGCGTGCATATCCTGGAATGGGAAAAGAGGGGTGGATACAAAAACTTCTAAATCAATATCCAATGGAAGTTGTTGATACTTTTGGCGCAGACCCTGCGCAGGCTTGCGCCATGATGAATGAATGGTGGGAGAGTGAGACATACGAGGAAGAAAACACAGGGATATGTGAGACTTATCAAGGGTGGTCGCGCATCTTTGCCAACGAGAAATCGGTTATGGCATTCGACGACCTTGTAAAACTTAAACTAAAATTAAGCCGTTTCAAGGCGTTAAAAAATAACAGACGATAACTTTATGAAAAAGAAGAAAAAAGCCGCCAAACACAAAATAAAGTGGCAAATATGGCACGTTACTGATATGGTGATGATAGAAGCGGGATAGAAGCGGGAAAGAAGTGAGAAAGAAACAAGCCTTTACGATAATATCCGCTAACGGAACGATAAAGATAATAAGATTCTACCAATTGAAAAAATCAGCAATATAATGGTCTGATTATAAGATAGATATAAAAAACAATTCGAACCCCAACGGAATCACTTAACAAAAGAATGGGTGCGTTCGGAACGAAAGTTTTGGCGAACCCATTTTTTTGTAGAAGTTATAGACATTCTGTAAAGAATGATTTTTACTTTTTTCGGTACAATGAATAATCAAGAAATATGAAAAAAATATTATTGCTACTCCTTGTCACTTGCTGTCTGACAGCATGTTATGATAATTTAGAAGAACGTGCACAAAAAGAATGTATCGAGTATACAGAAAAAAAATGTCCAACACCGATTACAAATAATACCCGTGTCGATAGTATGGTCTATGAATCTCAGACGCGTACTATACATTATTATCATTCGCTTTTCAATGAAGCTGATAATGCAGCAGCCATTCGACAAAATCAGGCTGAATTGCGCAAAAAACTACTCGACGGTGTGCGGAATGAGATTGCGTTGGAGAAGTATAAAGAAGCTGGATTTAATTTCCGATACACCTTTCACTCTGGGAAAAATCCATCGAAAATATTGTTTGATGTTACCTATAAAAAAGGAGAGTATTAAGTATTAGGTGTTTATTGTAAATAGTCATTCCTTAAATATAGTTTTTAAGGAATGACTAAATATGATGGAAACTTTTCATGGGGTGATTAATAAAATCCCATTGATTTGTCTTAATGATAAGAAAAATCAATGGGGAAATTATTTATAAATCAAAAAATGATTAGTAGGCAAATAAAGGATAATCCTTCATTGTTGCATTTACTTTTTCGCGTACACGAGCAATTACTGCTTCATCATCATGAGAAGTGAGCACTTCTTCGATGAGTTCTGCAACAAGGAGCATCATATCTTCCTTTACACCGCGGGTTGTCATTGCAGCTGTTCCAAGACGTATACCACTTGTTTGGAATGCTGAACGGCTATCGAATGGCACCATATTCTTGTTTACCGTGATATCGGCTGCAACAAGGGCATTTTCTGCAACCTTTCCTGTTAGTTCAGGGAACTTGCCACGAAGGTCGAGTAACATAGAGTGGTTGTCTGTTCCACCACTAACGATGTCGAAACCACGGTCTACCAATGCTTGTGCAAGTGTGCTTGCGTTTTTCTTCACTTGTGTTGCGTATTCTTTCCAACTTGGCTCTAAGTTTTCTCCAAAAGCAACAGCTTTAGCTGCGATAACATGTTCTAATGGACCACCTTGGTTGCCTGGGAAAACGGCAGAGTTGAGTATTGCTGACATTTTCTTCAATTCGCCATTCTTGAGCGTAATTCCCCAAGGATTGTCAAAGTCTTTACCCATGAGGATAACACCACCACGAGGACCACGGAGTGTTTTATGTGTGGTAGTGGTTACAATGTGGGCGTGTTTCAATGGATTATCCAACAAACCTGCCGCAATAAGACCTGCAGGGTGTGCCATGTCTACCATGAAGATTGCACCAACCTCATCTGCCAATTTACGCATACGTGCATAATCCCATTCGCGGCTGTAGGCTGAACCACCTGCAATGATGAGCTTTGGTTTGTGTTCGCGTGCAAGTTTCTCCATGTTATCATAGTCTACACGACCTGTTTCACGGTTGAGTGTGTAGCCTACTGGTTTATAAAGAATGCCCGATGTGTTTACAGGACTTCCGTGTGACAAGTGCCCACCATGATCAAGATCCATACCCATAAATGTGTCGCCAGGTTTCAGAATGGCGAGGAATACAGCTTGGTTGGCTTGTGCACCAGAGTGAGGCTGAACGTTTGCATATTCTGCATCGAAAACTTTTTTAATTCTTTCAATTGCTAAGTTTTCAACAATATCAACTACTTGGCAACCACCATAGTATCTTTTACCTGGGTAACCTTCAGCATACTTGTTGGTAAGACAAGAACCCATTGCTTGCATCACTTCATCGCTGACAAAGTTTTCAGAAGCAATCAGCTCCATACCTTTTAATTGTCGTTTGTGCTCTTGTTCGATAAGATCGAAAATTTCGAGGTCTCTTCTCATGTTGTTTTTAAGTATTAATGTGTCTCCAGACGAGCATTCTTTTCATGGTCGTAATGCTGTCTAAAGCCATTGGGTTATTGATTTGTTTTTAGTTGCTGCAAATATAGACAATAAAAATAAAAGCTACAAATAATTCTAACAAAAAAAAGCGTTATCTCTTGAAAGATAAGCGCTGTTTATTTTGTCCCTTTTTAATCGCACAATATTACCTTTTTAATGTTTTGTTGCTTTTCGCAATAATGACATTTAAGGATACCTTCTTTTTTATCGACTACATTAAAAAGTGTTAGCATTGGCTCATTGTTCGTGATACATTTCGGATTGTTACATTTCACAATTCCTCTAACAACGTCTGGTGTAACCACGCGTTTCTTTTCCACAACTTCGTAGTCTTGAATGATGTTTAGAATGACGTTGGGGGCAACAATGGATAGACGTGAGATTTCGGCATCGGTGAAAAATCGGTCGCTCACCTTTATAATACCTTTTTCTCCCACTTTTTCTGATGAGAAGTTATAGCCAATGGTAACGGGTATGTGAAGCGATTGAAGCCCCAAAAGATTTACAACATCAAAGGTTTTGTTAGCGGGTATGTGGTCGATTACAGTTCCATTTTCAATGGCTGCAACTTGTCTTTCTTTTTTCGACATAGTTTTCTTGTTTTTATTAATATGGTTTTCTTGTTTTTATTAATAATGACACTTAAGGAAGAATAGTAAGGTCGTTTTTAACCTGTTCAAAGTCTATTCCCAAGCAAAAAGAAAAGATAGCTTCTCGAGCGAAAAGTCCGTTTCTTGCTTGCTGTATATAGTAGGCATGGGGATTATCATCAACATCATAGGCTATTTCATTGACCCGTGGGAGTGGGTGTAGCACTTTCATGTTGGGGCGTGCCGACGCAAGCATATCATTGCGGAGAATGTAGACGTTTTTCACACGTTCGTATTCCATAAGGTCTGAAAAACGTTCTTTCTGCACACGCGTCATATACAAGATATCGGCTTCGGCAATAGTTTCTTTCGTAAATGCTTCGTGTTCAAAAAACTTTATGCCGTTCTCTCTGCAATAGTTTTTATATTCTTCGGGCATAGCTAATTCCTTGGGTGAAATGAAATGGAACGTTGGATTAAAATGACGCATTGCCATAACGAGTGAATGTACCGTGCGTCCGTATTTCAAATCGCCAACAAGATGAATAGTGAGGTTTTCTAATGTGCCTTGGGTTTGATAAATGGTGTATAAATCTAAAAGGCATTGCGAAGGGTGTTGGTGTGCACCATCGCCTGCATTGATAATCGGAACGGGAGAAACTTCTGACGCATATTGTGCAGCACCTTCTATGTGGTGTCGCATCACGATGGCATCGGCATAATTACCCACCATCAATATGGTGTCTTTTAGTGTCTCACCTTTACTCATACTTGATGCTTTAGCGTCTGTAAAACCAATGATTTTCCCACCCAATCGATTGGCAGCGGTTTCAAAACTTAAGCGTGTTCGGGTGGAAGGTTCATAGAAAAGCGTTGCGATTACTTTCCCTTTTAACAATTCTCGATTGGGATGTTTCTCAAATTCTTCCGCCATCTTTATAAGATATAAGAGCTGTTCTTTATCTAAGGCGTCGATATTTACGAAGTTCTGTTTCTTCATCATTGCATTGCTTACTTTTGTTATCGCCCCCAAAATTACTATTTTTTTCTCGTTTGAGCAATCGTTTCTACTAAAAAATCTATAATAGTTTTGTTGGTGCTATGGATAATTTAAATTGTATAAAACCACCCTTGATAATTTGATAGTTAGCAAAAGAAAAGTTACCTGTATAACTATTTTGTATCAATAGTAATTGGAAAGGTGAGAGTGTAACAGAAATAAAGTTATTATAAAGTCATGAAATAAGAATTTTGTAAAAAAAATGACGAAAAGTTTGTATCATAAAAAAAATAATAGTAACTTTGCACCGCATTTAACAAAGATGGGTTTCGTTTTGCACATGCATTAGGAAGGATGGGTGAGTGGCTGAAACCAGCAGTTTGCTAAACTGCCGTACGCGTTTGCGTACCGGGGGTTCGAATCCCCCTCCTTCCGCTTAAAATTCGTGTAAAGCGGTCGGTTCATCTAACGGTTAGGATACAAGATTCTCAATCTTGGCATACGAGTTCGATTCTCGTACCGACTACTAAAGTCTGCAAGTCGCTTGCAGACTTTTTCTTTTATAGTACTTTCCTTTCTAATTTAGTTTCCTTGATTTTTTGTGTCGATAGACAAAGATAGTATAGAGGCGTTGCTATGTAATTCAGATTTATTTTTTATTTTTGTAGCGTTTTTGAAGGACGCCATATAAAAAAGCAACAAGAACAATGAAAATCTATTCAAGAGAAGCTGCAAAAGCGCGTATCAATGAGCTTGCAAAAAATAAGAAATCGTTTGTTTTCATCATCAGTTATGATCAAAAATCAAGCTATGTTGAAGAACTTTCGTCTATTGATGCGAATGAACTTTTGGTGAAATTCCCCCATTTTAGTAATGCACCAAAATCGTGTGAAGTGGAGACAGAGTCTGTAGATTTTTCATTTTCAGCTCCAGATAGAACAGCGTATGAACAGTCGATTAACTTCGTAAAACAAAATATCTGTGCAGGAAATAGTTATCTGACAAATCTTACGTGTAAAGTTCCAATTGAAACCAATCTCAATCTTCGAGAAATATTTCTACAATCAGATGCACTTTATAAATGTTGGGTGAAAGATTGCTTTGTATGTTTTTCGCCAGAAATCTTTGTGCGTATTAAAGATGGACGAATTTATTCTTATCCTATGAAAGGAACGATCAATGCCTCAATTCCTAATGCGACGCAAACGCTCCTTCATAATCCCAAAGAAGCAGCCGAACATGCAACAATTGTTGATCTCATTCGCAATGACCTCAGTATGGTTGCCCACAAAGTGCGTGTTACAAAGTTTCGTTACATAGATAAAGTGGCAACTAATAAAGGGAATATCTTACAGACAAGTTCTGAGATTTCAGGACAAATCAAATCTGATTATATAGATAACATAGGCGATTTGCTTTTCCGTTTGCTTCCAGCTGGTTCCATCACGGGCGCACCAAAGAAGAAAACAACAGAAATCATTGCAGCTGCCGAAAGCTATAATCGAGGTTTTTATACAGGTATAATGGGTTGCTACAAAGATGGGTATCTAGATAGCTCAGTGATGATTCGCTTCATAGAAAATGAAGATGGACATTATTTTTACAAAGCAGGAGGAGGAATAACAGCACAGAGCAACAATGACGCCGAATATAATGAAGTAAAAGAAAAGATTTATGTGCCGATTTATAGAAACAATAAGGATTGAAAATCAGAAAGTTTTAAATGTTGAGCAGCATTTGAAGCGTATGCAAACTACACTAGAAAGTGTTGGCGGTGATATTAAAGACTTACCCATAGAACAGCTTTTCTCCATACAGGTTGATACGCATGAGCGGTTGAAACTGCGTTTTGAATATGATATGCGAGGCATCTATGATGTCTTAATAACATCCTATCGGCTTCCACAAATTAAGACTTTGAAAGTGATTGAAGCAGGAGGAATAGATTACGCCCATAAGTATGTAAATCGCCAACAATTCAATGAATTGCTGGTGAAGAAAGAAGGATGTAGCGATATACTTATACTGAAAAATGGACGGGTAACCGATACCTCTTTCACAAACGTTGCCTTTTTGAAAGATGAACAATGGTTTACGCCCACTCGTCCGTTGTTGCGAGGAACGCATCGTGCATTGCTTTTGTCAGAAAAGCGTATTGAGGAAAAGGATATTTTTATTTCAGACCTTACTGATTACACAGCTATCTCTCTTTTTAATGCAATGATCAATCTTGGAGAAATTGTTTTACCGATAGACAATATTATTTTATAGGTAGCATTTTATTTGAATACGATAATCATACAAATCTTGTTGAGCATATTATTTCTTCTTTTTGTACTTGCCCGTTGCGCTGATAGCTATTTCAAAAGTGTAAAAGTAGAGAAAAGTGATCATATTAAAAAGAAATGTACTAACTTTGTGATGCTTTTTGAGGCAGATGTGTAGTAAAACCATCTGCGAAAAAATACTACATAGAATAATAAAGACAAACATTTTCAAATGATATATCCCGAAAGTTTTGAACAAAAGATAGGATTTAATGAAATTCGTTCGCTGCTTTCCACTTTCTGCTTGTCGGAATTGGGCAGGGAAGAAGTCGGTCGTATGTGTTTTTCGACACATGCCGATGAAATCAACCAATGGATGGAGGAAACAAGAGAGTTCAGAAAGATAAAAGAAAGCGAAGAAGATTTTCCGCTCAATAATGTTTTTGATGTGCGAGCAAGCGTTTCACGCATACGCTTAGAAGGTACGCATCTGGAAATAGATGAACTTTTTGAACTGCTCCGTTCGTTGGAGACCATCTACTTGATTGTCAATTTTTTGAGAAAAGGAGAGGAAGAGAAAAGGGGAGAAGACATTATTGTTAAACTTTCTTATCCTTCGCTGCATCAACTCACAACCGACATCAAAACTTTTCCATTGCTCGTTCAACGCATCAAGGAAATCATTGATAAATACGGGCAAATCCGTGATACCGCTTCGTCCACACTAACCACCATTCGACGTGAATTAGCACGCATTCGTGGAAGCATTTCTAAAACACTGCATAGCATCCTGCGTTCGGCACAAAGCGAAGGAGTTGTGGAAAAAGATGTGATGCCTACTTTGCGTGATGGTCGGTTGGTTATTCCCGTTGCACCAGGAATGAAACGAAAAATAGCCGGAATTGTACATGATGAAAGTGCTACGGGAAGAACGGTCTATGTGGAACCCAGCGAGGTTGTAGAGGCAAACAACAAGATCAGAGAGCTTGAAAACGAAGAACGACGGGAAATCATACGTATTTTGGTGGAATTTACAAAGTTGGTTCGTCCACATGCAGACGATATTTTGCGCTCAATTGATTTTCTCGGTCGCATCGAGTTTATCAATGCCAAAACTGAATTAGCATTGAAAATAGAGGGCACTGAATTTCATGTTTCTGCCAAAACAAAAGTAGATTGGATTCAAGCTGTGCATCCCTTGTTGCGTTTGACCTTAAAGAAAAAACATGAAAAGACTGAAAGTAGGGGAGAGGAATTGCCCGCATCGGTTATTCCACTTGATATTCAATTGTCCAACGAACAACATATTTTGATTATATCGGGTCCGAATGCAGGTGGAAAGTCGGTTTGTTTAAAGACTGTAGGCTTGTTGCAATACATGTTGCAATGCGGACTTTCTATACCAATTAATCCTCGGTCGCAAGTGGGTGTTTTTCAAGATATAATGATCGACATTGGAGATGAACAAAGTATTGAAAACGACTTGAGTACCTATTCGTCCCACTTGCTGAACATGAAAAATATGATGCGGCAAGCCAACCATTGTACACTCATCCTCATTGATGAATTTGGAACAGGAACCGAACCACAGATAGGAGGCGCAATAGCCGAAGCTGTGCTCAAACAATTTTGGAAAAAGAAGGCATGGGCAGTGATAACTACCCACTATCAAAACTTGAAACATTTCTCGGAGACCCACGAAGGAGTGGTGAATGGTGCAATGCTGTATGACCGCCACAACATGCGCCCACTTTTTCAGCTTGCCATCGGTCGCCCAGGGAGTTCGTTTGCCATAGAAATTGCTCGCAAAACAGGTATACCTGAGGAGGTGATACAAGATGCTTCAGAGATTGTTGGATCGGATTACATTCAGAGTGACAAATATTTACAGGATATTGTTCGAGATAAACGTTATTGGGAGAACAAGCGACAAGCTGTGCATGGCAAAGAAAAAGAACTCGAGCGCACCATTGAACAATACGAAAAGGATATCACCGAACTTCAAAAAAGTCGCAAAGAAATTCTGCAGCGGGCAAAAACGCAGGCGGAAGAACTTCTGAAAGAGAGCAATCGAAGAATTGAAAATGTCATTAGAGAAATTCGAGAACAACAGGCAGAAAAAGAGGCTACAAAGAAATTACGACAAGCATTGGCAGAATATGAAGCTGGATTGTTATCGGATGATGGAGGAAATACGCCTATGAATGGTGACAAACAAGCAAAGAAGGGGAAGAGCAAGGAAAACCTTCGCAGCCGTGGGTTGCTCAATGATGCGGATTTCCAGAAACAAATAGAGAAAATCAAGCAAAGAAAAGAGCGGCACGAACGCCATTTAAAAGAAAAGGCAGAGAAAAAGCAAAATTCTATTGAGGCATTGCGTCAAGCAACGCAGGCAGCACAAGCCACGAAAAGGATAGATGTAAACGATGCTGTGCGTATCAAAGGTTTGACAACCATCGGAAAGGTGGAAAACATAGATGGAAAATCGGCAGTGGTAATCTTTGGAGACATGCGCTCAAAGATGCAATTATCACGCCTGGAATTAGCTGACACGAAAGCGGTTGAAGCCTCTCAGAAAACATTCAAAGTCTATAATTACAGTAGGCAGACACGTGAAACAATCGATGAACATAGAAATCAATTCAAGCATGAGTTGGACGTTCGTGGACTAAGAACAGATGAAGCCATTCTGCAAGTGGAACATTTCCTTGACGATGCTATCCTCGTTGGAGCTGGTCAGGTGCGCATTCTCCACGGAAAAGGCAATGGCATTCTTCGCACTATGATACGCCAATATCTTAAAACCATTCCTAACGTAACGGCATTCTGCGATGAACATGTGCAGTTTGGGGGTGCGGGGATAACAATAGTAGAATTATAATCACATTAAAAATAAACCAAATGGAAATAACAGAATATCGAGAAGCTATCTTGGCAGACCTGCTGAGCCGCAAAAAGAAAGATGGCACACTAGCTGTTGACGAAAAAACAGCCCATTCATTACTCAAAATGCTGAGCAACGAAGCATTAAGCGATGGTATGTTATTCAACACACCCGAAGATGTTGCAGAAACTTTGCTGGAAGTCAGTAGGCTGAAAGTATGACGCTCCTTAGAGCAGGACACTTTTTAATCCCTTATCATTGATTTTATAATGTTTACTTGGGAGTATTGAAGAAATGCCCAACGCTTCTCAGCGACGGGCATTCAATCTCAATAGGTATTAGTTTTAAGGTAAAAAGATTGTATTCAGGATAACGAATGCAAAGATAAAAGAAATATCTTTAATCTCCAAATTTTTCCCTAATAATTTATAAAAAAATGTATAGTAGAGCCCATAAGTGGTTCTTTACTCCTTTTACTCAAGTTTTATTTATCATAATCATCATTATTTTAAAATATGATTATAGCATTGAAGAGGTTTTATACAAGGTTTTCTCTAATATACAGAATAACAGAAAATAGATTTTACCATCTTTCAATACCCATATAAGAATCTCCAGCAGTTATCATAAAATTGAGAAAATCTTCCTTTTCATTACAATTACACCTATTTCTTCAACGTAGGAACGATTGCAAAAAATGCTACCTTTCCATCGCTTTTGTTTTCATACCAATGCGTATGTCCTTCAGGACAATAATGCAATTCCCCCTCACAGATGCGTTCTTCGATGTCATCACAATAGGCTGTGAGTTCGCCATGCAAGACATAGATTGCTTCGAATGTTCCGCAGTGCGGATGCTTTCCGCTACTTGCGCCAGGATGCAATTCGCAGTACATCAGCCGAGTATCTTTGTCCACATAAGCACGCATATCCAATCTACCCTCTCCTCCTTTGAAGTTTACTATTTGTTCAAGTGCTAATTCTTTGAAATCTATTTTCATAATGGTTTGTTTTTTAATACGGAACAAAGATAAACAAAAAAGTGGATATCAACAAATTGTCAGTATCCACTTTTATTTTTAATGCGTTCTTTTTAGAATGTATATCTCAATCCTATCTGACCTCTCCAGCGGCTGTAATAGGTATCATAGGTTCTTGAAACGTGGGTTGCATCAAACTTAAACGTTCCATTGCCCTCATAGTTGAATGGACTGAAATAAGTACCGAAACCATTACCATAGGTGTGTCCCCAATCTTTGTTCAACAGATTGCCGAGATTGATGATATCGAAACTTAATTCCAATGAATGCTTGTCTCTTCCTACGTTAAAACTATATTTTTGAGCCAAATGCAAATCGAAGTGATGCTCAAAAGCAAGATTGTCTGCATAACGTTCAAAGTATTCGCCACGATGCTTGCTCATGTATGAATCATCAGCAATCCATTGCTTGAGAAGTTGGCGTTGTTGTTCCTCTGTAAGCGTTCCGTTGAAGCCTGTACCCAATACTTTTGTTATCAACGGATAAATATCTTTGCTATTATTCACTTTCGTTGGAGCGAATTTCATACGATCAATTTGTGCGTCTGTTGGTATCCACATCAAATCATTACCCGTAGATCCATCGCCATTCATGTCTCCATACATTTCAATTACATAAGGTGAACCGCTGCGTGCTTGGTAAATCAAACCTACTGTGGTTTGCCATTGTTTCTTCTTTCCATATTCTTTGTGGTAATAAGCACTTGCTTGAATGCTGTGAGGCACGTTATATGCGCTAAAACCAAGCTCTGGATCGTTAGCATCTCTATAAGTTGTGTTATATTTCCAGTTGCTACCTGCTACTGATGATGTTCCACTATTAACACTCATAGAGCGTGTCCATGTGTAGCTTGCCATCAAATCAAGACCGAAAGCAAAATGTTTTTCAGCTTTTAATGAAAGATTGACGGTATAGCCCTTGCTTGTATTATAGAGGGCATAAATGTTGGCAAATGGTGTTCCGTTTGTTATGCGCTCAAACATAGGACGATTGTCCCACTCATAGCCCGTAACTTGTCCGAAAGTTTTACCCGTCTTGTCTACAGCAAGATTCTTATAATAAATATCGTTGAGTGTCTTTGAGTAGATCGCTTCAGCTGTCCAATCGATTCCCAAAAGTTTAAAATCAAGTCCGAGGTTGAGCTTGAGCGTTTGTGCAAACTTAAAGTTGTCTTCAAATACATTTATTTCTTGATTACCCGACGTTGCATTGAGTTTCTCCGCATTTGCCAATTGTTTGTTAGGATCAAGATACATTTCAAGTCCCTTTGGCGAATTAACATCGTAGGTAGACATCTGAATACCTGTCTTAAGGAAATTATTGCTTATCCATACATAAGGAATGCGACCTGTAAAAATACCTACTCCCCCTCGCAATATATATTGGTGATCTCTATTGATGTCCCAACGGAAACCAAAACGTGGACTCCAAAGTGGTGTACTTGACAGTTTATGGTCGGTGCGTACAGCCCAGCCGCGTTGTGCTGCATATTCATTGAAAGGAACGTTGGCTGAAGGTGTATCAAAGAAAAGTGGGATTTCCATTCTCAAACCATAAGTGAGTTGAAGCGATGGGGAAACATTCCACTTGTCTTGCGCATAAAATCCGAGTTGTCCAGCTGTGAAAGGAGCCTTCCAATGAGGGTTGCCCGTTACGCTAACGTTTGCCATTCCGAAACGATACTGGCGAAAATAGTTATACGTTGGGTCTAAAGTGCCTGCCATGAAATCGTCATAATACTTGTCAAAGTGGGCTTTGTCAGCAAAATTATAGGTGCCATAGGCATCTTCGATGAAGAGATTAGCAAACTTATATAGCTCGTTGTGTGTTCCGAAAGTAAAGGTATGATTACCTTTATACCATGTAAGGTTGTCTTCAAAAGTATAAATGTCTTGTTCCAAAGAGTTCAACATTGATGAACGCTCATTACCGATATTCACTGTTCCACCCGTAACTTGCAATGAAACAAGTGGTGCAGGTGATGCCACATCACGTTTGTCTCTCACTCGCACATAAGTCATACGCGCTTCGTTGCTTATAGTTGGTGATAAACGACTTTGTAATTCGGCTGCAAAAGTATTAGTTTTGCTTGTGAAAGGATAATAGTTTCGGTCATCGTTCAGTGAACTTGCTCCGCTCACTTGGCGTAAAAGTTTTGCATCTACTAAACTCCAACGGAATGAAAACTTATTGAAATCGTTAATGTTCCAATCCAATTTTGCACTTACTTTCTCGTTTTGAGCGTAAATATCAGGATTTCCAAAAGCACCTTGATAGTCTATTCCTTGCTTTGCAGCAATCTCTTTCAACTTTCTCAATACCTCATCGGCTTCATCGGCATTCACACGCGAACCCGCTTGACGATATCCATTAAGATTAGGATAGGTCTTGTTAGATTTCTCGTAATTTACGAAGTAGAACAATTTATTCTTAATAATAGGTCCACCCAATGTGAAACCAGCTTGATATTCCTTTTGTGCTTGATACTTTGGAGCATACCCCGTACCATCAGCATAAGGATAATGATGACCTATGAGATTTTGGTTATTCCCAAAACCATAAATACTTCCGTGAATTTGGTTGGTTCCACTCTTAGTAATGGCATTGATTGCTCCACCCGTAAAACCACTTTGTCGAATATCAAATGGAGCAATATTGATTTGGATTTGTTCAATGGTTTCCATCGAAACAGGTTGCGCACTTGCTTGACCACCATTCGACCCACTTGCTGAAAGACCAAAAACGTCGTTGTTCATCGCACCATCAATCATAAAAGAGTTGTAACGATTGTTGGTTCCTGCAAATGACATTGCACCCGAATTGGTTGTGGTGATCTGTGGGTTGAGACGTGCAATATCGGCAATGCCATGCGAAATACTTGGCATATTCGCAATTTGTTGCGAATTAAGACTTTGCGCTGCTCCTGTCTTTGTGGCGTTCACACCTGCATTTCCCGTTACAACTACCTCTTGAAGTTCCTTTGAATCAGTCTCTAAACTACAAGAAATATCTTCTGTTTCGCCCAAACGAAGAGAGATGTTGTTGAACACTTTTGTACGTTGTCCGATGTAGGCTACCTCTATTTTATAAGGACCTCCAACACGCATACCTTGAATGGTGTAACGACCATCTACATTTGTTATCGCCCGATAAACCGTACCCGATGGCTCGTGAGTGGCAGTAATTGTTGCGCCGATGACCTCCTCATTCTGAGAAGTTACCCTACCACTAATTCCCGAGGTTGTTACTTGTGCCATAGCTGTTGCGGCTAAGGCAAAAAAACTAACAATGAATAATAGCAATCTGCTTTGCATAATGCTTTAAAACTTTAAAAATAAAAAAGATTCTATATTGATGGTGCAAATATAACTAAAAATATTTAAACTCAACTAAATTATCCAAAGAATTTATCTTTTTCATTAAGATAAAATTCTTTTATAATAGACCTTTCGTAATGGTAGATCTAATGGTTCTGCTTAACACAAACGTTCAATTCTGTTTCAGACTTATTTTCAAGAAGAAAATGGATGTGTTTTTCTACACATCCATTTTCTTTATTTTTCAAAATGTTCTTTGATGAGTGCTTCTATTTCTCCTTTCGATTGTCCGCCTACAATGGTTACTGGTTCACCCTCTTTCGGAATGAAAAGGAGTGTTGGAATGGAATTGATTTCAAAATAGGCTGCGAGCTCTTCGTTTTGGTCTACATCCACTTTATAAACATCAATCTCGTTACCATATTTTTGTGCGATTTCTTCCATGATGGGGGCAATAGCTTTACAAGGTCCACACCATGTAGCATAGAAATCAATGATGGTAGGCTTGTTACCTTTAAAAGCCCATCTGCCGTTGGCGTTTTCAATGTCCATAATGCTGTCTGTAAACATCTTCTTATTCATCTCCACAACGGCTTTTTCTGAACTTACTCCTGCATTTTCTGTACTTACCACTGTCTCTGACACAGCCTTTGGTGTTTCTTTTGCGTTATTGCAACTGCTTGCAATCAAAGCGAAGATTGCAAAGCCGATCATTTTTTTCTTCATTTCTTTAGCTTTAATATTGTCTTTTTTAATAATATGGTTGATTTGTTTCACTTGCAAATATAAGGTTATATTTGTGAAAAAACAAATTTTTAATCTTCCTATTTCTTCATGCCTTGCAAAATTTGCTGTGCGTTTTCTACTCTTTCTTTCGTAGGCGGTTCTATGTCATTCAGCGTATAGGGGATTTTCAGGTTTTCCCATTTAAAAACTCCCAAAGAATGATAAGGCAGCACCTCTATTTTCTGAACATTTGTCAATCGTTCTATAAACTTTCGCAAGCGAAAAAGATACATATCATTATCGGTAATGGTAGACACGAGGACGTGACGTATCCAAATGGGTTTATTGATTTCAGAAAGATAGAGTGCACAGTCTAAAATGTTT
The DNA here is from genome assembly GCA_022779305.1 of Prevotella sp. Taxonomy (GTDB): domain Bacteria; phylum Bacteroidota; class Bacteroidia; order Bacteroidales; family Bacteroidaceae; genus Prevotella. Next base: position 29,267 of record JALFSW010000018.1, on the reverse strand, counting down.
TCATTCGACCAACCTGTTAGTTTCTTATGCTCCTCTGAATCAATGTGTTTAAGGTCAAAAAGCAATAGATCGGTGTAGCGCATCAATTCTTCAAATTTCTTGAAGAAAATACCCGTGCGTCTGAAGGGTTGTGCCGATGTATCAAGACAAGTATGCACACCTTTTGCTTTTGCCTTACGAAAGAAATCAATGAGAAAGTCGATCTGCAACAATGCTTCACCTCCACTCACTGTTACTCCCCCTTCTTTTCCCCAATAGGCTTGATAGCGGAGTGCTTTTTCAAGCAATTCATCTGCACTCAAAAGTTCGTCTGATTGCATGTCCCACGTATCGGGATTGTGGCAATAACGACAGCGCATTGTGCATCCTTTCAGAAACACAATAAATCTGATACCAGGACCATCGACCGACCCGAATGATTCTATGGAATGAACACGGGCTTTCGTTGGTGTTGTAGACTTGATGTCTACTTCCCGTGCTGGAATTTGACTTTCTTTCATAAATGCTTTTGTCTTAACTTTCAAGGTAGATAGATTTCAACTTAAACTCAAATCGTTCATAATCAGTTGGTTTCTTTAACGACCGAATTGGGTCAAAAATTAAATATCTATTTATAAAATAATTGGACTCAAGATGAGCCCAATTATTTATATCTATGTAGTTCTTGTCCTTTCTGAGAACAATCACTTTTCTAAGAGCCTTACATCTTTCCGTGTGCCTGACGTGCGATAACGTCTAACTGTTGCTCGCGTGTGAGGTCGATGAATTTCACAGCATATCCACTCACACGGATTGTAAAGTTTGCATATTCTTCTTTTTCAGGATGCTCCATGCAATCGATGAGTTTTTCAACACCGAAGACGTTCACATTCAAGTGATGGGCACCTTTTCCGAAGTATCCGTCCATCACGCCAACGAGTGTCTTTGTTCGCTCTTCATCCGTATTGCCCAATGTACTTGGTGCAATGGTTTGTGTGTTTGAAATACCATCAAGCGCATATTCATAAGGTAGTTTTGTCAATGAATTGAGCGAAGCCAAAAGTCCGTTTTGCTCTGCACCATAAGAGGGGTTAGCACCTGGTGCAAGTGGCGCACCATCAGGGCGACCATCAGGCATATTAGGAGTATATTTACCATAAACCACATTTGAAGTAATCGTAAGAATACTTGTTGTAGGTTCTGAGTTGCGGTAAGTATGGTGCTTGCGTATCATATTCATAAATGTCTTGAGCAACCAAACTGCAATTTCATCTGCACGATCATCATCGTTACCATAGCGTGGGAACTCGCCTTCGGTCTTAAATTCTAATGGGAAACCTGTTTCGTCACGGATGATGTTTACCTTTGCATATTTGATAGCGCAGATTGAGTCCACTACGTGGCTGAAACCTGCAATACCCGTTGCAAACGTGCGACGAAGATCTGTGTCGATCAATGCCAATTCTGCTGCTTCATAGAAGTATTTGTCGTGCATGTAGTGAATGAGGTTGAGCGTATTCACATAAACGCTTGTCAGCCATTCCATCATGTCCATGAACTTAGGCATAAATTCTTCGTAAGTAACCACATCACCTTCGATTGGACGGAAAGCAGGCGCTACTTGCTCGCGGCTCTTGTGGTCAACACCACCGCTGATGGCATAAGTCAAACATTTTGCCAAGTTAGCACGTGCACCGAAGAATTGGATCTCTTTTCCTGTCTGTGTAGCCGAAACACAACAACAGATAGAATAGTCATCACCCCAGATTGGACGCATCACTTCGTCGTTTTCATACTGAATTGAGCTGGTCTTCACGGAAATCTTTGCTGCATAGTTCTTGAAACCATCAGAAAGGCGTGGAGAGTAGAGCACGGTGAGATTAGGTTCTGGCGATGGTCCCATGTTTTCCAAAGTATGGAGGAAACGGAAGTCACTCTTTGTAACCATCGAACGACCATCCATACCCAAACCAGCCATTTCCAATGTTGCCCAAACTGGGTCACCAGAGAAGAGTTCGTTGTAAGCAGGAATACGTGCAAACTTCACCATGCGGAACTTCATTACCAAGTGGTCAATAAGTTCTTGTGCTTCAGATTCAGTAATAGTTCCTTCTGTAAGGTCACGTTGGATATAGATATCCAAAAACGTTGAAATGCGTCCTACCGACATTGCAGCTCCGTTTTGTGTCTTGATAGCACCAAGATAACCAAAATAGAGCCATTGAACAGCTTCGTGTGCATTGCTTGCAGGTTTAGAAATGTCATAACCATAGATTTGAGCCATTTCTTTCAACTCTGTCAATGCCTTGATTTGCATTGAGATTTCTTCACGCAAACGAATGATTTCTTCACGCATTTCGCCAGAACCACAGTTTTGGAAGTCTTTTCTCTTTTCTTCGATGAGGAAATCAACACCATAGAGGGCTACACGACGATAGTCGCCCACGATGCGTCCGCGTCCGTATGTATCAGGAAGACCTGTAATGATGTGGCTACGACGCACTTTCTTCATTTCGTCTGTGTAGGCATCGAAAACACCATCATTGTGGGTTTTGCAATATTTTGTAAAGATCTCGTGGAGTTTTTCAGAGGGTTGATAACCATAAGTGGTGCAGGCTTGTTCTGCCATTTTGATACCACCATAAGGCATAAATGCACGTTTAAGTGGTTTATCGGTTTGCAAACCAACGATTTTTTCCATCTCCTTTAATTCGTCGCAGATATATGCAGCACCATAAGCCGTCATACCCGATACGATCTCGGTTTCCATGTCGAGCACACCGCCTTTTGCACGTTCTGCTTTTTGAAGCTCTTGAAGTTTCCCCCAAAGTTTGTTGGTTGCTTCTGTTGGGTCGGCAAGGAATGATTCATCGCCGTCATAAACAGTATAATTATTTTGTACAAATTCTCGTACATTCACTTCATCAACCCATTTTGTGCCGGTGAAGCCTCTCCATTCTGTTCTCATACCTGATATTATATAAATATGTTTAATTTGTATATCTTTTTTGATTGTATTTACGCAGTTTACTTTGTAAATTTTTCAGGTGCAAAGTTAGATGGTTTCAAAATTCTACACAATACTTATTTTTTAGTATTTTCGATTGCGCAATTCGCCACCTTTGTGCAAAAAATGGCAAAAATGGGATTTTTAATACCTAAAAATAGGTATTGCTAAAGTTTCAACAACCCTACTTTTGTAAGTTGAAAGTAGCAAAAAGGCATTTTAAGCACATGCACCATTACCACATTTTAGGTATGCTTACGATTTGAAACTTTGCCTTGTTAAGTTCAATAACAAACTGAATAAAATCAGAAACATACTATACTTGATTTGCAACTGAACCTCATTCACGCCCCAACTGTAGCTCATTTACCTTGCAACTAAGGCTCACTTCCAGGATAGCCATTTTTCCATGATTGAGGGAGGAGAAAAAGAAAAGAGGTTGGTGCAGGATGCAACCAACCTCGAGAAAGGATTTAGAATAAATGTCTAAATCCAAAAAACACATCGCAAATATACACCTTTATATATTTAACACCAAATTTTTCGCAAAGTATTTTATTTTTTTAACAAAAAAAAGCTATTTATCAGTCATCATAATCATATCAACTAATGATTTTTCTACTTAATTGTCTTTTTAAGGGAAAAAGAATTGCAGGTCTCATTTTATTTGTCTAATTTTGCAAACGATATTTTTAACTTATTATCAACTTAACGAAATCATTATGTACAAAAATTTACGTTATGCGTTTGTTGCACTTTTGGCAACAATCACTTCGTTTGCTTATGCGCAAACCACAGTAACCTTTACAGCTGGAACCGATAAGGGAACTACTACGAAAAACGGTTCACCCGACAAGGTAGAAAAAGAGAATGTAGTCATTGATTGTACAGATGCTGCTTTTGCAACCAAAGAGTATCGCATCTATCATAAATCGACACTCACAATCAGTGCACAAGGCAAAATCACAAAGATTGAATTTAAATGTGCTGCAGCTGCCGGAAAGTACACAGGAAAAGGTTTTGACGCAGTGGAAGGTTTAGAAGTAGTTAGCGATGAGATCACTACTTGGACGGGCAATGCACAAGCAGTAACCCTCACTGCTAACGTGGCTCAAGTGCGTGCAAAAGAAATCATCGTAACCTATACGCCTGATGCGTCTGCCGTAGCTGCGCCAACCATCACTGGTGAAGAAAGCTTCTACCCCACAACGCAAGTAACCATCATGGCAGCTACGGGTGCAAAGATTTATTACAATCTTGAAGGTCAAGACCCAGACGAACGTGATACAGAATACACAGCACCTTTCACGCTCAACAAAACCACAACGGTTAAGGCTGTGGCTGTGTTGAATGGTAAGACAAGCCCTGTGGCAACAAAGGTATTCAATCTCAATGACCCAAATGCGAAAGGTGCGCTCAAGAATCCTTACACAGTAACAGAGGCACTCGCTGCACTTTCAGCTGGAACAGCACCTGCAGAAGAAGTACACGTCGTAGGTTTTATTTCTCAAATCAAAGAAGTAGAATTGACAAAATACTTCAATGCAACTTACAGCATTTCTACTGATGGCACAACAAACAACGAACTTGTTGTGTTCCGTGGCTACTCGCTCAATGGCGAAAAGTTCAAAGCTGCTGATGAAATTGAAGTAGGCGACCAAGTTGTAGTTTTAGGTAAACTCATCAACTACAAAGATAAGGAAGGTGTAACAACGCCTGAAATTGCACAAAACAACAAAATTATCGAAATTAAAAAGAAAGCAACAGGCATCTCTGCAATCGAAAACAAGAAAGCTGAAGACAATGCTGCCATTTACAACCTTGCAGGTCAACGTGTAGATGAAAACTACAAAGGCATTGTTATTCAGAATGGTAAGAAGTTTGTGAAGTAAACCTCACATCTGTCTTTCTAAAATAAGTATTATACTTGTTTAAATAAAATCATGAGGGTGTATCATAATTAAATTTTATGATGCACCCTCTTTTCTGTTACAACAATTGCTGGAAATCTTGTAATGAGCTGAATTTCATTAACAAACATTCTCTATGAAAAATGCAATTGTTTGTATATCCCCTATTTCCAAACCTAAAAACATTGTCTCAACAAATAGAGCAAGAGGGATAATCACCTCTTTTTAGAGTTCTACGAACCAACTATATGAAACAACTTCTGGAAAAAGAGATACAAAGATACTTGCATCCCTTTTCAAGAAAGAAATGTTTTACATGGCAATAGCAACGGTAGTTTTCCGAAAAGCAACGCATATAAAAATAGCACATCTCATTTATCCTTATAGTGGATGAACGAAATGTGCTAATATTGTAAAAACGCCATCTGAACAGAAGATCAGACGAGTTTTCGGTAGATTTACCAAAGATTTAACCGCTGATTTTCTGGTAAGAAGAGCTTGTCAGTAGGTTTCACTTCAAACGCATCATACCATGCTTGAATATGTGGCAGTGCACCATTCACACGCCATTCGCCCAATGCATGTGGGTCGCTCTTTGTGCGGTTGCGAATTTCTGCATCTGTAATGTTCGCAGCCCATACACCAGAATAAGCCAAGAAAAAACGTTGTTCAGGCGTGAAACCGAGCAGGTTCTTTTGCTTCTTTCCTTTAGTAGCATTCTTTAACGCATTGAAAGCCACCATCAAACCACCATGGTCGGCAAGATTTTCGCCCAAAGTCAAACGACCATTGCCTTTCAAATCGGGCAAAACGTTGATGTTGCTAAAGAAATCTGCAAAAGGATCGGTGAGAGCTTTAAACTTCTCAGCATCTTCCTTTGCCCACCAATCTTTCAGATTACCATCTTTGTCGTAATTACGTCCGCGGTCATCGAAGCCGTGGGTCATTTCGTGCCCAATCACCACTCCAATTGCCCCATAGTTAAAAGCATCATCGGCTTTAGGATCAAAGAATGGATATTGTAAGATACCAGCAGGGAAACAAATTTCGTTTGTAGTCGGATTATAATATGCATTAACCATTTGTGGATTCATATGCCATTCATCTTTATCGACAGGTTTACCCGCCTTTTTGTCGATTTCTTGTTGATGCCAAAAATCACGACACGCCATCACGTTCTCATAATAAGACTTTTGAGGATCGATTTGCAGTGCTGTGAAATCTGTCCACTTGTTAGGATAGCCCACTTTTACATAGAAAGTAGAGAGCTTTTCATGTGCCGCTTTTTTCGTTGCATCGCTCATCCATGCCTGCGCATCAATACGTTCGCCAAGACTAATTTGCAAGTTTTTGATGAGTTCTTCCATTTTTTGCTTGCTACTTGCTGGGAAATAGCGTTGGCAATAAATCTTACCCAGTGCCTCTCCCATCTGTGCTTCAACTTGTTGTGTAGCACGCTTCCAACGAGGTTGATCTTCCTTCGTTCCGCTGCGTTTTCTACTGAAGAAATCGAAGTATTCCGCACGTACATCATCGCTCAAATAGTTAGCCGCTGAAAGAATAACATCCCACTCCATACGAGCACGTAACTCATCAGCAACTTCTGTTTCGATGAGTTTGTCTAAGCCTGAAAGGAAGGCAGGCTGTCCGACCACCATTTCACTGATATACGCTGAACCAATACCTGCTGCATTCGCCAATGCCTCAAGTTGAATATTTGGATATTTCGCCTTAAAATCTGTCAACGACATTTTGTTATAGTTGGCTTCTGGATTGCGAAGTTCGGTGCGACTCTTAGAAACCAATGCCAATGCTGTTTCAAAACGCAAAATGGCATCTCGTTTCTTCATGGCGTCGGCTTCAGAAAATCCGAAGAGTTTAAACATATTAACTACATGTTGTTTAAACGCATTCCTAATATCGGTCGTAGCCTTATCGTTGTCCAAATAATAGTCTTTTTGCCCTAATGTAAGTCCACCTTGGTAAACATTCAGGATATTGAACTTAGAGTTTTTCTGATCGGCACCAAAGCCATAACTCATCGCCACACCATAGCCATATTTGGCATACTTGGTTTGCAATGCACGTAAATCATTCAGCGTTTTTGCAGCTTCTATTTCTCGAATAAGCGGCATTACGGGTGCAACTCCCTCTTGATTACGACGCACAGAATCCATTGCAAGACGATAAAAAACGCTCAATTTCTGTTCAATCGTACCCTGTTTTTGTCCTTTTTTCGCAAGGTCGTTAAGGATAGTGTTAATGCGTTTATTGTTGTCTTGTCCCAATTGGTCAAAAGATCCATAACGTGGGAAAGCAGGTGGAAGTGGATTTTGTTTCTGCCAACCTCCAGTTGCAAACTGATAAAAGTCGTCAGCTGGTTTTGCTGTTCGGTCAAGATTACTTTCTTTAATACCAGGGTTGCTTTGTGCATGACCTGCCATCGAAGCTGAAGCAATCATCATCATTGGTAAAATTTTTTTGAATTTCATGTTGAATTATTTTTGTTGAATGTTGTTTGTCCTCGTCAAAAACGAAACAATGCTATCATTGGTTCCCAGCTATAGTCATAATACTCATCAGAGAGATGATATATTATCAAGCTGGGCATAAGTTTTTGCAAAAATAGAGAATATCTATCTAATCTGAAAATTTTTCAAACACTATTTCGACAGATAAGATTTCTTTCCTTGGAAAATCGTAAAAAAAGCTGTTTTCAGAAGATTTTGGGGCGAAAAGAAATAGAAAGTGAGCCGAAATTCTTGTTTTTTCTCCTTATTATATATACCTTTGCACAAAAAGAAAAGGTTTTTTATGAGTCTGAACAATATTTTTATTGCAGGTCCTTGCGTCATAGAAAGCGCAGAACTTCTTGACACTGTGGCACAAGAGCTTGTGCGCTTAAACCAAAAATATGGTATTGACATCATCTTTAAAGCCAGCTTCGACAAAGCAAACCGAACCAGTTTGCAGTCGTTCCGAGGTCCAGGAATGAAACAAGGACTCAAGATGCTGGGCGATGTGAAAGAAAAATATGGACTTAAACTATTAACAGACATTCATGAAAGTTGTCAAGCAGCGTGCGTGGGGGAAATCGTAGATGTTATTCAAATACCTGCGTTTCTTTGCCGACAAACCGATTTGCTGGTTTCAGCAGCACAAACGGGAAAGATTGTAAACATTAAAAAAGCACAGTTTCTGAGTGGAAAAGACATGCGTTATCCCGTTGAAAAATGCCTTGAAAGTGGTGCAAAAGAAGTGTGGCTAACCGAACGTGGAAACACATTTGGGTATAACAACCTCGTGGTTGATTTCCGCAACATCAGCGATATGCTCGAAATTGTCCCCAATGTCATTATGGATTGCACACACAGTGTGCAGCGTCCCAGTGCAGGCGAAGGAAAAACGATTGGCGACAGAAAGTTTGTGCCAGCAATGGCGTTGGCAGCCAAGGCGTTTGGAGCGAATGGTTACTTTATGGAAGTGCACCCAGATCCTGATAAGGGTAAAAGCGATGCAGCCAATATGCTTGAACTTTCAAAACTCGAAAACCTCATTAAACAGCTGATATGAAAAACAAGAAAACGCAAGAAAGCGTCAGAGATTATGCCATCGAATGTATAAAAGAGGAAACAAAGGCTGCAGTGGCATTGATAGACCAATTAGATGACAACTTTGATAAGGCTATTGAACTGATGCTCCATTGCAAAGGAAAAGTCATCGTAACGGGCGTTGGCAAGAGTGGAAACATCGGTGCGAAGATTGCTGCAACACTTTCGTCTACGGGTACGCCTGCATTTTTCGTAAATCCGCTGGATGCTTATCACGGAGATTTGGGTGTAATGACAAGCGATGATGTGGTTTTAGCACTTTCAAATTCTGGACAAACCGATGAATTGTTGCGTTTTATTCCGATGGTTTTGCAAGCAAAGATTCCTATCATTGGGATGAGCGCAAACCCACAATCGCTTCTTGCAAAATATTCCACAGCACATATACGGGTGACAGTAGAGAAAGAAGCGTGTCCGCTTAACTTAGCACCAACGAGTTCAACCACCGCAGCATTGGTAATGGGTGATGCTTTGGCAATTGCTTTAATGCGTGTAAGAAACTTTAAACCTACGGATTTTGCACAGTTTCACCCTGGTGGAGAATTAGGTAAACGTTTGCTGACAACAGCACAAGATGTGATGAGAAGTCAAGAATTGCCTATCATCCCCAAAGATATGCACCTTGGCGAAGCGATTATTTGGGTGAGTAAAGGGAAATTGGGCTTAGGTGTTTCCGTTGAAAGTGATAAAGTCATTGGTATTATCACTGATGGCGACATCCGAAGAGCCATGGAAAGATGGCAGGCAGAGTTTTTCGACCATAAAGTGGAGGACATTATGACAAGAGAACCCAAAATGGTGCTGCCAGAAACAAAAATCACTGACATTCAAAAGATTATGCAGCAATACAAGGTGCATACTGTACTCGTTTGTGATGGGCAACGAAAATTGATGGGTATTGTTGATCACTATCAATGTATGCTTTCTTAAAATAAAAATACAGCATAGGCTAAAATCTTCAGATAGGAATAGAAGTGACACAAAGGCGTAGAATAACTTTTTGGACATTCGTTTTCTTTTGCGTAGCAAGCGTGCTTTCGGCAATTGAAAATAAACCTGTAGCGTTTAGCAATGACAGTACGGAGAGTAACATAGATTCTCTGATTGTCAATTGTTTGCGTGCAAAGGGAATTGTGTTTACAGCCAATAATTCTGTTACTTTGCTCACAAGCGGACAAGAAAAATTCGATGACTTATTTAAAGCCATCGAACAAGCACACTCAAGCATACATCTGGAGTATTTCAACTTTAGGAACGATTCTATCAACGAGGAACTCATCAAACGATTAGCACAAAAGGTTAAAGAAGGTATTGAGGTGCGGGCAATTTTCGATGGCTTTGGAAATGCAAGCAACAATCAGCCGATGCGAAAACGACACCTTAACGAAATAAGGGCAAAAGGAATAGAAATCTATGAATTCAAGCCTATACGTTTTCCATACATACACGACATTTTCAATCGAGACCACCGAAAAATCGTTATCATTGATGGGAAAATAGCCTACACGGGTGGCATGAACGTTGCCGACTATTACATAAAAGGAACGAAAACGATTGGCGAATGGCATGATTTGCACTGCAGGATAGAGGGCGATGAGGTGAATGCGCTTCAAAAAATTTTTATAAAAATGTGGTGGATGGTTGCAGGAAAGCGCATAGAAGGGACAAAATATTTCCGTGGTATTACCAATGCAAACTACGTTCAAGGCTTAAAACCAGACACTTCTGAAAATGCAGGGAGAAAAATGGTTGCGATATTGAACCGTGAACCGCATATATCTAATGAAATCATACGCTATTTTTATTTTGAAGCCATCAACAATGCAAAAGATAGCATCAAAATCATTAATCCCTATTTCACGCTTAGTCGCAAACTAAAAAACGCTTTGCGAAAAGCTGCCGAACGTGGTGTGAAGGTAGACATTTTGCTTAGTGAAAAAAGCGATATACCTCTAACACCTGATTGTGGTTTCTATAATGCCCATCAATTGATGAAATCCGGATGTAACATTTGGATTTTTAAAAAAGGTTTTCACCACACAAAAACAATGCTTGTAGACGGACGTGTGGCGACGATTGGTTCGGCAAATCTCAATGCCAGAAGTTTACGTTGGGACAGAGAAGTAAATGCAGTCATCATAGATCAGCAAACAACAAAAGAGCTGGATGACTTATTCACCAAACAATTGCAAAACTCTTTCAAGCTATCAGAAGAAAAATGGAAAGAATGGCGCACGCCTTTTCAGCGGTTGAAAGGATGGTTTGCCCACTTATTATCACCTTTTTTGTAAACCTTTCTCTATATTTCATTGATGTCTACATAGCCGTGCATGACGGCATAAATAGTCAATGCAGAAACACTTCGTACGCCTAATTTTTCAACAATGTTTTTCCGATGCGTAATAACCGTTGTAAGACCGATATTAAGTATTTCTGCAATTTCTTTATTGATGTGTCCTTTCACTACTAACGCCAAGACTTCTATCTCTCGATTGCTCAATATTTTTTTCTTCAAAACTTGCGGCATCACGGGGAGATGTTTTCCACCAGCATGACCAATTTGAACAACTTTAAGGATTTCTTTCAGCAACTCTTCTTCTGAAACATTGACACAGAAGCTATGAAAACCAGTAAGCTGTGCGTCTGGATCTTTTGAACTTGTGAGTACGATCGCTTTTGAACTTCGCTCATTAAAATAACGAATATTTTCTAAGAGAACGGTTTGAGCGACGAAATAATGAAAGAAACTATCTGGTTCTGTTGCAAAAAAATCATCGAATGATGTAAAAGTTTCTATTTCTATAATGGGCATCACATTCTTTAAAATAGCTTTCAGTCCTAAAACTGAAAGCATATTTGTGTCAATGATAGCCACTTTTGGACGTATGCCCATCATCTGCATCTTTCCCATTGGTTTTATATCGATTTTCTCCATAGGCTAAACTAATTGCGCAAGATTATAAATTCACGCTACTAATGTCAACCAAATTATTGACAATCGCATAAATAGTTAAACCCGCAGGAGAATGTATCTGTAATTTCCGAGCAATGTTTCTGCGGTGCGTAATGACTGTATTGGTAGAGATACAAAGGTGGTTTGCAATTTCTTTATTGGTCATTCCCTGAACCACGGCTACTATAACATCCTTCTCTCTTTCGCTTAGTGTCTCTGTTGCTTCAGTATTCTTACTCAACATACTTGAAATTTTGACACTCACATCATTCTGTTTGCTCTTCATTTCCAAATGACGAATGACAGGGATGAAGATTTCTTCTTCCACCTTTGCGTGCTGATCCAACCACGCTTCGCAATTATAAATGTCATAAAGTGTAGCTGTCAATTGGCTATTCCGTTGCGTATCGGAAGGCAGATATTTAATGATGATGTTTTTCAGTTCCCTTAGTTTTACATCGGTTTGTGTATGGTTTTTTGAAAAAGTTTCTATATCGTAAGTATCGCTGGCTTGCCCTGACAACAGAGAATCAACATAAGGGAAAACCATTTTTTCCTCATACTTCATGTGATTACGGATGTCGTGTGCATATTCATCATAGAGTTTCAAGATAAGACGCGCCAAATTATCTTTTTCATCTAATGAATCGACAAGTTTTTTGCGGATAAATGGCAACTGAAAATCTATATAATAGGTGTGACTTGCTCGAAGATATTGCACCAAAGTAGATATCGACAAGCGATCAGCATCATCAAATTCTTTATACCCGTTTATGCTAAAGTTTACTATGGCAAGGAAAGTATATGTATCAACATTTTGCCCTTCGCAGACCTCTCTAACTGTTTTATCTCCGAAACCAAGACTAATTCCGAAACTGCCAAGTGCCTGAAGCAAATCGTAATTATCGCTGATGAGATGAATCATCTTATCATCAGCTTCATACATTTTTTGATTTTTCATCTTGTTCGTATTTATTTAAGAGTCATTCTGCAAAGTAACAAAAAAATATCTATTCCTGCAATCATCATTTATAGGTATTTAAGAATACCAAACAATGAGTATTGCCAGATAACCTAAATTGTTTTATCTTTGCAGACATAAAGAGAGCAGTGATAATTGCTATGCTCGTTACAGCGTTGAAGTTTTCCTTTCTCGGTGACAAAGCATAGAATGGAGAAAACACGATTCTGGCGAGTCTGCAATTAGAGAACTGCCTCTTTTTCTTGCAAATATACAAATATTTCGATAATAGAACAAAAGAAATGAGATTTTCCTCTATTTTTCTTCTCATTTACCTCTCTCAAAAACAAATTTCTCTTTTATTCTTCTTATTTTGAAGAAAATAATCAAATCCATAACAAAAGATATTGAAGGCAGTTAGTTTGTATTCTGAATAACAATGTCAATATGAGTTTCGGCATTCGTTTCCCTCTACCGTAATAATGCCGATATTAGGATTTGAGCATTATAGCAAGGACACTCCTGTTGGAATTATCCTTGCTCTTTCATAGCTAAACCACCTCACTTCCAATACTGAATCCAATGCCAAAAATAAGTATACACATAAGCAAGAAGATACAAATAAAGAAGAGAAATGTTCGCCAAAGCATCCCTTTCCACTTTTCTCCAAAAAGTTGTTGATAGTCATAAAGGAGAACGAGGAAAACAAACCACTCAGGAAGTCCATAGGTATCTTCTAAAGCCACATGGGAGAAAGTAAAGAGCGAATAAAGTAATCGCAGAAACAAAAGTTGGCAAGCAAGATAAATCTGTACATAGAAATGTTCGGGAAGTGTTAAATAGGCATTGCGCTTGGTCTTACGAAAGATACGCCAACTAATGAGTGCAAGAAAGGTATGGATGAATAACAGTTCAAAGGCTTTATGATTACGCGCCCAATCGATGTAGGTTGTACCGATGCGATGCAGCTTTTGCATGTCTTTTTCAGAAAATGTCCCTTCATTCGGTATTTCAGATGAAAGCGTATTTGTTCTATCTACCTTTGTAGAATCATTATTCAAGACAACAGAAAAATCTTGGACATCTGCATTCTTGGGCGTTATACTCGAAAGAATTGCTACCGATGTAGCAAGTACAAAGAGAAGTTTGATTGGCGGAAAGTAGGGCATACGCCGTCCAAAGAGATAATCACCAATCATATAACCAGGTCGATAAATGAGATGCCAAAGTGTACGTGGCACGCTACGGTCTGCCCATCCGAAAAGTTGCAAAAAAATGTGTCCCATTGATTGCCATTTGAATCGTTTTGTGGCAGCACTCTGCCCACAATATGGGCAAAAGCGTCCATGAAAATCTGCATTACAATTAAGACAATGAGATTTCTCATAGCTCTTTAATGGTGCATAGCTATATGGTTTTACCAATGCTTCACGATAGGTCTTACACAATGCCTGCAGAAAGTTTTGAATGAGTTTGTAAAAAAGAACAATCTTTGATTTCATCTGAGAAATATTTATTTTGATACAGTAACGTTATTGTCTTTGCAAACGTTCAAAAAAGATTACTCACTTAGGCGATTGTCATAGATGATAAACCTATCAGATAGGTAAAATATGTCTTAATTCAGCCACCAACTTTTTACAGATTTTCAATGAACCAATTTGCAACTTGTCGCAAAAGATGTTCACGTGTTTTTCCACCATAAATACCATGATTTCTGTTCGTGTAAATCATCTCCTTGAAATCCTTATTGGCTTGAACCAAAGCCTCTGAATATTCAAAAATGTTCTGAATATGAACATTATCATCGGCTAAACCATGACAGATGAGTAATCGACCTGAAAGTTTTTCGGCTCTATTAATGGGATTAATGGCGTAGCCTTCAGCGTTTTCTTTCGGTGTGCGCATATAGCGTTCCGTATAAACGGTGTCGTAGAAACGCCAATTTGTGGGTGGAGCTATCGATACACCAGCCTTAAAAATAGCTCGTTCATCGCTCATCGACATTAATGTGTTGAAACCGCCAAAGCTCCATCCCCATATACCGATGCGTTCCTTGTCTACATAAGGTTGCTTGGCTATCCACAAGGCAGCCTCTACTTGATCGTTAGATTCCAATTCTCCGAGGCGAAGATAGGTGCATTTCTCAAATTCTGCCCCTCGTGCGCCTGTCCCGCGTCCATCAACACAAACAACAATAAAGCCTTGTTGTGTCAAATAAGAATCATAAAGACCGCCGTTCCCCATAGAACCAGCCGCCCAACTATCAGTTACTTGCTGACTACCTGGACCACTGTATTGATGGAAAATAACTGGATACTTCTTGTTTGCATCAAAGTTTTGCGGTTTAGCTATCCATCCATTGAGTTCTACACCATCTGATGTAGTAAACTTAAAAAGTTCTCTCGTTGCCAACTCATAATTCGCCCGCTTGGCAATGAGTTCGCTGTTATCTAACACCTTGCGAATAAGTTTTCCTTTATTGTCACATATAGCATATTCATAGGGATTGTTAAGGTTACTCCAATTGTTTAAGAAATACCTGTAATCGCCTGAAAATGTAGCAATATTCCATCCATCCTTATTCGACAAACGCACCACTTTTCCGTCCTTATCGGCAACATAGATGTCGCGCTGTGTAGGCGATTGAATGGCAGCTTGAAAATAGGTACTACCTGTTTTCTCATCATATCCATACACTCTGGTTACATCATATTTTCCCTGCTCAATTTGTCTGACGAATGTTCCATCTATGTTATATAAATAAAGATGCATATACCCATCTCTATCCGAAGGAAAGAGAATTTTGTTTTTCATAATTCGAATGCCGCTAACAACCTCCTCTTTCACATATTTGGGAACGTTTTCCTTGATGATCAATTGGCAATCGCCCGTTAATGGATTTGCAGCATAGAGCTGTAAAAGATCTTGGTGGCGATTCATTGTGTAGATAATCACATTGTTTTCCACACTTGTAGGCATCACTCTAGGTATATATCCATCTTTGTCTAAAGGAAGTTGATAGGTAATGGTTTGATTGTTATTGAGGTTATAAGACCAAACAGAAACCTTTGCATTTTCTTCTCCTGCCTTAGGGTATTTGTAGGAATATTCCCCTGGATAGGTATCGTATGCAGAGAAAGAAGGTTTGTCGCCTTTAAAAAACTGCATTGTGTAGGTTTTCACATTCGTTTCATCGAACTTAATCCAACTCAATGTTGCACCATCTGCTCCCCATGCCAAGGCGTTGTTAAAACCGAACTCTTCCTCGTAAACCCAATCGGGAACACCATTGATGATTTTATTAAATGCCCCATCGGTAGTTATCTGTCGTTCTTGCGTTCCGTCAGTAATATAAATATTATTATTGCGTACAAAAGCTATATGCTTTCCATCGGGCGAAAAAGTTGGAATTTGCAGTTTCCCTCCCTCGGAAAGAAGTTTAATCGATTTGTCTTTCACATTATACAAATAGAAATCAGCCTTGAAAGAGCGTCTATAAATTTTCTCTGTATTGGTCTGTATGAGCATCAACTGACCATTGTCAGAAATGAGATAATCGTCGATTTCGTTTATTCCAAGATCTGCAAAAGCCTTTGTATCAAACAAATCTCCTGTTGTTTTTCCAGTCTTAAATGAATACTTCACAATTCTTGTGTTGTCTTTTGAGATGCTTGCATATTCTGATGTTCCTTTCAAAGGATTAATCCCTGAAATGGTTTGCGCACCAAGCGAATTGTTGGTTATTTCTTCTAACGTTAATTTGTCTCCAGCAAACACCTGCGCTGCCATGGTAAGGAATGCTGCACACATAAAGAATATCTTTTTCATATTTCATTGATTTAATGCGGCAAAAATACAAAATAATCATTAATTTTGCAACACTAATGGAACAATATTACAATGATTTTGGGAGTTGGATACGCAAGCAATTCCCTTTTAGGGTGCAAAAAATTTCGATTGATGCAGGTTTCACTTGTCCCAACCGCGATGGAAGAATTGGTAAGGGAGGGTGTATTTTTTGCGATAACAGAACTTTTAACCCTGCCTATTGTGGTTCGCATAAAACCATCACCCAACAACTTGAAGACGGTAAACAGTTTTTTGCAAAGAAATATCCAGATATGAAATATTTGGCTTACTTCCAAGCATATACAAATACGTATGAAGACGTTGAAGTATTAAAGTCGATGTATGAAGAAGCACTGCAAGTGGAAGACGTTGTGGGACTTGTCATTGGTACTCGTCCAGATTGCGTTAGCACTGAGTTATTAGATTATCTTGAAGAACTCAATCGGCAAACATTCCTCATAGTTGAATACGGAATAGAGAGTTGTAACGATGCTACACTTCGGCTCATCAACCGTGGACATGATTTTGCTTGCACAAAGAAAGCCATTGAAGAAACTTCTAAACGAAAAATCATTACAGGCGGTCATATCATCATTGGTCTTCCCGGAGAGGATGAAAACGAAAGTCTGCGACAAGCACCTATCATTTCCTCTTTACCGCTCTCTATTCTGAAAATACATCAACTACAAATCATTCGTGGAACGAAATTAGCAGCAATGTATGAAAAAGAACCATTCCATTTATATTCAGTAGAGGAATATATCAGTCTGATTGCGAAATACATACAGTTGTTGAGAAAGGATCTCGTCTTAGAACGATTTGTGAGCCAAAGTCCACCAGAATTATTGGTTGCTCCGAAGTGGGGCATAAAGAATTATGAGTTCACAAACCTCTTGAATAAACGGTTAAAAAACAAATAGCGGGTGTGTGATTAAAACCAAATCGGTCATTAGACCGTTAGGGTATCCTTTTTCTTTTATTTTTAACTTCAAATTGGGTTAAAGAATGGAAACAGGCGGATTTATTAAAGTCCTTAAACAACCTCAAAGGCGTCAAAATCGGTCATTCTAAACAGTTCTTCGTAATTGGTATTTGGATTATTTTTCATATATTTTTCGACCGCATCAATATATTTTGACCTGAAATTATGACGTGAAAGCACCTTATTCACAACCCATTGTATCTTTGCTACATGCAGATCTCGTTCTAATTGCGGGCGTGTATCAAAGTTATTTAAAGGATAAATGCTCATTAAATAAAAAGAAAGACAATCTGATATGATATATGCTCTCGTCATTTGTTTGCGTTGATCGAGAGAGTAATATTTTTTATACAACGGGTAGTCTTCGCCTAAATACTTGTCAAGCGAAATACCGATTGCCTCATTGCCCACAACAATGCTTTGGTCGAGGGCTGAAATCTGCGCATAAACCCGCGGTGCAACAATATCGGGCAAGGCTTTCTTGAGCCGTTTAAAAGCTCTATTGAGCTCATGGTTAAGGTCATCCATATTGGCATATTCGGCTTCCACAGCTGATATGAGTGCCTGAAGTGTGGTGTCTTGATAGAACTTAAGAAATCTTGAATTAATATCTGGTGAAGTAGCTTCCCCTAATTTAATCACCTCTTCAAGAAGCGTTCGGGTTTCCAACGGATATTCTGTGTTCATTTCTTGCAATGCCGAGAAATCGCCAGTAGTGAGGTAACGATATTCCAAACGATCATATCGCTCTATGAAAAGACCTTCATCTGCCTCTTCCTTATTGTTTGCAGGCATCTTGAATTGACAACCGACGCAAATTATCGACAATAAAATCAGTATAGAAAACAAACCTTTCACTTCTTAATTTCTTTGAGTTTCTTAAATTATTTATGATGCAAAGCTAATAAAAAACGTGCAAACAAGAAAATTATTTCTCAAAAAATCATAATTTTTTTGCACCATTCCTAAAAAAGTACTAAAACACAATAATTTTATTACAATTCTTTATACGTATGACGCTTTTCCACATAATATTTCCAAAGCACAGAATAAGATTTGCGCATATCCCTTACACCTTGATTTTCTTTACTTTCGATGTGACGTCTCTCGATAATAAAGTCATTTCGCCATGCCTTAAAAGCTCTTCTACCCGCAAGAATAGCTTGTGCCTCTTTCAGATTTCCATCCAATAGCAAAGTCTTTAGGGCTGCAATATGATCCAAAAAGAAACGTATGCGCATCACCTTACGCAACTCTCTTTGTGGGAGATTTTTCCAAAGCATCGTAAGATTATTGCGAAAGTTCAGAAAAGTTTTCCGAGGATTAGATGCAGACAAGGTGCCACCACCAAGATGATAAACATGACTTTCTGGGAAGCAAAAAATGCGTCCACCCGCTTGCTGCAAACGCCAACAAAGGTCAATTTCTTCATTGTGTGCAAAAAAACGTTCATCAAAGCCGCCAACCTTCCAAAATGCGGCAGAACGTATGAGCAAACATGCCCCCGTAGCCCAAAAGATTTCTTCAGGTTCGTTATATTGTCCTTTGTCTTGCTCCATGCTATCAAAAATACGCCCTCGACAGAACGGATAACCATAACGATCAAGATGCCCCCCTGCCCCACCAGCATATTCAAATTTATCTTTCTCCACATAAGATAGCAATTTCGGTTGACAAGCCACAACTTCCTTATATTGTTCCATAGCCGCCATTAGCGGAGAAAGCCAACCTTCGGTTACTTCTACATCACTGTTGAGCAATAAATAGTATTCACTATCCACTTGCGCCAACGCCCTGTTATAACCACCAGCAAAACCGTAATTATCTTCCAAGCGAATAACACTTATTTGCGGATAATTTGACGCTAACCACGCTATCGAATCATCCGTAGAGGAATTGTCGGCAACAATGATTTCTGCATCAGCCGAATAGCGAACGACAGAAGGCAAATATTGCTCCATCATCTGCCTTCCGTTCCAGTTCAAAATAACAATCGCTACTTTCATAGGAGTTCCACTTTCAATGCCGATTTATCAAAATTAAAGCCCATCAGTCTCACCTTCATAATCTGGTTGTCATATTCTTCTCGCACTTGAAGGGGCGAAAGCTCCACACGGATGTAATTCTTCGTAAATCCGTGCATTGCTTTTCCACGCACAGCTTTCTCAAAAAGCACTTCAGCCTCCGTTCCGATATGGGCTACATAAAAGTCGGTTGTCATCTGGTCGGAAAGTCGCAACAATGCTTGCGCCCTACGCTTCTTTTCTCGATCATCCACAACATAGGGTATCGATAATGCAGCCGTCCCTGGGCGTTCTGAATAAGGAAAAACATGGAGCTGCGTAATGGGCAATCCTGAAACAAAATCATAGCAATTTTGGAAATATTCGGGTGTTTCTCCCCTGCATCCCACCATCACATCAACACCAATAAAAGCATTTGGAATTTTCTTTTTGATCAACTTCACTTTGTGGGCAAAAAGAGCCGTGTCATAACGGCGGTGCATCAATTTAAGCACTTCGTCAGACCCACTTTGCAATGGAATATGAAAATGTGGCATAAATGCACGTGAAACAGCGCAATATTCTATCAGTTCATCATCTATTAAGTCGGGTTCTAAAGAGCTGATCCTAAATCGTTCTATGCCTGAGACTTGATCCAATGCCTTCACAAGGTCGATGAATTTCTCACCCGTCGATGTCCCAAAGTCGCCAATATTTACACCCGTGAGAACTATTTCTTTTCCGCCTTCGGCCGCAGCTTCTTCAGCTTGAGCCACCAAAGAACGTATGTCTGGATTTCTGGAGAATCCACGAGCAAAAGGAATTGTGCAATAAGTGCAGAAATAATTACACCCATCCTGAACTTTTAGGAAATATCGTGTTCGGTTACCTTTTGAACAACTGGGTTGAAACTTCTTGATATCTTTTGTCTTCACAGAATGATAGACCGATGCGCCCGCATCCTCACCCTTTACCCGATTCCAAGCATCACTTAAGTACTGAATGAGATCGGCTTTTTCGTTGCTTCCCAAAACAAGGTCTACCCCTATCATCTTTGCCACTTTCTCGGTCTCCAACTGTGCGTAACATCCTGTAACAATAACAAATGCTCCTGGATTTTGGCGCACCATCCGATTAATGGCTTGTCTGCATTTATGGTCGGCAACTTCTGTAACCGAACACGTATTGATCAAGCAAATATCTGCCATTTCGTCTTTCTTTGCTTCTCTCACACCCATACTTTGCAGCGTGCGAGCAAACGTGCTTGTTTCAGAAAAATTGAGTTTGCAACCCAATGTGTAATACTTTGCCGTCTTACCTTGAAAAGCTGATGTATCTATCATATTTGCAAAGGTACATTAAAAGAAGGAGAAATCCAAATTTTGCATTCACTTCCTATGACAGATTCGATATAGATATTGCCTCATATTTATAAAGGTGAAATATCATTTTACGCATTATCTATCTGTAATCAACAAATTTTATGTATATTTGCAGACCATAAGCGAAGAAGAAAAAGGTATATTTGCGAATTACACTATCAGTAAACACTTCACAATTTACCTTCATCGACAGAATAACAACCGACAATAAATTTAAAGAAACGAGATGAAACAAACGATTTTAGTTACAGGTGGAACTGGCTTCATAGGCTCACACACAACCGTTGAACTGCAAGAAGCGGGCTACAATGTAGTAATTGTAGATAATCTTTCAAACTCAAAAATAGAGGTACTCGACGGCATTGAAAAAATAACAGGCATACGCCCTGCCTTTGAAAAAGTAGACCTTGAGAACAAGGAAGCCACAGAGGCTGTTTTCCAAAAATATCCGAACATTGAGGGCATCATTCACTTCGCCGCCTCTAAGGCTGTTGGAGAAAGCGTAGAAAAACCACTTATGTATTACCGAAACAACGTTGTTTCGCTCATCAACCTCCTTGAACTCATGCCTAAATATGGTGTGAAAGGGATTATTTTCTCAAGCTCTTGCACGGTTTACGGACAACCCAAACCCGAAAATCTTCCTGTAACCGAAGATGCACCTCACCAAAAAGCAACTTCGCCTTACGGAAACACTAAAGAAATCAACGAACAAATTATCTACGACTATATCCACAGCGGTGTAAACATCAAAAGCATCGTTTTACGCTATTTCAATCCCATCGGTGCACATCCAAGTGCACACATTGGAGAACTCCCCAATGGCGTACCCAATAACCTCATTCCTTTCGTAACACAAACCGCAATGGGCATTCGCGAACAACTAACCATCTTTGGAAACGATTACAACACAGAAGATGGCAGCTGTATTCGAGATTACATCTATGTAGTTGATCTTGCCAAAGCCCACGTGGCAGCTATGACACGCGTACTTGAAGCAAATGCAGACGCTATCGAATACTTCAACATAGGAACAGGTCAAGGAAACTCTACACTTGAGATTGTCAACACATTTGAACGTGCTACGGGTGTGAAACTCAATTGGAAGTTTGGACCACGACGTGAAGGCGACATAGAAAAAATATGGGGCGATTGTACGAAAGCCAACAAAGTGTTGGGCTGGAGAGCCGACACACCATTAGAAGAAGTGTTGCGAACAGCCTGGAAATGGCAAGAAAAACTGCGCGCAGATGGCATAATGTAAAAGTCTTACCATTCTTTAGAAACTGATAGTTTATACAGAAAAATCCGTTCTTGAAATTTTAGAAAGTTTCTGTTAAGCCAAATGAGCTGGTGGAAAAATGCAGAACGCAATTTTACATTGCCATGCTGAAAGAACGACTAAATGAAATTGAACGGATTTTTCATACTTTCACTTTCCATCAACGTCTCATTTCTGTGGGATAGATACCAAATTGTTTTTTAAAGCATGATGAAAAATAGCTAGGCGAACCAAATCCCACGTCATAGCCCACTTGCGACACCGAGCGTTCTGTGGTTTCTAAAAGTTTATAAGCTCGCTCTAACCTCATCTCTCGTAACAATTCCACGGGCGAAAGTCCTGTGAGCGCCTTTACTTTTCGATAGAGTTGAACACGACTCATTCCTAACTCTGCCCCCAATTCGTCCATTTTCAGACTGCTATCGCTCATTCGTTTCTTTATCGTGAGTTTTAGCGTGTCGATAAACTTCCTATCATTTGGTTTCAACACATCTTCATTCAAGTCTTCTTTCGCTGTTTGTCCATTGAAAAACAAACGCAATTTTCGTCTTGACGCAAGAAGATTTTCAATCTGAAGCAAAAGCATCTCTGCATTGAATGGTTTAACCATATAAGCATCAGCTCCAGATTCTATCCCCTCCATTTGTTGTTCCTCCGTGCTCCTCGCTGTCAAAAGAATGACAGGAATATGGCTCGTTACTTCATTTTCTTTAATTTTCTGGCAAAACTCTAAACCATCCATTATAGGCATCATCACATCTGAAACTATCAAGTTAGGAACACTCTCCTTTGCCAAGCGCAAACCACTCTCACCATCCGAAGCCTCAATAATGTAATACTGATCACTAAGAAGCGTGCAAAGATACCGACGCATGTCATCGTTATCATCTACTATAAGTAGCGAAAGAAGTCCTTCCTCATTCCTTTTTAGCAAGCCTACTCTACCTCGCTGAACAGACGCAGTCATTATCTCATAAGCCAAGGAATCTGATGAAGAATTATCGTCTACAAGCGAAAGTGTTTCTTTCTGAAAATTCAGCACATCATAGACGATACGACTCAATTGCTCCACATTGCGCTGCAAAATCTCTATAAGCTGACGCACGTCTCCTTTCACAGCCTCACTTTTGGCAAGTTTTTTCAACGGTCCTTCTATGAGCGTGAGGGGTGTGCGTAACTGATGGCGTGCATTGGTGTAAAAATGTGTTTGTTCTTGATTAAGTTGTTTCATTTTTCGTCCAGTCTTCCTCAACTGAATAACGGCTCGCCAAATTAAAACAAGTGCTACGACAAGCAAAAAAACGGCAGCAAAGGCGATAAAACTCACTTGCTTTTGGTTGTGATACAAAATAGAATAGCTCTCTAATTTTTCTTGCAAAGTGAGCAAGTCGGTGGTTTGTCTCTGCAGTTCCATACTACTTTGCATCAGTATTGGAGCATTATCGGGAGTAACAATTACGCTCTTCATAATCGTTGTTCGCTGAAAAGGCTTCTTTTGCAGAATATCAAGTGCAAGGCGTATGATTTGCGCCCCATGCGTAGGATAAATATAAGTACCTGCCAACAAACCTCTTTTCACGGCATCTATACCCTCCCCTGGATCTGAAAGTCCATCAATCCCAAGAAAACGAATGCTTCTTTCCATATGAAGCTCTTCGGCTGCACGCCGAGCATGAAAAGCAGCAAGATCGCTATGACAGAAAACTATATCGGGAACAGGATGGGTTTTCAGCCATTGCTTCATTGTAGCATAGACAGCTCCGGAAGACCAGTCGGTGTCAATAAAAGCGTAATCAATGGCTTTGTTTTGTTGCATAACATTAAAGAAACCCGCATGCCGATCACGCGCAGGCGAAGAAACTTTCCCACCTGTTATCTCCAATATGCGAGGACGATGATCATACGCCCGCTCATGAAGCAGCGAAACGGCATAATGCGCCATTGCTTTTCCCGCCTCTGTATTATCACCACCAATATAAGCAGTGTAATTTCCACCATCAGCTTTCCTATCAAAGAGAATCACAGGTATGCCGGCCTTAAGCGCACGCTCAATAGCTGGAGAAATCTCATCATAAGTATTCGGTGCAATTACCAGCAAATCAACTCCAGAAGCCACTAAACTATCAATTTGCTTCACTTGCCGTAACGAATTATTATCGGCAGAAACAATGTCTACCTTAACTTCATTCTTAAACAAATGTTGGGCAGCAAACATTTCCTGATTGACTTTTTCTCGCCATTTTCCTCCCACACATTGCGAAACACCAATGCGCCATTGGTAGTTATCAGCATCCGTACAGCTCATTTGAAAAGCTGATAACAAAAGCATAACAAAAAATAGACAACGTCGGATGAATACTCTCATGCGCTTGCACCATATAGAATTTTAGTTGTGCAAATATAGACAAAAATAATGAAACAACAAAACTAATCTCATTTTTGACTCCATTATCCACATACAATAGAATTCAGTCTTTCCATAAGTATCTTATACTTGCTTTTCAAATGAGCCTCAGCTGCGCACTAAGTGTACCTCAGTTACAGCACAACTAAGGCTCACTTGCATGGCAACTAAAAAACGCTTGAAATTTAGTTTTTAAATAAATCATAAGTGACTTATATTCAAGAACTTAAAAGAATTTGTATAATAAAAGCACAATAGCAACAAGAATGAATCTGAAGCAGGTAGATTTTTCTTGTTTGCTATTGTGCTTTAGAGAGAAAAAAGCGTAAGATTAATGCCTTATTTCATAAATTGTTGCTTTCCCACCTTTTACGATCAACTCGTTATAGGGTTCTGAAGGGAAAACAAGATTGGTCATAGCCATTTTTCCATCAACATCAAATGCCTCAATACTTGAGCGATCTACGAAGATTCGGAGAGATGATAGCTTTCCACGTGTGGGTGCTATGGTTACGGTAGCAAAGGCTTCCGAGAAGTCCACAAGACCACTCTTTGTACGATCCATCGCAAAGGTTTGTTTTTCAGCATCATACTTCATCATTACTTGTTCGCCTTTTGAGTTGCGCAAGGTAATCATAGCATCATCTGACAAATTGCGTACAACTATTTCACAAGCCTCCGTAGGACGTTTAAGACGCTTTCCACGCACAGCAAGCATCTCTGGAGAAGGAACCACGCTAAGATAGGTTTCGTCTCCATCTTCAAACAATTCAAGATCGCGAGGAATAGAATTAGCAGAACGGAATTGCATTGTAGGAACAAGCGTAGCATATTCCCAATTACTCATCCAAGCTATGGCAACATGTCGCCCATTTGGAGCATTGTCGAAAGTAACCGTTGCATAATGGTCTTTTCCGTAATCCATCCATTTGGTTACAGAAGGCTTGCTTTCACAAGTAAACTTATGTCCATCGAAAGTACCCACAAAATACTGTGTTGCACTTCCTCCAAAAGGACCACCAGGATTGATGTTGCAAAGCAAAACCCACTTACCATTTTTCATTTTCATCAAGTCTGGACACTCCCAAACACCATCATGACAACCATAGCTTTCACCAAAAGCACTCTCAAACACCCAATCTTTCAAATTATCGGAAGAATAGATATTCATTTGCTGTCCAGCTGCAAGAATCATATAATATTTCTCAAAGTCGGACGCATAGAATACATGCGGATCGCGAAAATCAGGAACTTTAGCTGTAACAATTGGATTAGCTGGCGATTTTGTAAATGTTTTTCCGCCATCGGTGCTATATGCCATACACTGTGTTTGATTTTCTCGAGCGGCTGTGTAGAATGCGATAATGGCATCCTTTCCATAGCCTGCCACATTCTGATGGTCTACAATCGAAGAACCACTAAAGATCATTCCCCACGCATCAGGCTTCATGGCTTCGCCTTCATAAGTCCAATGAACCAGATCCGTGCTCGTTGAATGTCCCCACGTCAAATTGCCCCACAATGAACCATAAGGATTATACTGGAAATATAAATGCCAAACACCATCTTTAAAGAACATTCCATTTGGATCGTTCATCCACCCCCATGTGGGAGTGTGATGATAAAGAGGGCGATATTGTTCGCTGTTTGTCGTATCAAATGTGTCAGAAACTTTCATAGTTTTCCAACAAGCAAAGGATTCAATATTTCCTGAAGAGCGACGATTGCCACTGAAAACAATATCAAAGAAAATAGGGTGACTCCTGTCTAATTCATTCAAATCTAATGGCACATAATAATCTGGCTTACCTATCGCCAATTTTATCTGAATGGATTTCACACAATGGTTGTTCTGATGCACGCGCAGTTCAGTAACTTCTTCTTTTTCTTCTACAGGCAGAAGAATGTAACGATGAGAAGTAGCAACCTGCACAATAGCATGATTGTCACTAAGATATTGTGGATTCAGCACACCATCAACTTGTGCAAAAATAAGCATGGCGTGGCAGAACAAACCTGCGATAAAAATAGTTATCTTTTTCATAAATTTTATGTGGAATGAATGGATTATTTAAAAGACCCATAACCAGGGTTTTGCGTATAAGATCCGTTTGATAGATTATACTGCGTGATGGTAATCGGGAAATATTCATGCTTGCTCGCCGTGAAAGACGCATTGCTATAGTAGGTGCGTGTTGCTTTCTCTCTAGCGTAGTAGGCATTCATCGTTTTAGCCGCAATGCCCCAACGCACAAGGTCGAAAAAGCGTTCGCCACGCATTGCATTCTCCAAACGCATTTCAAAGCGCAATGCTTCCCGTGCATAATCTTGCGTCCATCCAGCACTTGGGTAGAGCGATATTTTATAATTGGCAGCATACTTTGTAGGGGCATTGAAGTCTTTCACCCAATAGGTATTGTTTGCAGCACGGTTGCGCACCTGATTGATCAATTGTCTGGCTTGGTCAAGATTTTGATTCATCTCTATCAATGCTTCTGCTTTCCAAAGGAGGATGTCGCCATAACTGATGATGTTCCAATTGAGTGCACTTGCTCCCCATGGCCACCCTTTGAACATCTCATCACTTTCAGGCGAAACAAAGAAGCGTTTACAAGCATGTTGTCCATAAGTAGCTTGGTCGCGAACCCATGTGTTTTGGAAAGGTGATTTTTTATACGTTTTCCATGTAATACCTGGACGCCCGACAATGAAATCAACACGAGGATCAACATTGTGAGTTGTGTTTTCTGTCTTTCCTAAAGCCGCATTCCACACATCAAAATGTTGTTGATAATACGTATTGAAAGCGGGCAAACCATTTGCATCTGTTTGATAAGCATCAATGAGGTCTTGCGAAGGAAGGAAAAATCCATCACCGCTATAAGGACCTTGTGGTGCGTTAAGGAGATTACTCCAATTCACACGTCCTGCCGACCCACTACCATCATTCATTGAATATTGCACCTGAAAGACTGCTTCCTTGCTGTTGTCGCCCGTAGAAACTTTATCTAGATCTTGAAAGTTTTCCAAAAGGGCATACTTTCCACTATTGATAAGCACATCGCATGCGCTAACCACCTTTTGGAGAATGGTAGGCTCGATGCTTGTAATCTTATGAGTTGCAGGATCTTGTTTATAGGCA
Organism: Prevotella sp.; assembly: GCA_022779305.1. Lineage (GTDB taxonomy): Bacteria > Bacteroidota > Bacteroidia > Bacteroidales > Bacteroidaceae > Prevotella. The sequence goes on along the minus strand of JALFSW010000018.1, from coordinate 1,799 downwards.
CGATAAAGATTTACTTTAGCCACATAGGCAGTAGCCATATACCGATTGATGCGACCTACTTGGGGTTGCGTCTCAGGCAAAACTTTCGCTGCCTCTTCCATATCTTTTGAAATCTTTTCAAGGATTTCATCACGTGAAAATTCCACATTAGAGAGATTGCCAATGTTGCCTGTATAGTTTTCATCGAAATAGACAATACGGTTAAAAAGACGGCTGAGTTCAAAGTAGTAATGTCCCCGCAATACTTTCATTTCTGCAATTTGAACTTTTCTGTCTGTAAGTTCTGCATCGGTAATGCTTTCCAGCATCCGAAGCGCAGAATTACAACGCTGCACACTGGTGTAAAGATGATACCACTTTCCATCTATATTGCCATTTGTTGCATCAACATCTGAAACCTCCATACGATGAATGTCTCCATTATCTCCTGTTCCGCCACCACCTTTATAGGCATCATCGGCACGAACTGAACCATAGCTCCAATTCGTAACAGGATAATTCCAAACACTCCAATCTTGTGGGTTGGGACCCATGAGGGCAGCATAAGCAGCATTGGTCAATAACTCCACCTGTTTACCTTGTTGAATAACATCATCTGTAAGCACTCCTTGAGGCTTATTATCAAGAAACGAATCTTCACTACAGCTCATCATCAAAAATCCAGCTGCAAAAAGTGTTGCTATATTTTTTAGTTTCATCTTGCTTTAATCTTAAAAATCTTATTGTTGCTATACATCATTAAAAACCCAAATTTAAACCGAATGTAAAAGTTCGTGGCATAGGATAAGCATAGCCTAAACCTTCAGGATCGGCACCAGTATACTTCGTAATTGTGAAGACATTTTGCATTTGGAAGTAAACACGTGCATTGCTTAAACGCATCTTAGATAAAAGATGGTTTGGCAGTGTATAACCAAAGGTCATTGTTTTCAGTTTCAAAAAATTACCATTTTCAATATAGAACTCAGAACCACGTGCTTCATTGTTGCTATCAATGGTTGTCAAGGCTGGCGTTTCACTATTATAATAGCCCGTTTCTTCATAATTCTTCCATGCATTCATCGCATCAAGCAATCGTGTAGAGTGGTTACCATTCCAACATTGGAACAAGTCTGTATAGTATTTAGAATTGTTCCAAGCCTTCCGAAACATACCATTAAAGAACAAACTCAAATCAAATCCTTTCCATGCAGCCCCAAGGTTTAACCCCCATGAGAATTTTGGTCGATCACTACCAAGCCATGTCTGGTCGGATGTATTGATTTTTCCGTCATTATTGACATCTACGTATTTAATACGCCCAACACCAGGTGCACCTATTTCCACTGCATAAGTCTTTTTATAATCATCTACTTCTTGTTGGGTATGGAACACACCATCGGTTTTATAACCCATCCAAGAGCCAAAAGGCTGACCGACAACACTTTGTCCTGGCATACCTCCACCGAAAGTGTAATAAATTGCTTCGGGCAATGATGTAATCTTGTTCGCATAGAAAGACCCATTGAGATCAACATTGTAGCTAATTCCGTTATGAAGGCGGTCGCGCCAACCAATAGCCATTTCAAAGCCTTTATTCTCCATATCAATACAATTTTGCCAAGAGTAGCCACCTTCGCCCAGCACTCCTGCATAAGGAGGTTCATAGAGCATATCTTTACGCGAGTTCGGGATAAGAAAATCCTTGTAAAAGTTGGTAATCTCACTAATATTTTGTATCTTTATAGGTGAAAATCAACAAGTTACAAACAATATAAGCGATGATTACCAAGGACAAAGTTATAGAAATTTTCTGTATT
>JALFSW010000040.1 GCA_022779305.1 Prevotella sp. | reverse complement strand
AAAGGCAAATGCACCACCAAAAGAACTTGATTTATTTGATTAGGGGGCTTGGATTTCAAAAAAGAATGCGGAATTACCTATATAAAGGCAATTCCGCAAGGATTTATAGGCTATTTAAGTTTTACCGGACAGCAATAATTTTTTATAGTTTTCTTAGGAGAACTAGGAGGAAGCATAGGAAATCCCCACCTTTTTCCTACTGAGCCCCAATTGGGAACATTTATAAAACAATAAAAAGCTAAGTGTTTGTAATCAAACTACTTAGCTTTTTACTTTGTACCCAGACCCGTGACACCCTTTTTGTTTACTATGTGTCATAACTCTTGGTTATTGTACTGTTTGGTAAATCATCTCATCACTCCAGTATCAATAGAGACGTGAAATGGTGACCAAAAGTGACCAACGGATAAGTCAAGTAAACACGGGTGAGAAAGTGATACTGAATACTCATTTTTTATAAATATTAGTTATCAAAATTCCGATTTGACTTTTCATCTCCTTCCAAAATATATGTGAGGACAAACTGCTGGACTGAAGGTATAATACTTAGCTATTCCCACCTCCAGGATAGATTGTCACCACCATTACTGATACTTGAAGCTAAAGAATGGTCATACCCCATAGCTTCAAGTGCCGCCGTAATCTCTTTACCAGTGGGAGCACCAGAAGCATTTTCTGATGGCACATCCACTACTGCCGGTGCCTGACTATGACTACCAATATATGTACATCTCCAAACTTTTCTTATTTTTTTCTTTGGTGTATTTTTTTTTGTACTACTTTGTTTTTTACTTTCTTTAGTAATGGGTTCTTCTATATAATCTTCTTCTAAATCTTCAAAGTTCGAATGTTCCTTTTTTTTACCAAATAAACGATTGGTTGCTTCCACAGCTTTTCCACCATCAACAATGGCTCCAGCGAGACTCTTACCCTTATGTGATGCTACACCTGCCGCTGCGGCAAATACCACTCCCTTCACGGCTCCTTTGCCTGCTGCCGCTGCAGTTTTCCCTGCAAACTTACCAGTCTTAAAAAGAGCTTTTATAAGAAAATAATAGATCCAGTATATCAAAATAAAGGATAAAGCACCACCAAAGAAATTTGGAATGAGCCACAAGATACCGGTTTGTTCGAATCCACTTATAGCCGTAATGATACCGAATGCTATGGAAGCCCAAAACTTCCAACCATACTTTTTGGGTAGATCCTTAACGAAATCTATAAATTTTTCTTTCATGTATAACATAAATTATTGTATTCCCAAGCCCAACAATGGGAATATTATTAAATGCAGAAAGCGTGAGGGCTGCTCACCTATCTTCTGCGTGTCAGGCGTCTGGAAAAGCCATGATGATCAGATAAGCTGACAACTCCCACGCCGTAGATTACTACGTCGCGAGAGTATCTTAGCTGTCCTCTCATCGTTGTGTTAAGTTTTCCAGACTTCGACACGCGAGATTCAGTAAGACACTTTCGTGTTTATTTTCTAATATGTCTGTGGCTGGTATATCCAGTCACGTTGCAAATTTATAAATAATCCCACTATCTGCCAAGTAAAACGTTGAAAATTACATCATACCCATATAAAAAGAATGGTAATCGGGAATCTTACTCCCCAATTACCATTCAATCTGTTATAGTTAGAAAAACATTATTCCCTTTTCAATTTGAAGTAATCTTCAAATCCAAGAATTTTGTGATTTTCTTTTTCGTCAACCGTATTTTCAACATCATCCTCATCGTTGATATTGAGACTCTCTTGAAAGAGTTCGTACCCCTTGACAATACTCTCTCCTTTGTCAGTAGACTGTGTATAGTCTTGAAATGTCATTATAAGATCCATGTGGAAACTATTTTCATTATATTTTATATTATATTTATGATAATTGGTCTTTTCCATTATCGTGTTGGTTTGGAACAGAAACAAAAAAGAGAGACACCAATATGATGGTATCTCTCCCAAGTCTCGTTGACGGACTGACAAGATTTTATAATCCACGACATTACGAAAATACAGAAAGAGTACATAACTATAATAATAGAACTACTCTTTTATTTATAATATACTATATATCAATTATTTATATTAGATTTATTTGGTTCTAACCTTAATACATCACACAAAGAATATCTTTTTCCATTCGACATCAACGTATAGAATCTGTTGATGTACTTGATAAAGAACCGTTTAAGAAAGTCCTTATCAGTAAGATGTTCATAGATATACTGGTGAGACCACCCTGTCTTGTTCTGTGATTGTAATGTCAGTTCATACCAGAATGTTGATATTTCCAATCTATATACCGGACCAGTGAATCCCAGAGAATCCAAGATATACTCTTTCTTGGACTTCTCTATTTCACTGGACTTGTCGTAACATCTCAATGTAATGTCTTTTCTACACTTGGATGGTCTTAGATAAAAGTAATAAGTTACTGGAGAACGTTCTTTGTGTGTCAGTGTCTTGATGTTCTTAGAGATTTTTATTCCCAATTCTTGATTGTTCTTATCCGTCAATGTCTTTCTACTCCCTCTACGACATACGTCATACTCTTTTGACTGTAAAGTCTCATTGAGTTTTCTTGGTAGATTCTGATTGGAGTCACAACACACGTCAAAGAGTCTGATATGGGTGAATGTAAGTCCATAGACTCTCTCGAATTGGTATAGAACATCCAAGTGTCCGGAATACAGAAACTCGTTGTCTACGTCAAGAGTTATACTCCCCACGGTGTCATTTCTAAATTGTCCAATGAAAAACATTCCCTCTTCGGAACGATACGATACTCTGTAGAAGGGAGTTGTTCTCTTTCTCGTTGAGTATTGTTCATCCAGAACAAAATGAGGATCGAAACTGGTCATGAAGTCCAGTCTTCTTGTTTCCATACTTACTCTTTCCATAAACCCTGATGGTATCTCGTAAATCAGGGATAACTTGTCTATGTTGTACATAGAACTTAAAATTTTCTCCATTTTTTATGTATTTAAAGTTTTATATGAATTAGAAATAACAAAACAATTCTCTTTTTCACCAAAATCAATATTTTTTTTCACACATGGGATTTGATATAAGGGGAGACGTCCTTCGTTTCGTTGTCAGTAGTCTTACAAGTCAAGTGTCATAGTTCTACCTAAATTATCCTAAAGTTCTGTTTTATAATACTTTATGTTTTTGTAGTCCAAAAGAATTCGATTACCTTCGGGGTAGTCAAAATAATCTTGTAAAATTAAAAAGTATGGAACAGAATAATTCAGAGAATACAGATGGGAGAGTGTGGAACCACTCCGGATGTGTCAAAAGTTCGAGATAGGGTAAAAGTATCACAATAACCTTGTGATTCCACTTTTGACACCCCAAGAAGAGGTATCAAGATAAATTAAAAGATTAAAACGATATATGACATGGAAAGTACGGAAGAAAGAACAAGGGTGTGTATCTATGCACGGGTATCTACATCACACCAAGACTACACCCGACAACTAAGTGAACTCCGAAACTATGCGAGGAAGAACAATTACATGGTGGTGAAAGAGTTTGCGGAGAAAATCTCTGGTGGGAAGAAGATAGTTGAACGTGCCGCACTGACGGAACTTCTGGACTATGTACGGGACAACAGACCAGACAAGATACTGATATATGAGTGTTCAAGGTTGTCCAGACGTGCAACGGACTTCCTGTCCATCATAGACCACCTCAACGAACTCAAAATATCACTATACATATTACAGAATGGACTGGAGACCCTTCTCCCCAATGGTGACACGAATCCGATTGCAGGTCTGGTCTGTGGTATCATTGCACAATTCAACCAGATGGAGAAGAACTTAATCAGAAGTAGAATGGAAAGTGGGTATCAATATTACAGGGAAAACGGTGGTAAGGTAGGGAGAAGGGTAAATTACAGAAAACCGGACTCCCAGTACAAGACTGACTACTTCAAGGAAATTGACTTACTCTCAAAAGGTGTATCATTGAGAGACTGTCAGAAGATTACGGGAACGAGTGTCAATACCCTTAGAAAGATAAAGACAATGTTTCTGTGAGGTGGGAAAGTATGGACATCATGGTGGGATGACCTCTGGTTTCCCATCACCTATATATAATATGTGTAATATGAGAACAGGGAAGTAATGACACTGAAAGAGTTCAAGAGGAAGATAGACGAACTACCCCAAGAGTATGATGATTGTATTATGATTTTTGGAGTTGCGTTTTCTTCTATGGAAGTGGGAGACATTTATGTGAACGGACCATACATAGAATTAAACATTTGAGACAAATAAAAAAATATTCACGAATCAGAGAAATCGTGGTGGTCTTTGTTATGTTTTGTTTGAATCCACTCATTGTTGGTGGTAATTTTAATAAAAAAAAGATTTAAATGGAGAACATTTACAATTTAACTCCCACACAACAGAATTGTTATTCGGGAGAATTTTTGGAAGTTATGATTAACTTCATCAAGTCCATTGTTGAAGACTCTATGAAAAAAGTGATTCAGAACAAAATGTATGAAAATGTAGTTGTAAATCAACTACTGACCACAGAACAATTATGTAAAAGATGGGGTATCTGTAGAACCACATTACATACGTGGGAGAAGAATGGTATCATTTCTCCAGTTCAGACTGGTGGAAGAAAGAAAATGTATTCTATTCAAGACGTGAGAGAAGTAGAAGGAAATGGGTATATTAAAAATATAAGTTTAGTATGTTCGGATTGAGTATAAGAACTAAATTGACAGAGGGAGAGACACCCCTCTATACGAGAATGAAGATTGACGGGAAGTCTGTATGGGTCAATCTTCATCTTCCAGTAGATGTCAAGACGTGGAACAAAGTGTCTGTATCTCTGACTAAACAGACCAACTATCTTGACCGTATCAGATACAGAGAGAAACTCTCCAAGATAGAACTGGGTGTCCAAGAGTTGAGAAGACATCACAGACTCACCGTGGAGAGTCTGAACACGTTGATTCAGAATGTCGTTCTTTCTGAAACAAGGGAACAACTGAGGAAAGATGAAGAACGGAAGAAGTATATAGAAGAACGGAAGAATAAGAGTGTCAAGACATTCGTGAAAAAATACATTGAAGGAATCAAGAAGGGTGAAAACAGAAATCTCAAGGGTGAGAGATATTCTCCGAACTCCATTAAAACGTGGAATCAGTTCTTACGTATCTTCATGGAGTTCAGTAAGAACAAATCATTTACTTGGGATGAAATGAACAAATCTCATATAGACTCTTTCTTGAATCATCTTGACAAGATTGGATATAAGAGTGAGACCAAACAGAGATATATCGGGATATTCAAGACCCTGATAAATGTGAGTGAACAACAGGGATTACACCATAACCATATCATAGGTAAGTTTCTGACCTCACATTCTGTACGTGATGATGAGAGACGAACTTTAATCTATCTCACAAAAGATGAATTGAGGTCTTTATATGAGATGGAACTTTTTGGAATGAAAGAAAAAGTGAGAGACATCTTTCTTATTGGTTGTTATACCGGACAACGTTTTTCCGATTATAGTAAGATTGATGAGGAATATATAAGAGAGACAGGGAAGGGAACCAGGGTTATCCATTTTACACAAGAGAAAACCAAGAAAAAAGTGTCTATTCCCATATTGAATGAAGAATTGGAGACTCTGTTGAGAAAGTACGATTATAACGTACCACGGGTCAACGAACAAGTATTGAACCGATATATCAAGAACATCTTGAGGGATCTGTCAGAAACAGTCCCCAGTTTATCAGAGAGTGAGAGAACTCTCTTGACATTGACAGAAATACGTGGGGAAGAAGAAGGGAGAATGAAGTTTGTACGTGACGAAGAAGGGTACGTGATAAAACACCGTTGGGAAATGGTGTCCAGTCATACTTGTAGAAGATCTTTTGTCACCAATATGTATCTCTCTGGGAAGTTCTCCAATCAACAGATAATGAGTTTAACAGGTCATACGAAAGAGAAAACATTTAAGAAGTACCTCAGATTGTCGGAAGATGAATACGCCGACGACGTGGCTCGTGTTGGTAAAGATGGTCTGTTCTGATGTTGGGGAATGGTGGTCGGGATTGAAAGAGGTGACCAAAAGTGACCAAATTTGGGTGTTAAAAAAGAAAGAACTCTGTAACAAGATTGAATATCAATCAGTTACAGAGTTTCTTCGTACCCAGACCCGGGCTCGAACCGGGATGGATTGCTCCACTGGTGTTTGAGACCAGCGCGTCTACCTATTCCGCCATCTGGGCAGATGGTTGCTTTTTTAAAGCGGTGCAAAGGTAATAAAAAGAAATGAATACGCAAAACTTTTTCATTAGAATAATTTCATTTGTGGTATAAAAAAGTTTCGAGGTAGTGGTTTTTGGCGTGTTTTTCACAATTTCAGGTATCCTGCTGGCTGTGAAAAACACGCATTTGTTTACGATGCTTGTTATTTGTTAACAATTTTATTTTCTTTTGATTTCTCTGCAGTTGACGTCTCTTTAGAAGTTAAGATTTGCTGATACCGTTCTCTGTTATTTAAGAGTTTCACGGCTTCTTTCCATTGTTTATCGAATTGCAAAGCGTTCTCAATACTACCTTTTTGATAATAATAGGCGGCAACGAGATCGGCAGTGATGACTTGTTTGAGTATTGCCTTATTATAATCAAGGTCGTGTTCCAAGTTGTGATTGAGTTTGGCATCTAAGGCTTCAAACTCGGCTTTTGCTTTGTCATAATAGCCCTCGAACTTTGCCAACTTCACAAGACTTTCCATGAAACGTTTGCTTTCTCTGTCATACTTAAACCCGCTTTTCAGTACGGCAGCCTTAAAGCTTTCATAGTCTTCGTCGCTAATCATGAAAGTCTTTGCTGGTAAAATCTTCGGATGCTTTCGTAGATAATCCACTTCCCAATCGAACATCACCTCGGTAGAATCTCTTCCGCTTGATGCTAAATAGAAAGCTATGTTAGGCAATGAGTCGGGCTGTACTTCAATGTCGGGCTTTATGCCACCGCCATCACGCACAGGGCGACCGTTCCGTGTGTAAAATACTTTCGTAAGTGAGTCGGGGATGGTTTCCGTGTAGCCTCCGTTGCTGTGGTTGTAGTTAATGGCTTGAATGCAACGACCGCTCGGAATGTAGTATTTACCAGTTGTCAGCTTTAAGTTGGCATTATAGGGGAGTTCCATTGGGGCTTGCACCAATCCTTTTCCGTAGGTGCGTGTACCTAAAACCACTCCTCGATCTAAGTCTTGCAAACTGCCACAAGTGATTTCGCTCGCACTGGCAGTTTCGCCATTAACCAATACCACGATGGGCATCAAGGTATCTATTGGTTCTACGGTTGTCTTGTAATCTCGGTTGGCACGTTCGAGTTTTCCTTTCGTTTTTACAAGCGTAAGTCCCTTTGGCACAAACATATTGAGAATGTTGATGGCTTCTTGCAGGCTTCCTCCTGTATTGTTGCGCAGGTCGAATACCAAGGAGGTCATCCCTTGCTTCTTCATTTCCAAAAACGCACGCCTCACTTCCTTTGAACACTCGGCTGTAAAGGAATTCAAATTCAGATACCCAATGCCGTCTGCTTGTAATCCATAGTAGGGAACAACAGGCATTTGAATGGCTTTGCGTGTGAGTTTGAGCTTCATTGTTTTATTTGTTGAGGGACGTTTCACCTTTATTATAAAACTCGTTCCTGCATCGCCACGCAATCTTTCACTCACGTAATTAGCTGGTTTACCTACCATCGACGAGTCGTTGATTGCCAAAATGATGTCGCCTTTTTTCAGACCAGCTTCCGTTGCAGGCATATTTTCGTAAGGTTCATCGATGACGACGTTCTTTAGGCCTAAATGATAGCGCACCAATGCACCAATACCTGCATACTTCCCAGACAACATTAGATCAAGATCTTTTGTTTTTTCTTCTGGATAATAGACCGTATAGGGGTCTAAAGAACGCAACATTGCATGGATACCTGTACCAATAACAAGGTCGGCATCCAGCGTATCAACATACATCATGTCGAGGTATTTATAAATCGTTGCAAAGGTTTCCAAATTTTTGGCAACCTTGTAGTTGTGATCTTTGGATAGGGCGGTGGTGCTTTGTGCCCATAGCGAAAGTGTGCCAAAACACAAAGCAATGAAAAGCGATAGTTTTTTCATCTTTTGTTTTTTATACATGAGTTTTCTTTTGATGCTTCTTGCAAAATTACGCTTTTATCTTGAAAACCTATAGGAACACGTTGCTAAAAATGTCTAAACTTCACGATGATCATTTCTCCGCTAACCATTTCTTTGCTTTCGAGAACGAGACTGTCGTGCTTTTCTATTTGTATTTTACCCACTTTCAACGGCGAAAGTGCAAAGAGCAAACAGTCTCCGAGGGCTATCGGGCTGTCGGTCTTTTTCCATTCCACTTCCACCTGCCTCCCTTTGCGAAAGATTACGTTGAAATCTATTGCCTTAGGGGTGTTCTTTGAACTCACTTTTTCTTCTCCTCCGAAGTGAAAAGGTTGATGAGGAGAAAGGATTATGGTTTGGTTTTCACGCATGAGGGTGATCCTGCCTTCAATAGGCAGGATGTATCTATCAAACCCTTGAAAGTCGCTGAAATCACTTTCAGTTGTTTCGATAATGGCAGACGAAATGCGAATGTCGAATTTTCGGTGTGCCAAACTGGCTCCTTCGGGTAGAATAAGTATTTCTCTGGTTATGCCTCCAGTCCACGCTGTTGTGCGATAATCGCACTGTTTGATGATTTTCATTTTGTACAGGATTTTCTTTTAGGCAAAGTTAGTAATTTTTATTTGATTGAAGTATATATCCCATGAAATAAGCCTCAGTTAGAGTACAAGTGAGGCTTAGTTAGGACGCAACTAAGGCTCACTTGCCCGGCAACTGAGCCTTATTAACACAGCAAGTGCAGGAGATAGATTTATCTACTAATGAAATAAAAAAGCGAATGCCCAAAAGGAACATTCGCTGATGATGAAAGGTTGGGAAATATGGTTTATAATGAGCGTTTCGATTTCCACCAAATACATTATTGACAGTGCATCAAAAAACTGGTAGAACAGTAATATCAAGGTAAGCCAACTCACTCTATGCTCCAATCTATGCGTTCTGTTGTCATTTCGTCTCCTTCTTCTGTCAGACTGATGGGTGAAGGAGTAGGGGCTTTAATTTCAATGTTTAGGGTGGTGATAACCTTTCGTTTCAGAACGACCGATTTATCGTATTCTTTCACGGTTCCATCGGCTTTATGCCATGCAAGGTGGATCTTGATAGCACCTTCGTAGGATTCTTGCGACGCCTTGTCTACTTTATTGAAAGAGTAGATAGTTTGTTTATCGTATTTTTCATTTCCTGCTGCGATGCGAAGGGTATCACTTAAGAAAGTAACATCAAGTCGCCCTTCGGATGGTGGGGTAATGATGAAATGAAGTCCAAAGACGGCACGTCTTGTAGCGAGGTTGATGGCTTGTGTTATGGAAGGATCAAAGTCTTCTAACAGACCATAGCTTTTTATAAGCCGAGGGTAAAGTGTAGTTTTGTTGGCAGCAATGTTGGTCTTTCCCAAAGCTATGTCGGAAAGATTTTCCGAGGTTGAGAATTTAAACGTATTGTCGGCAGGCGTAGGACTGTGCTTACTTCCATGCAGAAAAGGAGCGAGATAAGTGTTGTTATCATGATAGATAGTGTCTTCGCTGTTTGTAACTATCAAGCATTCAAAGCGGTAAAGGTTGCCTTCTGTTACTTCGAGGGCTATCTTTGAAGGGTCTGTGAAAAGTCCGTAGGCATATTTTGAATAAGATTTTGCGCTTTTCTTTTTTGCAAAAACATTTACAGCATATAGTTTTTCACGCTTCGCCCCTTTTGCCATTCGCTTTTCTGAAAGCGATAGCGGTTCTTCACTGATTTGCAAAGCTATGAGATGTTTGTGATGTTTAGATGGTTTTGGCTCATCGCCTGCGTCAGTCAAGTCTTTTTCGCAAGAAACAAAGAGTAAGCCAACGAGAAGTGTCAAGAAAAATATTGAGATGCGTTTCATAAGGAATTTAGGTTTTATGGATTAAAATGAAATAAAAAAAGAGAAGCCAAGAAACGATTAAAGTCTCTCTGCTCCTCTTTCTTTCGTATTTATTTTCGCTTTATTAATTTCATGGAACTTATGTTTTAAAAGCGAGAACTTATTGTGGGTTGATTTCTTTTATCAGACGCTCTGCTTTGCCCCATTTATCCATCATGTAGAGCACGAAACGAATGTCTACACCGATACAGCGCGCAAGATTGCGATCGAAGTTGATGTCTGAACTAAGACTATCCCAGTTGCCATCGAATGCAAGACCGATGAGGCGTCCCTTGCCATCGAATATTGGTGAACCAGAGTTTCCACCCGTGATGTCGTTGTTTGTTAGGAAGCAAAGTTGCATTTTCTTAGAATCCTTGTCGGTGTAGCGACCAAAATCTTTAGCACTCAAAAGATCCATCATAATGGGTTCTGCTTCATAATCAGGAATGGTTTTGCTTTGCTTGAATTTTTCAACGATGCTTTCAGCCGTTGTGTAATAGCCGCTATTGATGCCACCCAACATGTAGCCACCTACTTGACCATAGCTCAAACGCATAGTGAAATTGGCGTCGCTATAATGTGGCATATCCATTTCCATTTGAAGTTTGGCTTCACAAAGTTTCTTTTCTTCGTTTTCAACCTCTTCCATGAGCGGCATTGCTTTCATTCCAAGTTGTGCATAGATAGCCAAAAGTTCACCGCCAATCTTCACTGCTGGATCTTTCTCAAAGTTTTTCTTGTCGTTAGGAAAGAACTTAGCACCCTTGGTGAGTACTTTACTTGTTTTATAAAGATAGTCTGTGTATTTCTTAAAATCGCCACCAAATTTTTGATATACGGTTTTAATGAACGCAGGATGGTACTCAGCTGGCACTTGTTCTGCATAGTTTTTCATCATTGCTGCAGTGAGTTCCTTGTCGAGCGCATAGTTCCACTCATTGCTGTTGTCTGCAAATTCGCAATATTGCTTCTTTGGCTTCTTTGCATCACCTTTTAATTGCATACCCCTGTTGAGGCGCATTGCACGTGCAAAGAATTCTGTTGTGCGCCAAAACGACTCTTGCCAATAGCTCAAAGCATTGACAACAGGGCGTGCGGCATTGTAATCGGCTGCGAGTTTTGAGAAATCAACATCTACAGATGGATCTTTGATAGTCTGCTGATTGAGCCATGTGCGGATCTTTGCTTCATACTCTGCTTTTTGTCGAATAAGTCCGATGGAATCGATACATTTATTCATCCCCATTGAGTTCTTCCAGTAGTTGGCAGAGCTTGCATAAGCATCTTCATATTGAATACGAATGGCTGGGTCTGAATCCATGTAGCGTTTGATAAGTGCTAATTTTATATCACGCGCCTGAACACGCACAGTGTTTTCGATGTCGCGGCGTTGTTGAATGCCATAAGACGACAGATAGCGATTGGTTGTACCAGGATAGCCGATGGTCATCGCAAAGTCTTTTTCCTTGTAACCATCAAGCGTAACGGGTGCCCATTGTTTTGGGCGATAAGGTACATTGTCTTTAGAATAGTCTGCTGGTCCGTTGGTCTTAGGATCAGCATAGATGCGGAAGACAGAGAAGTCGCATGTTTGACGTGGCCACATCCAGTTGTCGGTATCGCCACCAAATTTTCCCATGCTCTTAGGCACTGTGAAGACAAGACGCACATCACGGAACTCTTGATAAGTGGTTGCGTAATATTTGTTGCCTTCATAGAATGGTTTTACTTCTATGTGAAGCGTGGGGTCTATCTTTTTAATAGAATCCGTCAATTGTTCTTCTAATGCTATCAAAGCCTCTTCTTGTGCAGCTCTTGATTTATCTTTAAGGAGTGCGTTTACACGTGGTGTAATGTCTTGTTGGTCGCGCATGAACGAAACAAACATATTTTCGTTGGGCAACTCTTCGCTAAAGCTCTTGGCATAGAAACCGTCTTTCATGTAGTCGTGTTCCACAGTTGAGTGGGCATTGATAGCTCCAAAACCACAATGGTGATTGGTGAAAACCAATCCATCGGGCGATACCACCACTCCCGAGCAAAATCCCGAGAAATTCACTACATAATTGCTGATGGCGTTCTGTCCCTTATAAAGTTGGTCAGCAGGCAATTGAAAGCCATAATTTGCCATCTGTTGATAAATGGGCTGTGGAAGATTGAAAAGCGTCCACATTCCTTCATCTGCATGAGCACTGCTCAAGGCAAGTAGTCCTGCGAGGACTAAAGATGTTTTTTTCATAATTCTGGGTTTAATTTCGAAGTATGTTTTATTAATTTTTAGATTTAAACTTAATTGTTTTCTTCGTTGAAATCGGTCTTTTTTGTAAACCTTTTACCAATGAATGGTAGTCTGCTAAGCGGGAAATCGCGCTTGACAACAATTGCCATAAAAGCTAAAATAATCAGCGTGTTGAGTGGCAATGCCGACCATATAGGTAGATATTCGTTCGCAAAGGTAATACCAATAAAGAAAATAACAGCAATTCCGACGTAAAAAAATATTTCTTTTAACGGATATTTAATAGGATAATACTTCTGACCGAAGTAATAACTCACCGCCATACTCACACCATAAGACACAAAACCAGCCCAAGCACACGCCCAATAACTGAACTTTGGAATCAAAAGAAAATCCATCACAATCAAGATAACAGCACCAATGCCCGAGAAGTAGGCTCCCCAAATGGTACGGTCGGTGAGTTTGTACCAAAAACTGAGGTTAAAGAAAATGCCAAACATAATTTCAGCAGCCATCACTATCGGAACAATCTCAAGTCCTTCCCAATAGCTTTCCCCTACAAGATAGCGGAGAATGTCCATATAGCCCATTACGGCGAGAAATGCCAAAAGTGTGAAAATGATGTAATACTTCATCGCCTTGGCATAGGTTTCTTTGTTGTCATGATCCCTTGATTTTCCGAAAACAAAAGGTTCATAGGCATAGCGAAAAGCCTGCGTAATCATCACCATAATCATAGCAATCTTAATGCAAGCTCCATAAATTCCCAATTGCATGCGAGCCTCCTCTGCCGAGCCGTAATATACGTAAGGAAAGATGATTTGTGAGGCTGTTTGGTTGAGCTGTCCTGCAACACCCATTATCAAAAGAGGTGCGGTGTAGGTTAGCATGCGCTTGTATGCGCCTTTGTCGAAACTATGGCGAAATCCTGCCAATTCTTTCCAAAGCATTAATAGCGTTACAAGTGTGCAACAGAGATTGATATAAAACACCCAAACCACGTCCAATGAGAACGTATCATTATAAATTCCGAACGGATTGAGTTGCATTGCGGGAAGAATAACGAGATACAAGAGATTGAGCACAATATTGAGTGTGATGTTCGACATCTTCAGCATGGCAAACTTTATGGGGCGATGTTTGCAACGCAAATAGGCAAAAGGAATGGCTGCGAAAGCATCGACAGCTACCGTGAGATACATAATAAGAATATACTCAGGATGATCTGGATAGCCTAAGGCATCAGAAATGGGCTGCAAGAAAAGTACCACTATGGCAGCGAAGAGCAACGAAGTTGTAGCCACCATTTTTAGGGTTGTTGCATAGACCTTTTCGGGTGTTTCTCCTGCTTTGCTCATGAAGCGAAAGAAGGTGGTTTCCATACCATACGTAAGAAACACGATGAGCAATGCCACATGGGCATAGACGTTCGTAATAATACCATATTGCCCACCAAATGCATTGAATTTGGCTGTCTGAATGGGCACTAAGAGATAGTTGATAAACCGTGCCGCAATACTACTGAGCCCATAAATAGCCGTGTCTTTGGCGAGTGTTTTAAGATTTGCCATTTTTATTTTTGTTTATTCAAAAACTTATCACCTATTAATTAACCTAATTAGAAGAACAAATAACACACACCGATTGCCGATAAAATACCGATGAAATCGGCTAAAAGTCCACATGCAACGGCATGGCGTGTGTAGCGTACGCTGATGCTTCCAAAATAAACGGCAAGTATATAAAAGGTGGTGTCGGTTGATCCTTGGAACACACAGCTTAAACGCCCAACGAAAGAGTCTGCTCCGTAAGTTTTCATTGCTTCCAACATCAATCCACGTGCGCCACTGCCCGACAAGGGTTTCATCAATGCTGTGGGCAATGCGCCAACAAAGTCGGTGGAAACGCCACATTTTGATAATGACCATTCCACACCACTAATTAATACGTCCATTCCCCCCGAAGCTCTGAACACGCCCACTGCCACTAAAATAGCAACCAAATAAGGAATAATCCGAACAGCGGTATTAAAACCTTCTTTCGCTCCTTCGATGAAAGCATCATATACATTTACCTTTTTTATTATACCTGCACCAATGAAGAGCACAATGATTGACATTAATATAAGGCTCGATGCAACAGAAGTTACCGTTTGCATCGTAGCCTCTGGCATTTCTTTCAAGCCCCATACAATGCCACCTACGCCTCCCAATATACCCAAAAGTGTTGTGATGAGAATGGGCTGAAACAGATTGATGCGTTGCCAGAGTGCAGTTATCACGATACCTGCAATGGTTGCCATCGTTGTAGCTATTAAAATCGGAATAAAAACATCCGTAGGTTGTGCTGCTCCATAAGAACTTCTGAAGGCAAGAATACTCGTTGGGATAATTGTCAATCCTGATGTGTTGAGCACAAGAAACATAATCATCGGATTGGTAGCCGTTTCTTTCTTGGGGTTGAGTTCTTGCATCTGTGCCATTGCTTTCAAACCTGTGGGTGTTGCCGCATTATCTAATCCCAGCATATTCGATGCGATGTTCATAAATATAGAGCCCATCACAGGGTGGTTGCGTGGAATATCAGGAAAAAGTTTTACAAATACTGGACTAAGCAAACGTGCCAAGCCATTGACCACACCAGCCCGTTCACCAATTTTCATCATACCGAGCCACAATGCCAATACGCCCGTAAGTCCCAACGATACCTCGAAAGCTGTTTTTGAACTGTCGAAAGTTGCATCCACCATCTTTTGAAATACAGTAACATCACCCATTAAAAGGGCTATCAATCCAAAAACAAAGGCTATCAGGAAGAAAGCCACCCAAATATAATTCAATACCATCTTTCTCTATACATTACTCATATTAAGCCCCTTTTTCATAAGCTTAATGCCACTTATATGCGACAAAATTACTACATTTTATGTTTAAAAACAATACTTTACCTCAAAAACTCTGCAAAGAACTCATCACACATCGTTCTCTCACTTCTCTCCAAATTAATTTCGATATGCACCAAAATGAAATTAGGACTAAAAAGCGTCTAACCACGCTTTAAGTTCGACCAACAACTCTTGATGATAGCGGAAACTTATTTTGCTTCCCCAGCCATGTCCACCACCGGGATAAACATGAAGCGTAGCAGGGACATCGTTTTTATAAAGTTCAGCATAGTAGTTTACGCCGTTGAGCGGTGAAACAGAATCGTCATCATCGCTCAAAGCGATGAATGCACGAGGCGTTGTGCGGTTCACATTTTGGTCGGCACTGAATTTCTTTTGTTGTGCCTTACTGGGATTTTTACCCAAGAACTGTCGTAGGCTGCCCTCGTGTCCGTAGCCTTCAACCATAGAGATCACCGGATATAATAAAATTTGAAAATTGGGTTTGGCTTCGCCTTTGCTTTGAGTGGCAACCGTGGCAGCCAAATGTCCACCAGCCGAAAATCCCATAATGCCCACATCTTTGCGATTGACCTTCCATGACGTGGCGTTCATTCTCACAAGTTTAATGGCTTGTTCGGCATCAGATATAGGTACCGCAGGGGTTCCATTGGGCAATCGATATTTAAGGACAATTGCAGCTACACCTTGGCTTTGAAGAAACTCTGCCCACGCATAACCCTCGGTCTGCATGGAAAGCGAAGAATAGCCACCACCAGGACAAACCACAATGGCACGCCCTGTTGCCTCACTTGCTTTCGGAAGATAGACCCTTACCTTGGCTGTGTCGTTCGGATTGCCATTGTCATAAGCTGGTCGGGTGTTGTAAAGTCTTGCATCGAAAACTTGTTGTGCAAAACTCAGCACAGAAACGAAGCATAGTATAAACGCTAAAATAATTTGTTTTATATTCATTTTTAAATTAGATGATATTCTATTTATATATGATGCGATTGAAATTTGAAGTGCAACGCTCAAGGCGTTTTCTGCAAAGATAAGAAAAAACGGCTATAAAGCGGTTGAAAATTTAGAGTTTTTAGTATATTTGCATGCAGAAGAGCAAAAAACGTAAGGCGTGAAAATGGATGTAATCATTGCATATTAATTCATAAGTGTCTTTCCGAATAGCTATAAAAATAGAGAATAAAAACATGCACGTGCTTGAGAAATTTCGCTATTGTCCCACGTGTGGCAGTGAGCGTTTTGAAATAAAAAACGAAAAAAGCAAGAAATGCGCAGCCTGTGGGTTTGAGTATTATCTCAATCCTAGTGCTGCCGTTGCAGCCTTCGTTTTCAATGAAAAAGGCGAACTATTGGTGGTGAAGCGCAAAAAAGAACCCGCAAAGGGAACCCTCGATCTCCCCGGAGGTTTTTGTGATATGGGAGAAACCATTGAAGAAAGCCTACACAGAGAAGTGAAAGAGGAAACCAATCTCGAAGTAACAGCTCTGTCTTACCTCATGAGTATTCCTAACGATTACATCTATTCTGGATTTAACGTGCCAACGATGGACAGTTTTTTTGTTTGCAAAGCTGTCAATGAAACCGAAATGCGCGCCAATGATGATGCCGAAACCGCCTTTTGGTTACCATTGAACCAGCTTTGTACTACCGACTTCGGACTAACATCGATTAGGAAAGCAACAATGTTTTTTCAAGAAAACAAGGACAAAATCCTTAAAAAAATAGAAAAAAGACATAATATATAAGGTGTAAACAAAAAGAATGATTACTTTTGCGCCCTTGAAAAATGTATAATTGCCCATATGCAAGAAAATTTAGTAATAGTGGAGAGCCCTGCAAAGGCTAAAACGATAGAAAAATTTTTAGGCGATGACTTTAAAGTGATGTCGTCTTATGGACACATTCGTGACCTTAAGAAAAAAGAATTGAGCATTGACTTAGATTCGCTTCAGCCTAAATATGAAATTCCAGAAGAGAAGAAGAAAGTGGTTAGCGAGCTAAAGAAATATGCAAAAGACGCTAAAAAGATATGGCTCGCATCCGATGAAGATCGTGAAGGAGAAGCCATCAGTTGGCATTTGTGTGAGGTTTTAGGCTTAGATGAGAGCAAAACCAATCGCATCGTCTTTCATGAAATCACCAAACCAGCCATTCTTGCAGCTATCGAAAAGCCTCGGCGGTTAGATATGAACCTCGTTAATGCACAACAAGCACGCCGCGTCCTCGACCGACTTGTGGGGTTTAAACTCTCACCGGTGTTGTGGCGCAAGGTGAAACCAGCGTTAAGTGCAGGACGTGTGCAGAGTGTTGCTGTTCGACTCATTGTGGAAAGAGAACGTGAAATTCAAGCCTTTCAGTCGGAACCCTATTACCGCCTTAATGCCATTTTTGCAGCAACAAGCGGAGATGGTACGAAAAACGAGGTGAAAGCCGAACTCAATAAGCGGTTTAAGACCCATGATGAAGCCTTGGCTTTCTTAGAACTGTGCAAGACAGCTACTTTCAAAGTGGCAGCGGTAACGAAGAAACCTTTAAAGCGTACGCCCGCACCGCCATTTACCACATCAACCCTTCAGCAAGAAGCGGCTCGGAAGTTGGGGTTCACCGTAAGCCAAACCATGATGGTCGCACAGCGACTTTACGAAGCTGGTCGCATCACTTATATGCGTACGGATAGCGTGAACCTTTCATCGCTTGCCATCAATACAACAAAAGAAGAGGTAACAAGCCACTATGGTGCTGAATATAGTAAGGTGAGAAAGTATAGCACAAAAAGCAAAGGAGCACAAGAAGCTCACGAAGCAATTCGTCCAACTTACATAAATGTGCAAACCATAGATGGAACAAGTCAGGAAAAAAAACTGTATGACTTGATATGGAAAAGAACCATAGCGTCGCAGATGGCAGACGCACAGATAGATAAGACAACGATAAACATCAGTATTGTTGCACAAGATGGCAAAGAAGACGCAACGTTGCAATTTATAGCCAATGGTGAGGTGGTCACTTTTGACGGCTTTCTAAAAGTCTACCGCGAATCAACAGATGAAGACGAAAACCATGGCGAAGACTTCACACACGCATTGCCACCAATGCGAAAAGGCGATGAATTGGAACGCCGTTCTATCACATCAACAGAACGCTATTCCATGAGTCCCAGCCGCTATACAGAAGCAAGTCTTGTACACAAGATGGAAGAATTAGGCATCGGGCGTCCTTCTACTTATGCACCTACGATTTCCACCATACAACAACGTGAATACGTCAATAAAGGCGACAAGAAAGGCGAAGAAAGAGCCTATGCCGTTGACGTGTTACAAGGGCTAAAGGTTACTTCGAAGCAAAAGAAAGAGATGGTTGGAGCCGACAAAGGAAAACTCATACCCACCGACATCGGAACAGTGGTGAACGACTTTCTTTTGGAAAGTTTTCCTGAGATAATGGATTATAATTTCACGGCAAAAGTGGAGCAAGACTTTGACAAGATTTCTGAAGGCAAAGTTGATTGGCACAAAGAAATGAAGAGTTTCTATGAAAGCTTTGAACCCGAAGTGGAGAGTGTCATGAATGCACGTTCGGAACACAAAGCTGGTGAACGTGAACTCGGAACAGACCCTCAGTCGGGTAAACCTGTTTTTGTTAAAATCGGACGTTTTGGTCCAGTGGTGCAAATCGGAAGTGCAGACGATGCTGAAAAACCACGCTTTGCACAAATGCCCAGCGATAAAAGCATAGAAACGCTCACACTGGAAGAAGCCTTAGAGCTGTTTAAACTACCTCGAAATGTGGGACAATTTGAAGGTACAGATGTTATCATTGGGGCAGGAAAATTTGGTCCCTATGTGATGCACAACAAAAAATATGTTTCGCTCCCTAAGGAAGAAAACCCTCTCACGGTAACGCTTGAGACAGCCATACACCTCATTCAAGCAAAACGCACACAAGAAGCACAACGCCATTTAAAAACATTTGAGGAAGATGCAAACATCGAAGTAATGAATGGGCGTTATGGTCCTTATATTGCTTTTGAAGGAAAGAACTATCGCATTCCTAAAGCGTTGCACGACAAGGCAGCCGAACTT
The DNA here is from genome assembly GCA_022779305.1 of Prevotella sp. GTDB lineage: Bacteria > Bacteroidota > Bacteroidia > Bacteroidales > Bacteroidaceae > Prevotella. Next base: position 4,219 of record JALFSW010000040.1, on the reverse strand, counting down.
AGCTACGAGGCGTGTATGGAAATCGTTAAAAACGCACCAGAACCCAAAAACAAAAGGACAAGAAAATAAATTTAAATAGCGCATGACTGCACCGAAACGAAGCTTTCTTCCTCAACGCATCATCCTATTGGGCTATATGGGATCAGGGAAAACCACTGTCGGACGTGCTTTGGCAAAGGATTTAGGGATGTCGTTTTACGACTTAGACCTATACATTGAAGCCAGGATGAGAAAGACGGTGAAACAACTGTTCGACGAACGAGGCGAAAAAGGTTTTCGGGCAATCGAACAGAAATTGCTTCACGAGGTTGCAGAATTTGAACAAGTAGTGGTGGCATGCGGTGGTGGTACGCCGTGCTTCTTCGATAATATGGATTATTTGAACCAACAAGGCGAAACCATTTATCTGAAAGCTACACCCGAGGTGCTTTATCAACATTTGAAAATGGGAAAGACGGTGCGCCCTCTTCTGTTAGAGAAGACGCAAGAAGAAACGCAAGCTTTCATTCAAACCCACCTTTCCCAACGTTCGCCCATCTACGAACGAGCCAAACACACCTTAGACGTGAACTTGCTCAATACGTATGAAAAGATCCAAATATCGGTCAACGAGATTAAACAATTTCTACAAATATAGGTCAGCAAACTTTTAAACGAGACCCACGCTCAATACAAATGTTCAAGAGCAAGGTTTCACATGATGATTGGATAAAAGATAATATGAAAAAATGGACAATTGAAGAATCGAAGGAACTCTACAACATCAACGGATGGGGTACTTCATATTTTGGTATAAACGAAAAAGGAAACGTCTACGTAACCCCTTGCAAAAGCGAAACACAAGTAGACTTGCGAGAAGTAATGGACGAGCTAACGCTGCGTGATGTTACTTCGCCCGTATTGCTTCGTTTTCCAGATATTCTCGACAATCGCATCGAACGTACTTGGCAATGCTTCCAAAAAGCAAAAGAAGAATACAAGTACGAGGGCGAAAATTTTATTATTTATCCCATCAAGGTTAATCAAATGCAGCCTGTCGTTGAAGAAATTATTTCCCATGGACGCAAATTTAACCTCGGGTTGGAGGCTGGCTCAAAGCCTGAATTGCATGCTGTTTTGGCTGTTCAGTGTCACACCGATTCGCTCATTATCTGCAATGGCTACAAAGATCAAAGCTACATAGAGCTGGCTTTGCTTGCACAGAAGATGGGAAAGCGCATCTTTATCGTTGTAGAGAAGTTGAATGAAATAGACATTATTGCGAAAGTTGCTAAGAAGTTGAGCGTGAAACCCAACTTAGGTATTCGCATCAAATTGGCATCAACAGGCTCAGGGAAATGGGCTGATAGTGGTGGCGATGCTTCAAAGTTTGGACTTACTTCAGCAGAACTTCTGACAGCTTTAGACACTTTGAAGGAAAAAGGGTTAGAGGAAGGGCTGCGATTGATACACTTCCACATCGGATCACAAATCACCAAAATTCGTCGCATACAGACTGCACTCACAGAGGCAGCACAATACTATGTGAACCTTCGCAAGATGGGCTATAACGTAGAGTTTGTTGATTGTGGCGGTGGATTAGGTGTAGACTATGACGGAACACGTTCATCAAGTAGTGAAAGTTCGGTGAATTATAGTATACAAGAGTATGTGAACGATTGTGTATATACTTTTGTTGACGCATCGAATAAAAACGAAATTCCTCATCCTAATGTCATCACCGAAAGTGGACGTAACCTCACTGCTCATCACTCTATTCTCATCATTGATGTATTGGAAACAGCATCGTTGCCAGAGATGCCCGAAGAATTTGAGGCAAAGGAAACAGACCATCAACTGGTGAGAGAGCTTTACAAAATATGGGACAACATCAACTCGCGCAACATGCTGGAGGATTGGCATGATGCAGAACAAATCCGAGAAGAAGCTCTCGAACTTTTCTCACATGGAATGGTTGACCTCAAAACACGGGCTGAAATTGAAGCGATGTATTGGAGTGTTTGTCATGAAATTAACGTGCTGGCTAAACGCATGAAGCATGTGCCCGACGAATTAAGAAGTCTCGACAAGCTATTGGCAGACAAATACTTCTGTAATTTCTCACTTTTTCAGTCGTTACCCGATTGCTGGGCGATCGACCAACTCTTCCCCGTTGTGCCACTGCAACGACTCAACGAGCGCCCCACCAGAAAGGCAACATTGCAAGACATTACCTGCGACAGTGATGGGAAAATATCAAATTTTGTCGCAGGCGGACGCACGAGCCAAGTTCTTCCCGTGCACGCACTACGCCGCAATGAAACCTATTATCTTGGCGTTTTCTTGGTAGGTGCTTATCAGGAAATCCTTGGCGATATGCACAACCTTTTTGGCGATACAACCGCTGTGCATGTTTCTGTGAAAGACAACACTTATCACATCGATCAAATCATCGATGGCGAAACCATTGAAGAGGTATTGGAGTACGTACAGTACAATCCTAAAAAATTGGTACGCCAGCTTGAAATGTGGGTAACAAAGAGTGTGAAACAAGGCAAAATCTCTTTGGAAGAAGGCAAAGAATTTCTCAGCACCTACCGAAACGGACTTTATGGATACACTTATTTGGAGTAATCTGTCACGCCGCAATCCCACAATTTATTAACAATAAAGCAGTAAAAAAATGAAGAAAAGAATTCAATATTTTACCTCTATTGCATTGACGCTCATCGTCTTACTTCTTGCAAGCTGTAAAGGCGAAGAATTTCGCATCGAAGGAAACATCAAGCAAGCAAGAGATTCGTTGCTCTATTTTGAGCACAACAGCCTAACAGGATTTCAAGTTATTGATTCTGTGAAACTCGATGAGAATGGAGCGTTTGCCTTTTCGGGGGCACGTGTTGATAACCCAGAATTTTATCGTTTGCGAATTGCAGGCGAAATCATCAACATAGCCATCGACTCCACAGAACAAGTGAACATCACCGCTACTTATCCACAAATGGCTTCTGTCTATGATGTAAGAGGATCGTATGAAAATGAGAAGATAAAAGAACTGGCACTCAAGCAGATCGACTTGCAAACCAAATGCCAAGCAGCATTCACACAACAAGGTTTGGCAGCCGATAGCCTCATCGAAACCATGATTGCACAGTATAAAGAAGAAGTGAAACGAGACTATATCTTCAAAGAACCAATGAAGGCATATAGCTATTTCGCCTTGTTCCAATACATCGTGGTGGGCAACAACGCACGCCTACTCTTCGACCCAACACGCAACAGTGTCGACAATAAAGTCTTTGGAGCTGTAGCAACCAGTTGGGATACGTTTTATCCCAATTCGGAACGCGGACAAAATCTTCACAACATCACCATCAAGGGAATGAACGATCAGCGCATCGTGGACGCACAACAGAAGGCAGTTGAGGTAAAAGCAGAAGAAACAGGACTCATCGATGTTGTGTTGCGTGATAACCATGGAGCAGAACGCAGCTTGAAACAACTCAAAGGAAAAGTTGTCTTGCTCAATTTCCATGCTTTCGCCTTGAAAGGCTCAACAGAATACATCATGGGCATGCGCGAGTTCTACAATAAATATCACGACAAAGGGCTGGAAATCTATATGGTTTCCTTGGATGACAATGCCCATTTTTGGAAAGAACAAGTGGCAAACCTGCCTTGGATCAACGTCTATGACGACCGAGGAGCAAGCCGTATTTATACCGATGCTGCAACAGCCACACCGATTATCTATCTCATTGACCGAGAAAACAACGTTGTGAAAAACCCAGCTCAACTCAAAAACTTAGAAAGTGAGGTGGCAGCCTTATTGGCAAAGTAAATTCCACTTTCCACTACGTACAAAAAAATATTCTACACGCTATTTTCAAATGAGGCTCAGTTGCGAGATAACTGAGCCTCATTTGCGTTCTAACTAAGCCTTAGTTGCTATGCGAGTGTAATATGCTAATGTGAGTTTGATGAATTGAGAAATATGTTCAACATCCGTTTATAATCTCTTCTTTTCGGAGTTACCTACTTCTGTTCCTTTATATTTAGAGCGGGAGGTATTGAAATGATACGAAAGGGTAACCTTAAACATGCGAGTGTCGAAAGAATTATCTTGTAACAATTGCATTTGATTGCTATTATTGCTGTCCGGTAAACCTTTTCCACAATAAAAGTTAAGGGCTAAAATCCGTATTTGGATTTCAGCCCTTTTTGTTACTTTTGTTTCTGC
>JALFSW010000001.1 GCA_022779305.1 Prevotella sp. | reverse complement strand
ATTGCAGATATGTCCGTAACTTGCTCTTTCATAGGTGTAAAGGTACGAAAAATATCTGACATGAGCAAGTGCTTTGGGCAATAAACACTCGGTTTTTGCAATATAATTCACTCGTAAAGCCACCCTTCGTCAAGGCGGAATTTACCTGCTCCTATGCTGAAAGTCTGCAAGGAAGTTGTATTGCTGTATAGTTACCACTATAAATACCCCCTACAAGCAAATTCTATTCATTTTTCTATTGACTCATAATTACAAAATCTTTAAAATATTATGATTTTAAAGATATTTAACTCAAAAACGGGGGGGTAGAAGAATAAATTCGTAATTTTGCACCAAATATGTAAGAACCTCAACTTTAGATAATTTTCAAATAGCTTAATGAGGCAAATTGAACGTTTTTGTTAAGCCAGATGAACAATGAAAAACGAGGTACGATGTTTTTACATTGTCATGGTGAAAAAACGGCTAAACGAAGTTGAACGTTTTTGTCAAGCCAAATGAGCTACGAAAAAAAATGAGACACGAAGTTTTTACATTGTCATGGCAAATAATCGTCCTTTGGACGCTTGCCTAAGCGAGTAATCGTCTTTCAGACGCTCGCCTAAGCGAGAAAACGACTAATGGAGTTTAAATTTTAAGTGCAAAAAGAATAAGGTTTTATAAATCAAGGATGACGCACTAAAGGAATAACTTCAGAGATGAACAGAACATAAGTGCTATTAAACAGAATTTAAAGGAAGAAAGAAATACTTTATATAAGCATTTTCTCAACACTGAGTTTTAGCGCATAATTTAAACATGTATAGTTTATTAATTTTATAATTTTATATGAAAAAACTTTTAGTAACTGTGCTAATGCTGTCATCCATGATGACAGCACAAGTCGGAGTTGCACAAACGGCAATTCCTTGGAAAGGTCATAACCTAAAAAGCGAAGCAGGGCAGCTTTTGTACACGGGTGGAACACCTACTAATAACAACACGCTTTACCTCTTTAACAAAGGAGCATGGACACAGAATGGAGGAAAAGATAAATGGCGTCCATGGCTGAATCAAGGCGGTCATTGGGGTATTGAAGGTTCGTGCTATGAAGTGGGAATTCCCGTATATCTGTATAAAACCAGAGATTACTCATCTTCTACAGAGTGCGAAATACTGATGAATCCTAACACATCATCTCAAGAACGAAACAAATTAGGATGGGTTAGAGGAGGTGCAGGAGTTAGCACAAACGATGAGAAAGGTATTTATCTCGACAGAAAAAACGAAGATGTAGAGAAAAGTGCAGGCGTAACAACGGTTTCTAAATGGGAGATCTACCCAACAGGAAGCAATAATGAATATTGGATAGCAAGACACGAAGGTACACATTGGTACTACTTGTGTCGTCCTGCTGATGATGTAGAACAACGCCGTCACGTTTTGGTGGCTCGCGAAGGTAGTGCTGTAGAAAAGAGTGACAATTCTAAATGGATTATTGTCACCAAACAAGACCTTATCAACCGTTTTGGCGCACAACAGGGTTCTTATATGGATATGGCAGATGCTACATTCTATATAGAAGATCAAAACTTTGCAAGAAACAACGGACGAGAAAATCAATGGACCAAGATTAATGGTACAGGAAAAGTCGCCTTCACGAATAAATGGCATTTGAATAGCTTTGATCAAGAAAAAGATGATTACACAATACAAACAGGAGATAAGGCGTGGACTTCAATATCGGCAGGCACCAAAACCTATTACAACATTCCATACGGTCAATTTTATTGTGCGGAGATAAAGGGAGGAACAGGAAGCTTTAAACAGAAAATTACAACTGTTGTCAAGGATGGATATTATATGCTTACCTGCCAAGGATTTTATAAACCTGGAGATGGTAGCAAGAATCAAAATGCTTATATCTATGCAAAAGTTCCTGCATTTGAGAAAGACATTATCTTGCCCTATTCACATAAGACACAACATCTTTATTATGATGCGCAAGACATTAAACAAAAGCTACCTCTTATTTCTTCTAAATCAAAGATGCCCGAGGACCTTACACAGGCAGGTATGACTTTCTATGAAGATATGCAGAATTATTCAACAAAGCTCATTGTTTATCTTCACGAAGGAACAGAAGTGGAAATAGGAGTAGCCGTAGACAAGGAAACTGCGCAGAATAGCGAAGATTGGACCGTTGTTGACAATATGCAACTCAAATATCTCGGTACAAAATACCTCCTTACAGAATACTGCGGCAACTCTGATAATCTCCCAATAAACGACCCTCAATACCAAACCATGGTATTGGTGCGCGACTTTGTAATAGACCAATGGAATTCATTCATATTGCCACAATCGCTCAATAAAGACCAAGTGGTCACAGCATTTGGAAATGATGTAAAATTGGCAAGACTGAAAAATCTTAATACAACGGGACGAGACATTGAGTTTGAAAGCGTAGACCTCAATAGTATGAGATGGGAAGACACTGCTATTGAAGTGAATTACCCATATCTGATAATGCCAAGAGTTGCTGGTCCTGAAAAAGCAATCTATTGGGAAAACATTGAGCAAAATGAAAAATGCTACACTTCCCATGGACCACATTATATCTTTCCAGCTGCTAGCTTCACCAAATCTTTGGTGAAAGATTTCACTAAGGAGCAAAATCCTATCTCAAGAGTAAATGCTCAAGGAAAGACGATAAATCTCTTCCCAACATATTATTGGATACAGAACGGAACCTCAAGTGTAACTGGTGGAAAAGTAGATGCAAGTCCTAATAACTACACCTATGTAATGAACAAAGGAAAATTGACTCGCTACCAGAAACCATTCACGCTGAAAGGTATGCGATGGTATCTCAAATACAGCGATGCACCATCAAATGCAAAACTCTTTATAGACGGATATGATGATGCATTTGAAACAACAACAAACATCGAAACAGTTACAGCAATCGATCAATCAACAGAAAAAAAAGGTACTTACACTATTGATGGACGCAAAGTTTCTGAAGGAAACGCAACAGAATATCTTAAGAAAGGTATCTATATTGTTGATGGAAAAAAGGTAATGGTTTATTAAACCCAATTCGGTCATTAGAGACCAAAAGGATTGCGTCTGATTATCTGTGCAGATTGTTTAGCGTTTTCTCGCAGATGTAGCGGGCTACTTCAAGAAAAAACGATGAACAAGATACTGATAAGCAGATGCAAGCCGTTGGGAAGTTAAAAATAAAAGAAAAAGGACACCCTAACGGTCTAATGACCGATCTGGGTTAAAAAAGAAAGACAAAATGAAGAAAGAATATAAAACACCCAAAACCGAAGTAGTGAACTGCATATTCGAACACCACATAGTAGCGCCGTCTACATATAGTCTTGATGGTGGAGATAAAATTCCGATTAGCAACGACGACTCTGATGAAGAACCAACTGGAGCCAAAGGTGTTGATTGGGACTATGACTTTAACAGCATCTAGTAACTATACAGCAATAGTCAATGGGTAGGCCTCAGTCCTATCCTATAACGCCAGGATAGTACTGATGGCTTCGAGTTGTGATTGTTTGTTTTTCCATGCTGTATCTGCAATGGAGTGTATGGCAAAGAAGGCATCGG
>JALFSW010000087.1 GCA_022779305.1 Prevotella sp. | reverse complement strand
AAAAGGCAAATGCACCACCAAAAGAACTTGATTTATTTGATTAGGGGGCTTGGATTTCAAAAAAGAATGCGGAATTACCTATATAAAGGCAATTCCGCAAGGATTTATAGGATATTTAAGTTTTACCGGACAGCAATAATATCCAATAAGGCATCCGAGAATCCCCATCCACAGTCCGTTGCATTGAGCATTCGCTCTATTCGTTCATAGTATTTTACAAGCAGGCCGTGAAGAAAGATAAACTCCATTGTCTTGGCAAAATTCCTTTCCAAGGTAATGTAATATTGTTCCCACATATCGCCGAAGGTCATCGTATATTCGCATCCCTGTTCTATGTAATAGAGCATCAGGTCGGCAACATATTCGGGTGTCGGCTTCAGTTTCCTGAAGTCAGAGATAGCTTTCCGGCAGGTGGCGAACGACGGCTTCTCCGAAAAACCGCGGGTGGGGAAGAACTCGTTTCGTATTATCTTCTTGTATTTCTCCACTTCCGCATGGCTGTCGGGCGTGAGATAAAATTCCAGATAGGTCTTTGCCTCCCTGCTTGCATCGTAGAGGCTCATTACCAAGTTTATCACATTCTCCTTTGGCAGAGTCTCCAACTTCTTTCTCAACTTTGCTTTCGACATAATTATATATGTATTTGTTCTTTCTTCAACTGTACGATGAATATTTCATAGCCCTTGTAGGTATATCATCTCGAGTCCTCTTTTCGTACCGTCATCGGCTGCTGATACGGATAATATTATACACGTTTGTATAATAGGTTGTACACACCTGTATAAAAGATCATACAAATGTGTATAAGACAAGTATTCTTCCGTACCGACTGAGGCAGTTATCGGGGAAGAGGGAAAAGAGGTCTTAGGCAGCGATGGGAGAGAATTATTTGTATCGCTTTATCCGCATCAGCGAGGGATAGCATTCTTCATATCGGTCGAACTCGATGGCTGTTCCGTCGTAGCCCAGTTCGGCAAACACTTGCCGGACGGCTTGCTGCTCCTCTTCGGTAATGGCGCGGAGCTGCTCCTTGACATGGTAGAAGGTGGAAGAGCCGAAGCAGGCCTTCACTCCGTGTTTGGCAGCGCGCAAGTCTGCGGCACGCACGTTGTCGAATATGTGCGAGATGCCCCACGCATAACGCTCGCGTCGGTCGGGTAGGAAGAGTGGGCAGGGCTGCCTGCCCGTGATTATTGCAGAATTGACAACCATATAAGTAGGGTTGTGGTTTTCGCTCAACATTCCGTAAACAGTATGGTGCAGGCATTGGTCTGTCTCTTTACAATTAGCTCCGGCGCAATGGGCGAAGTCGCTGTCAAGTTGGCTGTATTCTTCTTGAGTCATAAGGTTTAGCTGTTATGGTTTCTCTAATAATTACAACCATTTATTAATGGAGTTATGTACTAAATCTGATATTACCTTCTTGTCTTTTTTATTAAGAATATCCTTTACTAACATTCCTTCAAAGTTTTGATAAATCGAAATACGAATAACTGGAATACCTGTGATTATTCCCGTAAAATCTTTCAAATAATCGTAAAAGGCACGTTGTCTCCATCTTGAACTACCACTTCCATCAAGCTTACCATTAATATCACTTTTTATAAAAAGTTTTTCTGTTGAATCTGTTTTCCAATACTTTCCGAATTTTACGCAAGACGACTCATAGTTCTCACAATACTTGCGATAATCATTTATAGGAAAACCTTTGATTTGTTGGTAAATATCAGATTTTAATGTTAATAGTCTATACCTGTTAAAATGGTTTTCTTCATCCAATTCAATTATAAAATCTCGTGTAGAAATATCCCAACTACCATACCTTATTGGAAAATCATCTACGTTCGTTCCTCCCAGTTCTTTATACATCCTTTCTACTTCACTAAATAACTGAGGTTCTAAACGAAGTTGCTCTTTTGTTATTTTAGAATGTTCACATTCTCCATACTCGTCTAAGACTATTTCCTTCAATATATCTTGTTTTTTCATAACTAATCTATAAAAAAACAAGAGGAGAATACAAATACCTCCTCTTGCTACACTTGATTTTTACTTCACCTCCTCAAAGTCGGCATCTTGGATGTTGTCATTAGCGTTGTTTTGCGCTTGCTGATCACCACCTTGGAATCCTTGATCTGCACCAGCCTGTGTACCTCCAGCTTGGCTATACATCTGTTGTGATGCTTCGTGCATAACAGTATTGAGGTTGTTGATAGCCGTATCAATAGCGGCTACATCGGCAGCCTTGTGTGCATCTTTGAGTTGTTGCAGTGCAGCCTCAATTGCTGGTTTCTTGTCGGCAGGGATTTTATCTCCATTGTCTTTCAAGAAGTTTTCGGTTGTGAAAATCATAGAGTCGGCTTGGTTGAGCTTGTCTATTTTTTCACGTTCAGCCTTGTCGGCAGCTGCATTTTGTTCAGCTTCAGCCTTCATGCGGTTGATTTCTTCTTCGCTCAAACCGCTTGATGCTTCGATACGGATGCTTTGTTCCTTTCCAGTAGCTTGGTCTTTTGCACTAACACTCAATATACCATTGGCATCAATGTCGAAAGTAACTTCGATTTTTGGTTCACCACGACGTGCTGGAGCAATACCTGTGAGGTTAAACTGTCCGATGCTCTTGTTTTGTGAAGCTATTGGGCGTTCGCCTTGCAACACGTGAATGGTTACTTCGGTTTGGTTGTCGGTTGCTGTTGAGAAAACTTCGCTCTTCTTGCAAGGAATGGTTGAGTTGGCATCAATGAGTTTTGTCATTACACCACCCATCGTTTCGATACCGAGTGTTAAAGGTGTAACGTCGAGCAAAACGATGTCGCCCACACCACTTTCCTTGTTCAAGATTGCACCTTGAATGGCTGCACCGATTGCCACCACTTCATCTGGATTTACACCTTTTGATGGTTCTTTGCCGAAGTAGTTTTTTACCAATGTTTGCACAGCTGGGATACGACTTGAACCACCCACGAGGATCACTTCATCAATATCAGATGTTTGCAATTTTGCATCACGGATAGCGTTTTGACAAGGAACGAGACAAGCCTGAATGAGCCCATGAGCAAGTTGTTCAAATTGTGAGCGGGTGAGTGTTTTCACCAAGTGACGTGGCACACCACCTTCTGCTGTGATATAAGGAAGGTTGATTTCGGTTGAGGTCGTTGAACTCAATTCGATTTTTGCTTTTTCGGCAGCTTCCTTGAGACGTTGCATTGCCATTGGATCTTTTGTCAAGTCTATGCCTTCATCGGCTTTGAAACCATTTGCAAGCCAATCGATGATCACTTGGTCGAAGTCATCACCACCGAGGTGTGTATCACCATTAGTAGACAACACTTCAAACACGCCACCACCAAACTCAAGGATTGAAATATCAAACGTACCACCACCGAGGTCGAATACGGCAATCTTCATATCCTTATTGGCTTTGTCTACACCGTAGGCGAGGGCTGCAGCTGTTGGTTCGTTCACGATGCGTTGCACATTCAAACCTGCAATCGCACCTGCCTCCTTCGTAGCTTGGCGTTGTGAGTCAGAAAAGTAGGCTGGCACTGTGATAACAGCGTCGGTTACTTCTTGTCCCAAATAGTCTTCAGCCGTTTTCTTCATCTTTTGAAGCACCATTGCTGAAATTTCTTGCGGGGTGTATTTGCGATCGTCGATTTGTACACGAGGATAGCCCCCTTCATTCACCACGTTGAAAGGTACGCGGTCGTTTTCTTTTGCACATTGTTCATAGGTTTCGCCCATGAAGCGTTTGATCGAATAAACGGTCTTTTGTGGGTTGGTGATTGCTTGGCGTTTTGCTGGGTCGCCAATCTTTCTTTCGCCACCCTCTACAAATCCTACCACCGAAGGTGTTGTGCGTTTACCTTCGCTGTTTGTGATCACTACAGGTTCGTTGCCTTCAAAAACAGATACGCAAGAGTTTGTAGTTCCTAAGTCTATACCAATTATTTTTCCCATAAGTTATATATTTTTTATTTATTATTATCTACTTTATTTCTTTACTGAATGCGTCTTGAAGTTGCCTTCTTTTCGCTGTTCGATGGCTATAAAGCAAATGATGTGCCAAAAAACATTCTCTGCGCCATTCTTGTCAGCCTTTCTGACATTCTGTCGTTATGTTCTCCTTATCACATAGCTATAGATCTATTACAAAAAAAACGCTCGAAAAGGTTGAAGGACTGCTATTTAGTCCTGCTTTCTTTTCGAGCATTTTTCTAACTAAAAATTAATTATCAGACAATCAATGCCTCTATATTATATGTGAGAGATTTTATGGTTCAACTTCGTTTAGTTGTTTTTTCGCCTCCCATTGTTGAATAACTTCGCCAATGTCTATGCTCAAGAGTTCCATTTGGCGGAATACTTCGGGCAACATCGTTTGCAGAAATTCCTTTTTGCGTTGGATGGCGATTTGCTTAGGGGCTTCTGGAGCAACAAAATAACCTAATCCACGTTTGTTGTAGATAATTTCTTCGCGTGCCAAAAGCTCGTAAGCTTTCACCGCAGTGTTCGTATTCACCTCAAGTGTTACGGCATATTCCCGTACAGAAGGTATTCTGCCATCCGACTTGTATTGCCCTGCGATGATTTCATCGCAAAGCCGATCGGCGATTTGTTCGTATATTGCTTTGTTGTTATTGAAATTCATAATCGTTTCTCCTTAACTTATAGAGATGAGAACATTCTTTTTCTTTGCTCTGCAATCCCTTTGCCTTTGGTCTCCTAAGAGCCGAATTGGGTTAAAGATTGACCCATTTGTTGTTCACAGCCTGTAAACGGACAAAGATTCGATATGCTAAGGCGATGCAAATCAGTGAAAAACCGATGCAGAGGAAACCGTAATAGTCGGTTGTTACTCCTTCAGGCATATAAACGACATAGTCTGTCTTGGTGTAGATGAGATATGTGTAGGCAATGAACAATAATATACTGCCTATCGAAAGCACAAAACCTGCAATCGTTGTTAGTATCCATGCGTTTTTTCTGAAGAACACCCCCCCTAAGACATAGAAACCATAGGATGCGATGTAGCTATAAAAAAGTGTTGAAAAGGTTGCGTTTTCATTGTCGAAAATCCTTTCTTCACGAAACAACATTTTATAGAGTATCTTTAGATAAGACATGTGCGACCCTTCGTGTAGCAGCATATTCACGCCTTGTTGGAGCAAATCGCCTACGACAATGGCTGCAAAACTCACCGCAATGATGACCACCGACGATCCAAGAATGCGAGCTGTGAACTTTTCCAAGTTTGTGGCAGGCAACACCAATTCTCCTATTCGGTCTTGCTTGTGTTTCAGATCGCTGATGATGAAAGCACCTGCCAAAACCAAAATGCTCATCAAGACAAAGATAATGAAGGATGAAACCGGAAAAAGTCGTACTGCCATGCTATCTGCTGATACTGCTTCCAAGTCGAAAGGATTGAAAGAGAAGATGCTCATCAAGCTACAGCAGAGCGTTAAACCAATAAAAAATCGGATGTACATTCGTTGTCGAATGAGCATTAAACGACAGAAAGTTTGTGTAAATCGTTTTATATCAAAATGTTTCATAACTTGCGTTTTAAATATCTTTATTTTCTATTCTTATTTTTATTTGACGCGTGTTGTATTGTTGTTCACGCTTGCATGACCAATGATGTTTATTTCTGGTGCGTTGAGCGTTGTGCCGCTGAAATCCGCACTTGCATTCCCCGTCACCTCGAGTTTCACTTCGCCTGTGCGGTCGAAATTTGTTTCGATACTTGCATTGCCTGCCACGATAAAGTTGGCTTTCTCGGCTGTGAGTTTTGTCATATTGGCAGAGGCATTTCCATTGACGTCTAATGTAAACATCTTGGCTGTTAATTCGGCCATCTCGATAGAGGCATTGCCATCAATGTGCAACAAAACTTCATTGCCCGTCATTGGTTTAGTCATTTCTACGTATGCATTTGACGATATTTCAACGTTGTTCAATACAGGCATTGAAACATAAATCTTGGGCGTTTCATATACCACATCGAAACTAAATGTGAAGCGATTGCGTCTTTCTATGCTGCGTTCTTCGCTCACAACGAGAGTTTTGCCTTTCACTGCCACCTTTATGTTTTTGAGTTCTCCTTCCTTTCCCTTGAGAACTACTCCGAAGGTGTCGCTTGGAATAATGTAGACAGCAGCATTATCGAGTACCTTAATGTCTCGAAAGGGGGCAACATGGACTTTCTTTGTGATGGTTTCACCCAAGTCTTCTTTCTTTGTGATACACGATGTGAGAATAAACATTGATACGGCGATTGACAAACAAGCACTGAGTGCTAATGAGAATATTTTTTTCATACGGCTTTATTATTTTAGGGTTCTTTTTATATTGTATTACGCAGCCTTAAAGTTTGCCTAAGATGGCTGCGTTGAAGAGCAATTCTAAGTTCACGGGTGTTTCTGCACTGCCTTCTCGTCTGTATGCCATTACAGCGTTACCTTGCAATGAAGGTTCGGCATAGACAACACTTTCGTCCATTTCGTTGGCTGTGCGATAGGTAAATTCATATTTTTTTGTTATCTCTTCCATTGAACTATTGAGCAAGAGTGTCGATGGATTGATGATAATAACGTGGTCGAGGAGTTGCTCAATGTCGTGCACCTGATGCGTAGAGATGAGCAAAGTAGACCCTTCCGGAAGATTGCCTGCCACCACTTTGCGAAACATTGCCTTTGAAGGAATATCGAGTCCGTTCGTGGGTTCGTCCATGAGCAAGAAGCGACAAGAAGAAGCAATGGCAAAACTCATGTAGATCTTCTTTTTCTGTCCCATTGAAAGGTATTTGAAATTGATTTCCGTGGGCATTTCAAATTCTTCCAAACAGCGGTGTAATGTGTTTTCATTGAAAAGCGGATAGAAATCCTTATGAATTTTGATGTATTGTGCCATCGTGAGATTGGGCAAATTGTATTCCTCTGGAACAATGTAGATTTCGCGCAACATATCGGGCGTTCGCTCTTTGGTTGCTTTGCCATCAATGGTTACTTGTCCTGCTTTAGGGCGTAAGAGTCCAGCGATGAGATAAAGCAATGTGCTTTTCCCTGTCCCGTTTTTTCCCAATAACCCATAGACATGGTTGGGTTTCAATGTGAGATTAAATCCATCGAAAACGTTGTATTTGTTTCCAGGATAATTAAACCGTAAATCTTTAATTTCTATCATAGCGTATAAGTTTTATATATCGTATTAGTGTTCTATATTAATAGTACACTGCAAAGGTATATGTTTCATACTATTCCACCAAATTTTTTCATTGTTTTTTTTATAAAAATTTTTCTTTTATGGTGTTTTTCTTTTTACACCTTAATATAATAAGCAAATATTTCCACATGCTTCTCCATCTCACTTTGTTGTGTGCTTTTTGCCACGTTTTATTTTCAACATCCGTTCATTTTTAGTTTTCTTTGTCGAAAAAGTCTTTATTTGCAACTTTTTTCTTATCTTTGAACCTTGAAAACACGTGGGTTCGATCGCAATGATCCTTCACTTGTCTTGTAAGTGAGCCTCAGTTGAAGCACAAATGAGCCTCAGTTAGGACACAAGTGAGGCTCATTTGCAAGACGTTTTTATCGTGCTTGTATGTTGCTGATAATCAACGATGTACAAAGCGAGACAAAAACGCCTGAAAGCGCAGTCGGGAACACGAAAAACAATGGTAAACAACTTACTTATGGGCGAAGAAAAAGAAACTCACCAAGACGAGCATAACACTGCAGCACGAAACGATAATTCCGCTGATGCGTTGCATACATTTGATGAAACAACCGAAACAGAGGGACATTCTGACTATAAGCCAGCCGATCGGTTTGATGCTTCGGCAGTGAAACATCTGTCGGGCATGTACAAGCATTGGTTTTTGGATTATGCCAGCTATGTTATTTTGGAACGTGCTGTTCCCCATATCAAAGATGGTCTGAAGCCCGTTCAGAGGCGTATACTCCATTCCATGAAACGTATGGACGACGGACGCTATAACAAAGTAGCAAACATCGTAGGTCATACGATGCAGTTTCACCCTCATGGCGATGCTTCGATTGGCGATGCTTTGGTGCAATTGGGACAGAAAGATTTGCTCATCGATACGCAAGGAAACTGGGGAAATATCCTCACGGGAGACCGTGCCGCAGCACCTCGTTACATCGAGTCACGCTTGTCGAAATTTGCCTTAGAAACGGTGTTCAATCCCAAGACCACCGAGTGGCAACTGTCCTATGATGGGC
Organism: Prevotella sp.; assembly: GCA_022779305.1. GTDB lineage: Bacteria > Bacteroidota > Bacteroidia > Bacteroidales > Bacteroidaceae > Prevotella. Next base: position 83,364 of record JALFSW010000087.1, on the reverse strand, counting down.
GCAACAAAGAACCCATCACTCTGCCCGTTAAATTCCCGCTCATCATTGCTCAGGGAGGCGAGGGGATAGCCGTAGGTCTGTCGTCGAAAATTCTTCCCCATAACATCAATGAAATTTGTTCGGCAGCCATTCAATATCTCAAAGGTGAAACTTTTCAGCTCTATCCCGACTTCCCAACGGGTGGTAGCATTGATGTTTCAAAATACAATGATGGCTTGCGAGGCGGATCGCTCAAGGTGCGTGCCAAGATTGAAAAGCTCGACAACAAGACACTCGTCATTCGTGAAATTCCTTTTTCAAAGACAGCCAGTTCGCTGCAAGAGTCGATCACCAAGGCAGTGGAAAAAGGCAAGCTAAAGATACGCCGTGTGGAAGACATGACGGCATCGGAAGTGGAAATCTTGCTACACCTAACGCCGGGTACGTCGAGTGACAAGACAATGGATGCGCTCTATGCTTTCACCGATTGTGAAATCAATCTGTCGCCCAATTGTTGTGTCATTGCAGACGACAAACCACAATTCCTTTCCATTTCTGATGTGTTGCGCTACTCTGTCGATCACACGAAAGAACTTCTGCGCCAAGAATTGGAAATAAGAAAAGGCGAGTTGGAAGAACAGTTTTTCTACAACACACTGGAACGCATCTTCATCGAAGAACGCATCTACAAGGAAAAGAAGTTTGAAACTGCGAAGGACATTGAGGATGTGGTGGCGTTCATCGACACAAAATTGGAACCTTTCAAGAAAACATTCATCCGTGAAGTGAAGCGCGATGACATTCTGCGTTTACTTGAAATAAAGATGCAACGCATCTTGAAATTCAACAAAGATAAAGCCGATGAATTGCTCCAAAAGATCAAAGCCGAAATAGCCGAAATAGAAAAAGACCTGCGCGAAATAGTTCGTGTAACGATAGAATGGTTTGCCTATTTGCAAGAAAAATATGGCAAAAACTATCCTCGTAAAACAGAAATCAAGAGTTTCGACACGATCATTGCATCGAAGGTTGTGGATGCAAACGAAAAACTCTACATCGACCGACAAGGAGGATTTATCGGAACAGGATTGAAAAAAGCCGAATTTGTACAAAATTGTTCCGATCTGGACGATGTGATCATCTTCTATCGTGATGGAAAATACAAAGTAATTCGCATTGCCGACAAAGTGTTTGTGGGTAAGGGTGTCTTACATTTGCAGGTGTTTAAAAAGAGCGACAAGCGCACGATATATAATGTGGTGTATCGAGATGGCAAAGATGGATTCTATTTCATCAAGCGTTTCAACGTTACAACCGTAACACGCGACAAGGAATATGACGTGACGATGGGCACACCAGGCTCACGCATTGTCTATTTCACCGCCAATCCGAACGGAGAAGCCGAACTGATAAAAGTTACTTTGGAAGTAAACCCAGGTAAGAAACGCCAAAACATCTTCATTGAGCGCAACTTTTCGGACATACTCATTAAAGGACGCCTTTCGCGTGGTAATCTTTTGACGAAAGATCCAGTCCACCGCATATCGCTCAAGAGCCACGGGCGTTCTACGTTGGGCGGACGGAAGGTGTGGTTTGACCCAGATGTGAACCGCATCAACTACGAAGAACAAGGCAGATTGTTGGGTGAGTTTCATGACAATGATAGTATTCTTGTGGTGTTGAAGAATGGCGAGTTTTATACCACCAATTTTGACCCATCCAACCACTATGAGGAAAACATCCTGCGCATAGAAAAGTTTGATGCCGAAAAGGTGTGGACGGCGGTTCTCTATGATGCTGATAACCAAGGTTATCCTTATCTAAAGCGTTTCCAAATGGAGAACACAAAGCGACACCAAACACTTTTGGGCGACAATGCCGAGTCTCAATTGGTGATGCTTACGGATGTCGTTTATCCCCGCATATTGCTTATCTATGGCGGTGTAGACGCAACACGTGGCACAGAAGAAGTGGACGCAGAGCAATTCGTGGGTGTAAAGAGCTTCAAGGCAAAGGGCAAACGCCTTTCAACATTCTCTATCGAAAACATAGAAGAACTCGAACCCGTGCGTTTCCCAGAGGTAGCGGAGGAGCAGGCAGATAATGAGGATACAGCAAAGAACCCTGATGCGAACGATGAAGACAATCTTGATCCTGATGCTGGAAAGAGTCAACAACAGGTGAAAGACGAGATGATGGGACAATTGAGTTTGTTTGAAAGTGAATAATGGAGCAATGGCAATAAAGCAAATAGGTTGGAATATCGTGGGTGCTGCATCTCGAATGTGGTGCACACAGAAGACAAATAAGCACCAAGGTTGTTTGTTGGCTTTGTTGCTATGCGTTTTGCCTTTGGCAGCGCAAGATAGTTTGCAGCTTCAGAAACAAACAACAACAGTGCGTCTGCTGGGTATCGGTCATGTCAATCAGCTCGACACCTATCTTTCTCCAGAAACCTACATGGGACAAGAATTGCGCTATGTGTCGCAAATCGTAAAAGAAAATGGCAGCAAGTATGCCAGAGAAATGGTGCATCAAGCCAATATTAGTTTCACAAAGAACCGCAATCAAAACAACAGTGAACTAGGTGGGTTTTATAATTTTCAATATAATGTGTTGCGAACATTGGGGAATTGGCAATTGAGCAAAGGACGTCTGTTGCTGAAAGTGGGTGGTGGAGGTGATGCCAACATTGGATTTCTCTACAATGCACGCAATTCCAATAACCCAGCGCAAGTCTATGCAGCCCTAAACTTGACTGCAAACGTTGATTTAAGCTATCGTTTTCGGATCGGAAACAGACCACTTCAACTGCGCTATGGACTTCAATTGCCCTTCCTTGGTATGCGCTACAGTCCCAATTACGGACAAAGTTATTATGAAATCTTTGTGGAGGGCGATTATGACCGAAACTTAGTGGCAACCACCCCATGGTCAGCTCCATCCTTGCGCCATCAACTAACGATAGACATTGGTTTTTCAACCACCGCACTTCGGTTGGGGTTTCTCGGCGATTATCAGCAAGCAAAGGTCAATCATTTACGCTTCCACACGTGGAGCAACCTCTTCGTTGTCGGATTTGTGAAGCGTTTCTCAGTGGTTAAACTTCATCCTTAAACAATAGGTTGAGCTATGAAAAAAGGTAAAATATGCTTTTGGCAACTTTGTATCGGTTTGTTTTTAACACTCATTTTTTTCTCATGCGTGGAGGAAGAAACGTTTAGCGATAACCCAAAAGGAAACTTTCAAGCACTTTGGAAAATATTAGACGAACACTATTGTTTCTTCCCTCAAAAAGGAATAGACTGGAAAAGCGTCTATGACAAGTATGAACCACGCTTCAATGATGAAATGAGCGAACGCCAACAGTTCGACACAATGGCAGAGATGTTATCTGAATTGCGCGATGGTCACGTAAACCTTTACTCCACTTTCAACACGGCACGCTATTGGGCGTGGCGCGATAATTTTCAACAGAACTACTCCGACTCGCTCGAAAGAGTTTACCTCGGCAAAGACTATGGTTTGGTGAGTGGGTTGCAATACAAAATTTTGGACGATAGTATTGCTTACTTGCGTTGTGAGAGCTTCAAAAATGGCATAAGCGGAAGTAGTCTTGACGAGATACTTCTTTATTTCAAAGACTGCAAAGGACTCATCATTGATGTGAGAAACAATGGTGGTGGCGCATTGACCAATGCAGAAAAGTTGGCTGCACGTTTCACAGACAAAGAACTGTTGGTGGGCTATATGCAACACAAAACAGGACGCGGGCACGCTGACTTTTCTCCGCTCAAACCTCAAATGCTTTCACCTGTAAAGGGAGTGATATGGCTTCGGAAGACCATTGTGCTGACAAATCGAAGCGTCTATTCTTCGGCAAATGAGTTTGTGAAGTACATGAAATGTTGTCCCAATGTGCGCATCGTTGGCGATCGTACGGGAGGGGGCTCTGGTCTTCCTTTCTCCAGCGAACTGCCTAACGGATGGAGCGTGAGGTTTTCAGCTTGTCCAATGTATGACAGAGATAAGGCAATGACAGAATTTGGCATCAATCCCGACTTCCGTGTAAATCTTTCGGACGATGATTTCAAAAGAAAAAAGGACACAATCATTGAGTTTGCCAAGCAATTAATAACTTTGCAGGGCGAAAACTACTCAACGATGGAAAGACATTTTACCAAGTTCGGTCGTTGTGAGCAATTGGGAAGTGAATAAATAAAATGAAAAGAAATTCCTAATGGTCTAATGATAGATTTGGGTTTAAAGTGAGTGGGGGATTTAAGTATTTAACACAGAAAAAGCAAAATAAATATATGGCAATTAGTATCCGATTACAACAAAGCAAGTTTAAGGAAAAAAATAGAGGTGGAAAGTGGCACGCAAGGGTTGTGAGCAACGGCACAACAACCACTGCCGATCTTGCAGAGGCTATTCAAGAGAACACGAGTTTCACCCGTGGTGAGGTAACGGGAATTATCATGGCGCTTGTAGATGAAATCAGTTACAGTTTGAGTTTGGGTAACACGGTGGTACTTGATGGACTTGGACGTTTTCATTTGACAGTGGAGAGTGAGCCTGTTGAGAATCGCGAAGACTTTGATATAAAGAAAAACATCAAAGGAGTGAAGTGTAAATTCCTTCCTGCCAGTCGCCGCGATCCGCTTACACGCAAGAGCCAACAAGATTTTGCGTCGGGTGTGCAAATTGTTTGGGCTGACCCAGAAGACGAAGATGATGATTGATTTCCGCCTTTCTGTCTGCTTTGCGCAATGATGCTAGCAACATTGCTGACACACCTAAGCATATGGACTGAATGTCGGAAAGAAGGTGAGTGGAAAAATAATGCGGTTTGGCCATACCTCTGCGATATTGTTACAAAACAATACAAAGGCATGATTAAGCCGCAAACATTTGTTTTTACTTATCTTCCAATTCGGCTTCTTTCACTTTCTTAAAGAGCTCTGAAGCAAAAACAAGGTCGTTGAGCTTTTTGTTTTTCGATGCAATCACTCGGTCTTTTGTTCCCTGCCATTCTTTTCTACCATCACTGATGAAGATGATGTTCTCTCCAATTCCCATCACAGAGTTCATGTCGTGGGTATTGATGATGGTCGTTATATTGAACTCTTTTGTGATGCGCGTAAGGAGTTCGTCGATGAGCAAGGACGTTTTGGGGTCTAATCCAGAATTGGGTTCATCGCAAAAAAGATATTTCGGATTCATCACCACTGCACGTGCAATCGCCACACGTTTTTGCATTCCACCAGAAATTTCGCCCGGGAATTTCATTTCTGCATCTTTCAGATTCACCAATTCCAAACATTCCATTGCCCGACGTTGCCTATCTCGCAAGGTGTCGTTTGAGAACATATCCAGCGGGAATTGTACATTCTCCAGTACTGTGAGCGAATCGAAGAGCGCAGAACCTTGAAAAATCATCCCCATTTCTCTTCGCATGTGGATCTTTTCTTTCTTGCTCATCCCCACAAAGTCGCGTTCGTCATAGAGAATTTCGCCTCGTGTAGGGTCTAATAAGCCTACGAGATTTTGCAAGAGTACTGTTTTTCCTGCTCCACTCTGCCCGATAATGAGATTGGTTTTACCATCTTCAAACACCGTATTGATGTCATGGAGCACTTCTTTGCCTCCAAATGATTTGTAGAGATGTCTTACTTCAATCATAACTTTCTGTTTTTTTGATAGCCTTTGCCGTTAAAAAGCACGTAGGGAATGCACCCGTTTTAACTCAACATTTGTGTGAGGAAGACGTCGCTGAAGAGTATCAGTACGCTCGAACAAACCACTGCATCGGTAGACGATTTACCCACTTCAACCGAGCCTCCTTTTACGGTGTAGCCAAAAAACGATGAAACACTCGCAATCACAAAGGCAAAGAAAAGTCCTTTGATAATACTCATGTACATAAACCATTCATTGAAAGCGTGTTGCAGTCCTGCTGTGAGATCGGATGGGGTGATAATCTGCCCGATATAAGCCGTGGCGTAGGCTCCAATGATGCCCGTTGCTGCCGAAAATACAACCAAAATGGGCATGATTGTAATCAAACCAGTAATCTTCGGAAGTATGAGATAACTGGCAGAATTAACCCCCATGATTTCTAACGCATCTATTTGCTGCGTTACCCGCATCGTACCTAATTCCGATGCAATGTTTGAACCAACCTTGCCAGAGAGTATCAAGCACATGATACTCGAAGAAAACTCGAGCAACATAATTTCTCTCGTTACATAACCCGATACCCAATTCGGCATCCATGGGCTTTGCACATTGAGTTTTATCTGAATACAAATCACTGCACCGATGAAAAACGAGATGAGCAAAACGATTCCTATAGAATCAATTCCCAACTGAATCATTTCTTTGAGATAGCGTTTCCAAAACATGCGCATGCGTTCAGGACGACTGAACGTGCGCCCCATGAGCATAATGTATCTACCAAAGGTGGTTAGCCAATTGAATACAAGCATTCTTTTCTTAGTTCTTTATATTATGATGTGCAAAAGTAACTAAAATCCACTAAAAAACTGCAACATCTTCAATCCTTTTAGGATATATCAAGGTTATTATGGTTTATTTTAGTAATTTTGCAAACAAAGCAAGCTCAAAACGCATCAAAGCAAAGGACAAACAAAACAATATGGCAAACGAACAGCAAACCAATAACAACGAGCAATTAAGCATTTTGCGAACTGAAGGACTTGTGAAACGCTACGGCAAACGCACAGTCGCCAACGGCGTGAGCATACACGTGAAACAAGGGGAAATTGTGGGACTCTTAGGACCTAACGGTGCGGGGAAAACCACATCTTTCTATATGACCACCGGACTTGTTGTGCCCAATGAAGGACACGTTTACATCGATGAACAGGAAATCACCAACTATCCGGTTTATAAACGTGCGAAAGCAGGTATTGGCTATTTGCCACAAGAAGCAAGCGTCTTTCGGAAGATGAGCGTGGAAGACAACATTATGAGCGTACTCGAAATGACACACCTCACAAAACAGCAGCGCATCGACAAAATGGAAAGTCTCATTCGAGAGTTTCGCCTTGAGAAAGTGCGGAAGAACCTTGGCGACCGACTTTCGGGTGGCGAGCGACGCAGGTGTGAGATAGCACGCTGTTTGGCAATCGATCCGAAGTTTATTATGCTTGATGAACCCTTTGCTGGTGTAGACCCCATTGCCGTTGAAGACATTCAGCACATTGTTTGGCAATTGAAGTTTCGCAATATCGGTATTCTCATTACTGACCACAACGTACACGAAACGCTCAACATCACCGACCGTGCCTACTTGCTTTTTGAAGGTCAAATCCTCTTCAAAGGAACTCCCGATGAATTGGCTGCCAACAAGATTGTGAAAGAGAAATACCTCGGAACAGACTTTGTTCTTCAAAAGAAAGATTTTCAAACTATCGACGAAAGAAGACGTGCGAAAGAACAAGCATTAAACGATTGAAAAACAGATGTTTATAAATTCTATAATATTGGTGTTCTAACTGAGGCTCATTTGCAATGCAAGTGAGCCTCAGTTACAATGCAAATGAGCCTCAGTTGGAGAACAGGTGTAATAATCCCAAATCGCTCATTAGACTGCGAGGGACTTCTTTTCATTTTCTTTATTCACTTCCCAATTGCTTGCAGCCGCTTTTCGACAGCTTCTTCTGTGTTTTCTCTTGAAGTAGCCCGCTACATCTGCGAGAAATGCAAAGATAATCTGATGCAATCCCTTTATTCTACAACGACTAAGTTGGGATTAAAAGGAAATTTGAGCGTTATTTGGAAAATTTTCACCTACATTTTGTAAACTCAACCTGCCATTTGCTGGTCTATCTGATAAGAAAAGCAAATATTTCTTATTTTTTTGTATGAAAGTTTGCAGGTTGAGAAGAAATAAGCTAAATTTGACCCATCAATTTGTAATATAAATCCAAGAGAATAACACATGAAGACAGATTTTGAAATTGCTCACGAAGCAAAATTAGAACCAATAGAAAGTATAGCAAACAAGGCGAATGTGCCTGTAGAAGCATTGGAGCCTTACGGAAAATACATCGCAAAAGTTCCTTATACGCTCATTGATGAAGAAAAAGTTAAGCAATCCAAGTTAATACTCGTAACCGCTATCACACCAACCAAAACAGGCATCGGCAAGACCACAGTTAGTGTGGGCTTGGCACTCGGTATGAATCGTATAGGGAAGAATGCTATCCCTGCGTTGAGAGAGCCTTCATTGGGTCCTTGTTTCGGTATGAAAGGTGGTGCAGCGGGCGGTGGCTATGCACAAGTGTTGCCTATGGAGAAAATCAATCTTCATTTCACGGGCGACTTCCATGCTATCACCTCGGCAAACAATATGATTGCTGCCTTGCTCGATAACTACATCTATCAGCACCAAGACGAAGGCTTCGGCATGAAAGAAATATGGTGGCGACGCGTGTTGGATGTGAACGATCGCAACCTGCGCAATGTCATCACAGGCTTGGGTGCACGCACAGACGGATTGCTCACCGAAGGCGGTTTCGACATAACACCTGCTTCGGAGATTATGGCTATTCTTTGCCTTGCTAAAGATGAAGAAGATTTACACCGTCGAATTGACAATATCATTCTCGGTATCACGTTGGAAGGTAAGCCGCTCTATATGAAAGAACTCAATGTGACAGGTTCTATCGTGGCATTGCTCCACGAAGCCATCAATCCAAACCTCGTTCAAACCATTGAGAACACACCAGCGTTTATCCATGGCGGTCCGTTTGCCAATATTGCACACGGATGCAACAGTATCCTTGCTACGAAAATGGCAATGATGCACAGCGATTATTGCATCACGGAAGCTGGATTCGGTGCAGATTTGGGGGCTGAAAAATTCCTCGATATAAAATGCCGGAAAGCGGGTATATCACCTTCGCTCACCGTCCTTGTTGCCACGGCACAAGCATTGAAGATGCACGGCGGTGTGGATGTAAAAGAAATCAGTAAGCCCAACATAGAAGGTGTGAAGGCTGGATTGGCAAACATGGACAAGCACATAGCCAATCTTGAGGCTTTTGGTCAGACTGTGGTGGTGTGTCTCAATCGTTTTGCTAGTGACACCGACGAAGAGCTTGCCCTCGTTCAGCAGCATTGTGAAGACCGTGGCATTGGGTTTGCGCTCAACACCGCCTTTGGCGATGGTGGAGCGGGAGCTGAAGCGTTGGCACACTTGGTAGTGGACACGATTGAAAAGACCCCATCTCGCCCATTGACTTTTGCTTATGATGAAACAGACGGCATTGATGTGAAGGTGGAAAAGGTTGCAAAAAGCGTTTATGGTGCAAACGGAATTATCCTCAAACCAGCTGCCAAGAAACAATTGGCTCGCATCAAAGAACTCGGCTTGGAACATTTCCCTGTTTGCATTGCCAAAACACAATACTCTTTCTCGGAAGACGCTACCGCCTACGGAATGCCTACCAATTTTGACATCACAATACGCGATTTTGTCATCAATGCAGGTGCTGAGATGATAGTAGCCATCGCTGGTAGCATTATGCGAATGCCGGGCTTGCCTAAGAGTCCTCAGGCAGAACGCATTCATGTGGTGAATGGTGTGATAGAAGGGCTCTCTTAAGGTAGGTTCTATAAATTTATCGATTGCAAAATAAAGATTTAACAGAATGAAGAAGTGTCGAATTTAAAAGGTTTCGACACTTCTTTTTTCTTTTTTTATCGTAACTTTGTAGCCCAAAAAGGGATAATAAAGATATGCAGAACCAATTTTCAAGAACCCAATTGTTGTTAGGAAAGCCTGCCATCGACACGCTCAATGGTAGTAGGGTGGCTGTGTTTGGTGTTGGAGGCGTGGGTGGATACGTCGTAGAAGTGTTGGCGCGCAGTGGTGTGGGAGCCATTGACGTGATCGACGATGACCGTGTTTGTCTGACAAACGTGAACCGGCAACTCATCGCTACACTATCGACAGTGGGGAAGTACAAAGTAGACATTGCTGAACAACGCATACATGACATTAATCCACGTTGCATCGTAAGAAAATATCAAACATTCTATCTGCCAGAAAACGCGGATCAGTTCGACTTCGAAAGCTATGATTACGTGGTGGACTGTATTGATACGGTCACTGCCAAACTTGATCTTATCTATCGTTGCCACGATTTAAATATCCCGCTTATTTCTTCCATGGGTGCAGCCTATAAGTTGGATGCGACGCAATTTATCGTTACCGATATCTTCAAAACCATCAATGATCCTCTTGCAAAGGTCATAAGAAAGAAACTTAGGAAAACAAAAATCAAACATCTCAAGGTGGTTTACAGCCCAGAAGAACCTTTGGAAAGTTTGGAACAACCCGAAATTTCATGTAAGTTTCATTGCATCTGTCCTGATAAAAACATGCGCAAATGCACCGACCGTCACACCATTCCAAGTTCAAATGCTTGGGTGCCTGCCACGGCAGGGCTTATTGCTGGTGGAGAGGTGGTGCAAGACTTGTGCAGAAGAGCCGAAACCATGCGCATAAAACCCGAAGATGAGGCTGGAAATATGGCTGCCATCCGTGCCAAAGAACGTGCGCAAGCCATGTTGGCAGAACACAAACGCATCAAAGCAACACAGCGCAAACAAGCTCAATGAAAATCACGGAACTAAGAAAACTATATGCGCAATTGCCACAGAGTGGTGCATTGGCAAAACTTCTAAGCGACGGGACTACGGAACGAATATTTGTCAACGGACTCGTTGCCTCTTCTGTGCCAATGTTTTTCTCTACGGTGGTAACACGAACTCCAAACACTTTCCTCTTTGTGCTCAATGATGCCGACGAAGCAGGGTATTTCTACAACGATCTCAAAACGCTTTTGGGTGAACAGGTAGATGAAAAATGCAATGCTGAGGTATTGTTCTTTCCTTCTTCCTATCGAAGGGCAGTGAAATATGGACAGCGTGATGCGGGCAACGAAATTCTCCGAACAGAAGTGCTTGCAGCATTATCGGCAATGCAAACGAGCAAAGACGACAGCACGGACGAACCACAGAAATCACTTTGCATCGTTACAGAACCGGCAGCATTGGCTGAACTTGTGGTGGCAAAACACCAACTTGACGAGCGAACGATAAGTGTTTCGGTGGGGCAAGAAATCGCACCTATCGCACTGGAACGTTCGCTTTTAGAGCTGGGCTTCAAACAAGTGGACTATGTTTATGAGCCAGGGCAGTTTGCTTTGCGTGGAAGTATTCTGGACGTCTATTCCTTTTCGAGCGAAACACCTTATCGGATAGACTTCTTTGGCGATGATGTCGATACAATACGCAGCTTTGAAGTAGAAACGCAATTGTCTAAAGAGAAGAAAACACGCATAGAAATAGTGCCTGAATTGGCGACAATGACGGAAGAAAAAGTTTCTTTTTTGAGCTTTTTATCAAATGATAGTCTCCTTGTTGTAAAAGATTTTCTCTATGTTTATGAAACCATTAAAAAGATTTATAACGATGGTTTCACTTCACAAGCCCTATTGGAACAACTGGAAGGAAAAACAGAGATGGAGCAAAGGGAACTTCAGCAAACGCTGAAAAGCCATCTGCAACTCATCTCTGGACATCAGTTTGCAAGGGAAGCAAGCAATTTTCGTCGCATAGAACATGGCAACAATCATACAACCGAAGCCCATTTGCCAAGTGAAACTATAAGGACAAACGCCACAATCGGCTTTAACATTTCACCTCAACCGCTTTTTCACAAGAACTTTGAACTCCTCACAGCCACCCTGAAAGACCTACTTTTGCAGCACTATAAGCTATTTATTCTTGCAGACAGCGAAAAACAAACCACCCGTTTGCAAGAAATTTTTAGCAATATGGCTACATCGGATGGCAACAAAGAGGGTGTGTCGGTGGATAGCAAAGTTTCTTTTATGCCCGTGGAGTGTACACTTCACGAGGGATTTATTGACAACGATTTGCGGATGTGTTGTTTCACAGACCATCAGATATTCGATCGCTTTCACAAATACAATCTCAAGTCGGACAAGGCACGACAGGGAAAGATGGCACTCACAATGAAAGAGTTGCAAGAAATGGAACCAGGCGATTTCTTGGTACATGTTGACTTTGGAGTTGGTAAGTTTGCTGGACTTGTGCGTGTACCCACGGGCGATTCTTACCAAGAAATGATTCGTTTGGTTTATCGGAACAATGACATTGTTGATGTGTCTATCCACTCGCTCTACAAGATTAGTAAGTACCGCAGAGCCAGTGCAGGCGAACAACCGCAATTGTCTGTCCTTGGATCAGGTGCATGGGAGAAATTAAAGGAACGTGCCAAAAAGCGCATCAAAGACATTGCTCGTGATCTCATAAAACTATATGCAGAGCGACGCAGGAAAAAAGGATTTGCTTTTTCGCCAGACTCTTATTTGCAACACGAATTAGAAGCATCGTTTCTTTATGAAGATACACCCGATCAGCTGCGGGCTACGCAAGAATTAAAACAAGACATGGAAAGCAATCGTCCTATGGACAGATTGATCTGTGGTGATGTGGGATTTGGAAAGACGGAAGTGGCGATTAGAGCAGCATTTAAGGCGGCATGTGATGGCAAGCAAGTTGCTGTCTTGGTGCCAACAACCGTACTTGCTTTTCAACATTACCAAACTTTCATGAAACGTTTGCAACACGTGCCTGCGAGGGTGGATTATCTGTCGCGTGCTCGAACGGCAAAACAAACCCGAGAAGTACTCGCCGACTTGGAGGCGGGAAAGATCGACATCCTTGTCGGAACACATAAACTCATCGGAAAGAATGTGAAATGGCACGACTTGGGGTTGCTCATCATTGACGAAGAACAAAAATTCGGTGTGTCTACAAAAGAAAAGTTACGCCAAATGAAAACCAATGTAGATACACTCACCATGTCGGCAACGCCAATACCTCGTACGCTTCAGTTTTCATTGATGGGGGCAAGAGACATGAGCATTATGCGCACGCCCCCGCCCAATCGCTATCCTATCCAAACCGAAATCCACACTTTCAGCAAAGAGGTGATAGCCGATGCCATCAACTTTGAAATGAGCCGCAACGGACAGGTTTATTTCGTCAATGATAGAATATCGAACCTTTCTGAGTTGGCAACCATGATCAAGAAATATGTTCCAGATTGTCGTGTGGCGATTGGTCACGGACAGATGAAACCAGAAGAATTGGAAGAAATCATCATTGGATTTATGAATCATGATTATGATGTTTTGCTTTCAACAACGATTGTCGAAAACGGCATCGATATTTCCAATGCCAACACAATTATCATAAACAGTGCGCACAGATTTGGACTTTCCGACTTGCATCAGATGCGCGGGCGTGTAGGTAGATCGAATAAAAAAGCTTTCTGTTATTTACTTGCACCACCCTTGTCGGCACTTCCTGCCGATTCGCGCCGTCGATTAGAAGCCCTTGAGACGTTTTCGGAATTGGGAAGTGGTTTCAGTTTGGCTATGCAAGATCTCGATATCCGTGGAGCAGGTAATCTTTTGGGAGCTGAACAAAGTGGTTTCATGGAAGATTTGGGTTACGAAACCTATCAAAAAATTCTTTCGCAGGCGGTTTCTGAACTCAAAAATGATGAGTTTCAAGAACTCTATGGTGATGACATAGAAAACGGAGCGGAGATCGTTGGTGATGATTTTGTGGACGATTGTGCAATAGAGAGCGATTTGGAAATGTATTTTCCAGATAATTACGTGCCTGGAAGTAGTGAACGTATGTTGCTCTATCGTGAGTTGGACAACATAGAAAGCGACGAAGCACTTGACGCTTATCGCAAGCGGTTGGAAGATCGTTTTGGTTCTGTTCCTCGACAAGGCGAGGAATTGATGCAAGTGGTGCCACTTCGCCGCATCGGAAAGCGACTGGGTTGCGAAAAAATCATCCTCAAACAAGCAACGCTTCAGTTGCAGTTCGTTTCTAATCCGAACAGTGTCTACTATCAAAGTCAAGCATTCGATAAGATACTAAACTTCATCGGGCGCAACCCTCGTCGTTGCAACTTAAAAGAGCGAAATGGCAAACGAGCGATGGTAATTTCGGCAGTAAAGTCGGTGGGAGAAGCTGTCTTTTTACTAAGAGAAATCGATAAATCCACAGGAGAAGCATAACTTTCTTCTGTGGATTTACTTTTAAATAGTTATCCTCCAAATAGTCTATCATATCTGAATTTGGATTGATTGTTTCAAAAACTCAATTCATTTAACCCAATTCGGTCATTAGAGCCAAAGGGGTTGCGTCTGATTATCTATGCAGATTGTTTAGCGTTTTTTCGCAGATGTAGCGGGCTACTTCAAGAGAAAACGCTGAAGAAGCAGCCGATCAGCAGATGCAAGCCACTGGGAAGTTAAAAATAAAAGAAAAAGAAGACTATAGGCGGTCTAATGACTGATTTGAGTTTAATACAATTCCGTTTCGTTTTCTCGTTTAGGCAAGTGCTCAAAGGACGATTATTCGCCATGGGAATGTAAAAACTTCGTTTCTCGTTTTTCCACCAACTCATCTGGCTAGACAAAAACGTTCTTTTGCTAATTTCAATCTCTTTTTAGGAAAATTGATCTATCTCTCCGACATAGCCCCTTGGTTGGTGCAATGGCTTAATTGCCCATTTCCGAGAGGAATTTAATTCTGATAAGACGCACTTCTTCTTCAGTGTAATCGCCTTCGAATTCATCAACGGCAGCTTCGATGGAGTCGGTGTTGCTGTTCATGAAATAGTCATAGATCTCGTCTATTTTATCATCATCACACACATCTTCGATGAAGTAGTCAATGTTCAATCGTGTGCCACTATAAACGATTTCTTCAATTTTTGTGAGTAAATCGCTAAACTCTAAACCTTCTGCGGTGGCGAGATCATCTAATGCTAATTTTCGGTCGATGCCTTGAATGATTTTCACTTTCTGCATAGATTTCTTGGCAACCGTGCGCACACGTAATTCTTCGGGACGTTCGATTTGTTTTTCTTTGCAGTAAGTGCTGATGAGTTGATAGAACGCTTCGCCGTAGCGTTTGGCTTTGCCAGCACCCACGCCTTGAATGTTTTGCAGTTCTTGTTCGTTCACGGGATACATCGTTGCCATTTGTTCAAGCGAGACGTCTTGAAAAACCACATAGGGAGGGACGCCATGTTTCCGCGCAACCGACTTTCGAAGATCTTTTAACATTGCAAAGAGTTCTGGGTCGAGCACGATTGAAGGGGGGGCAAATTCACTGTCACTTTCTTCTTCTTTGAATTCGGTATCAAGCACATACGTGAAGCGTTGTGGGTGATTGATGAACTTGCGTCCTGCATTTGTTAATCGTAATAATCCATAGGTTTCCACATCTTTTTTCAGATAGCCTTCCAAGAGGGCTTGACGAATGATAGGATTCCATATCTTTGGATTTTCATCTTCTCCTTCTCCGAATTCCTCCAATAGGTCGTGCTTATGCGCTTTGATGTCATCCGTGGCACGTCCTTTCACGAAGTCTATGATGTATTCTTGTCGGAAATTTTCTTTCAATGCTTTCACCGATTGCAACAAAACGAGCAATTGTCTCTCGCCCTCAAGTTTGGTCTTCGGATGTTTGCAGTTGTCGCACATCTCGCAGTTCGGTTTGGGATATTCTTCGCCAAAGTAATGCAAGAGTAGACGTCTACGGCAAAGCGAAGATTCGGCGTAGACTTCGGTTTCTTGTAATAGCTGTCGTCCTATGTCTTGTTCGGCAATGGGCTTTCCCTCCATGAATTTTTCTAACTTCTTCAAGTCATTGCGTGAATAGAAGACGATGCAAAGCCCTTCTTCGCCATCTCTTCCCGCCCTGCCAGTTTCTTGATAGTAGCCTTCCAAACTTTTTGGAATGTCATAGTGAATAACAAACCGCACATCAGGTTTGTCGATACCCATACCAAAGGCTATTGTAGCCACAATAACATCGATTTCTTCCATTAAGAAATCGTCTTGTGTTTTCGACCGCACATCTGATTCGAGCCCAGCATGATAGGGTGCCGCTTTGATGTCGTTTGCAAGAAGAACGGCTGCTAATTCTTCCACCTTTTTGCGTGACAAACAATAGATGATGCCACTCTTGCCAGCGTGTTGTTTGATGAACTTAATGATTTGTCGGTTCGTATCGTCTTCGTTTCTTTTTGGTCTTACTTCATAGTAAAGGTTCGGACGATTAAACGAACTCTTAAACTCTCTGCATCCATCTATTCCTAAGCTTTTGATGATATCTGTACGCACCTTGTCGGTTGCTGTGGCGGTGAGGGCAATGATAGGTGCTTTACCTATTTGTTCAATGGCTTGCCGCATTCTTCGATATTCAGGTCGGAAGTCGTGTCCCCATTCCGATATGCAATGCGCTTCATCTATGGCATAAAAACTGATGTTTACCGATTTAAAGAAATCGATGCTTTCTTCTTTGTTCAGCGATTCTGGCGCAACATAGAGTAATTTGGTGCGTCCCATTCGGATGTCGGTCTTTACCTTTTCTATTTCCGATTTCTTGAGTGAAGAGTTCAGATAATGTGCCACACCATCATTGGCACTTATGCCATTGATCACATCTACTTGGTTTTTCATCAAGGCAATTAGGGGCGACACAACAATAGCCGTTCCTTCCATGAGAAGCGACGGAAGTTGATAACAAAGACTTTTCCCACCTCCTGTTGGCATCAGCACGAAAGCATCATTGCCGTCAAGCAAGTTGCGAATGATGGTTTCTTGTTCGCCTTTGAACTTATCAAAGCCAAAGTGGTGTTTCAGTTTTTCTGTAAGATTAACCATATACATCAGTGTTAATAGCTTAGGGTGTTCGTGCAAGAATAGTTTTTAAAACTCCTAATCGGTCATTAAACTGCAAGGGTTTCTCCCTCTCATTTATTTATTAGTTACCGACCGCTTGCATTTGTTTCTCGGCATCTCTCTTGTTACTTTATCTTGAAGTAGCCTGCTACATCTGCGTACAATAATAATCATTATGCGCAGATAATTGATACCGAATTGGGGGCTAAGGAGAAAAGGAGTGGGGGCTTTTTATATTCCGCATTCCTTCTCCTTCTTTATGGTTTGTTTTAGACGGTTTCACGGGTTTGAAGATGTGATTTGTCGAGTTGTTGGCGAGCATATTCGGCTGTAATCTCGCAATTTTTGACTTTGCGTGAAGGCAAATCAAACATATTGTCCATCATCACCGCTTCCACAATTGAACGCAAACCACGTGCACCCAGTTTGTATTCCACAGCCTTATCAACAATGTAATCGAGTGCTTCTTCGCTGAAAGTTAGTGTGATACCATCCATCTCAAAGAGTTTCACGTATTGTTTCACAATTGAATTCTTTGGCGCAACGAGAATTTGGCGTAACGCTTCTCGGTCTAACGGGTTGAGATATGTGAGCACGGGCAGACGTCCAATGATTTCGGGGATGAGACCAAACGACTTTAAGTCTTGTGGAAGTACATACTTCATGAGGTCATTTTTGTCCACTTTCGTCACGTTTTGCACCGAATTGAAGCCCACAACGTGGGTGTTCAGTCGTTGTGCTATTTTTCTTTCTATGCCATCGAATGCACCACCACAAATGAACAGGATGTTTTTCGTGTTCACGTGGATGTATTCCTGATCGGGATGTTTGCGTCCGCCTTTGGGTGGCACGTTCACAATGGTTCCCTCAAGGAGTTTCAGCATACCTTGCTGCACACCCTCACCGCTCACGTCGCGCGTGATACTTGGGTTGTCGCTCTTGCGTGCAATCTTGTCGATTTCGTCAATGAAAACAATGCCACGTTCTGCCGCTTCCACATTGTAGTCGGCCACTTGCAACAAGCGTGAAAGGATGCTTTCGATGTCTTCACCTACATAGCCTGCTTCCGTGAAAACCGTTGCATCAACAATCGTGAAAGGTACATTGAGCAATTTGGCAATGGTGCGAGCCAAGAGCGTTTTGCCCGTTCCCGTAGATCCCACCATTATAATATTACTCTTTTCTATTTCAACACCATCATCTTCCGTTTCCTGAGTTAATCGTTTGTAGTGATTATAGACCGCTACGGAAAGAAAACGTTTTGCTTCGTCTTGTCCGATGATGTATTGGTCTAAATGCTCTTTGATTGCTCGAGGTTTGGGAATATCTTTGATGTCGATTTCTGGCAGCACGGCAGCTTCTTCGCTTCGTGTTGCTTCTTTAACAATCGTGTAGGCCTGTCTTGCACACTCATTACAGATATAACCATTGATGCCCGTAATGAGAATGCCCACTTGGTTTTCAGGTCGTCCGCAAAAACTACATTTATTTTGCGCCATCGCCATCTGTCTTTCGTTTGTAAACTTGGTCGATCATACCATACGCCTTGGCTTCTTCTGAAGTCATCCAATAGTTACGGTCGCTATCGTTCCATACCTTTTCATAGGATTGGTGCGAGTGGTTGCTAATGATGGTATAGAGTTCTTTCTTGAACTTCTGAATTTCCTTTGCTTCGATTTCGATGTCGGATGCTTGTCCTTGAACGCCGCCCAATGGTTGGTGAATCATCACACGGCTGTGGGTCAGTGCAGAACGTTTACCTTCTTGTCCAGCCACGAGCAACACTGCAGCCATTGAAGCCGCCATACCTGTACAGATGGTTGCCACGTCGCTCGAAATGAATTGCATTGTGTCGTAAATGCCCAAACCTGCTGTTACGCTACCGCCAGGCGAATTGATATAAATAGAGATGTCTTTTCCTGCATCTACCGAATCAAGATAAAGCAATTGCGCTTGCAACGTGTTGGCAGTATAGTCGTCGATAGGTGTACCGAGGAAAATGATGCGATCCATCATCAGTCTTGAGAAAACATCCATCTGGGTTACGTTCAGTTGGCGTTCCTCAAGAATATAGGGATTGAGATATTGGTTTTGCATACTCACCACATCGTCAAACACCATTCCATTTATGCCCAAATGTTTCGTAGCATATTTTCTAAAATCGTTCATTGTTCTTATCTGTTATTTATTTTAAATAGACAATTATCAAGGCTTCGCACCTCGACTTTTCGCCTGTTATCATACAAAGACTATGCCATCAAAATGGCGTCTCAAAGGCGTATGATAACACAAAGATAATAAAAAAAGATAATCTGTTGGCAAAATTAAAACTTTTTTCGCATTATTTTTTGTTTCATTTTATTGTCTACTGAGCTTGAAACAAACGACGCTTGGGTTTAAGATAACTATCGTTGCTTTGCAAATGAGCCTCAGTTGCACCGTAAGTAAGGCTCAGTTACATCGCAAGTGAGGCTTAGTTGAAAAGCGGATAAACAATAGGTTTAAAACTCTGGTTTGATGAGTGTTTCCGTTGCAAAAGAAACAGGATTATTTCTTCAATTCTATTTTAAAAGTCGTACCTTTTCCCACCTCTGAATTTTTTATATAAATACGCCCTTTGTGGTATTCTTCTACGATGCGCTTGGCAAGACTAAGCCCCAATCCCCAGCCTCGGCTTTTGGTCGTAAATCCTGGTCGGAAAACATTTCGGAGATCTTTTTTGCGAATACCTTTCCCCGTGTCGCTCACTTCTATAAATGCTTTTGCATCGCTTTCATAGAGTCGTAAATGGATCTTTCCACCCTCTCCAGCCATCGCATCAACGGCATTCTTACAAAGATTTTCAATGACCCACTCAAAGAGCGCTGCATTCATAGAAATGATAATAGGGTTCGACGGAAATTTTTTGGTTATAATGATTTTCTTTGAGGTGCGCCGATTCATATAATCCACAACGTTGCTAAGCACATCATTCAAACTCGAGGGAACGGGCTCGGGCAACGATCCAATCTTTGAAAAGCGATCGGCTATCAATTGTAATCGTTCTATGTCCTTACTCATTTCTGGCAATAAGGCGTCATCGGGATAGGTTTCTTTCAGCACTGCAGCCCATGCCATGAGTGAAGAGATGGGAGTGCCCAACTGGTGGGCTGTTTCCTTGCTAAGCCCCACCCACACTTTGTTTTGTTCGGCACGTTTGGAGGTGAGCAATGCAAAAATAGCAACCACTACAAATAGCATCACCACGCCCAACTGCACATAGGGATAAATCGCTAAACGTTTCAAAATGAGCGATTCGTCATAGCAAACATCTATGAAATCGTTCGTTTGGTCGGCAAAATCTATGCGTAAGCTGTGTCCAGATGCTTTCAAACGATTGGCCATTTCAGACACATACGCCAAGCTGTCTTTTTTGTTTTTTTCGGCTATTTCAACGTTGCGAAACTCTGTTACCTGTCCGTTATTATCTAAAACAATCACAGGGATGGTGTTGTTTTCATTCAAGACCTTCAGAACCAGTGCAAGGTCGGTTGTTTCGTCGGCTTGATTGAGTGAGCGCATCGCTTCTGCCCAGACCTCCATTCTTGTTCGTTCTTGTGTAGCAAGGTCGTTGGTGAGATAATGAGAAATCACCAATGACGCCACAGCTATGACCACAGCGGCAATTACCAAAAATATTTTTACCTTACGGATTCTGTCTGTCCATTGCATAACAATTAATCTGATAACGGCAAAACATGCTTTTTTATTGCACGTTTAGTTCTTTTAACCCAAATCGGTCATTAGACCGCTTGGGTTTTCTTTTTGTCTTATTTATTCACTTCCCAACCGTTTGCATCTGCTTGTCGGCATCTTCTTTATCGTTTTCTCTTGAAGTAGCCCGCTACATCTGCGATAAAACGCTAAACAACCTGCACAGACCATCAGCTGCAATCAGTTTGGTCTCTAATGACCGAATTGGGTTTAAGGTGAGAGTGGTTCTAAAAAATGATCAACTTCGTTTAGTTGTTTTTTCGTTTATTTTTCGGGTAATTATACAAGAGTAGTTCTATGACTAAGAACATGGTTGAATCAATGTGAATGCAAATAAAAAGTGGATAAGCTGAAAAGCCTATCCACTTTCTGTTTTTTTTGTTAATTCAAACCTTATTGTGCTTGCTCAATGAGCTTATTAAACTCGTCGAGTGTTACCTTTTTGGTATTCAGTTTCACAATTTCCTTCACTTTTGCAGCGAGTTTGCGATCGAGTGCAGCCTCCACAAAGCTATCAATGTTCTCACGTTTCTTCAACATTTCGTCTGCATAATTGTTGAGGTATTCTTCAGGAACATTGTTCATGCCGTATTGTGCAAATTGAATACGTGCCATGAAGATAGCACTTTCTCTCACATCTGCATCTTCAATCTTGATTTCGTTTGCAACTGCAATCTTTTCTTTGATGAGGTGCCATGTGAGTTCCTTGATGCTTTGCTCATAGTTCTTATCAACAAATTCTTGCCCCTTATCTTGATTGTTGGCAAGCATAATACGTTTCAAAAGCGCATCGGGGAACTGCAATTCGCCCACTTTCTTTTCTGTGTAGGCACGCAAGTCTTGAATGAACTTGTAGTTAGAGTCGCCTTCCAATTGTCCTTTCAAGCCTTCAGAAATCTTTTCACGGAATTCTTTTTCGTCTTTGATGTCGGCTTCTTGACCATAAACATTGTCCCAAAGCTCTTTGTTGTTTTCTGCATTAACAAAGCGAGAGATTTCTGTGATTTGATAAGAGAAGTCGCCTGTGTGTTGAGCTACTTCATCACGATTGATTTTCAAGAGTGAAGAAACTTCTGCATCGTTTTCTGGGTAGGCTTTGCGAGGATTGAAAGTGATGATGTCGCCAAGTTTCGCACCATCGAAAAGTTGCTTTTGTTCATCCACCTTGATGAATTGTGGCATCATCACAGCAGCTTCAACCGTTACACCGCCTTCAAGCGTGTTGCCATTTTCGTCAAGCTCTCGCAAGTCGCCTTTAAGCATGTCGCGCTTTTCTGGTTCAAAGTTTTCAGCCTTTTCGTAGTGTCCAGCGCGGCTAGCAAACATTTCTACTTGCTTGTCTATAAGCGCATCATCGATGGCTATTTCATAGTAATCAACCTTGTCTTTCTTTGTTAGTTCAATGTCGAACTCTGGTGCTATCGCAATGTCGAACTTAAACACGTAGGGGGCAGGTTTTTCAAGTTCAACTGCTTCTTGAGATTCAGCTGCCATGGGTTGTCCGAGCATATGAATTTTGTTCTCAGCAATATAGTTTTGGAGCTGTTCGCCCAATATTTTATTGATGGCATCCATCTTTACTTGAGTACCCATCTGTCGTTTGATCATTCCCATGGGTGCTTGTCCTGGACGGAATCCTGGGATATTAGCACGCTTGCGATAATCCTTGAGGGTGTTTTCTACCTCATTTTGGTAATCGGCTTCTTCTACTGTGAGGGTCAAAAGACCATTGATTTTGTCTGGATTTTCAAATGAAATTTTCATCTTTGAAGTCTTATATTTTTATTTATTATCTATCAAGATTGATGTGCCTATGGTTTGCCAATGCAAAAAGGTTTAGACACTTTAAGGCGCAAAGATACTCATTTTTTGGAGAACTACATAATATATAATGCAGAAAAAACTACTTTTTCTTTTTTATTAGGATTTTTGTTGAGGTCGGGAGTAAAAGGCAATGAAATATGATTTTCTCATTCTTCTGTAATAAAAAAAGTGGTGTACCATAGGATTTAAATCTTGGCACACCACTTATTAATTGTCATTCAAAGCACTATGTGGCTTTGAGTTGAAAATAACTTGTTGGAAAATATTGCTGATTAGCGCATCACTTTTGTTGCAAAAGTTTTGCCATCAACTGTCATTTTTACGATATACAATCCTTTGGTGAACAACGCATCAGCATTGACACGCTTACCATTCACGTCATAAACAACGATGTCTGTGCAGTTGCCACTTACCACTAACTTACCATTAACAATCGAAACGACTGGTTTTGCAGTTGCGTTGGTTGTGTTGATAGCACTTGCAACCTCACCTTCTGGCACAGGGAAACCATTGTTCACACCATCTTTAAAAATCCATGTGTTGTGCCAAACATTGAGTTTCTTTATGAACGCATCTGTTTTCATTTCTGCAACAGAAACCGCAATCACTTTGTGTTCTTCTGGAACGTACTCTGAATCATATTGATAGTTATTGATTTCCTGTGAGTAATAGTTGTTCTTCAATGTATAGTTTCCGGGTTCCCAGAACACTGTGCAGTCGAAGATAGGGTGAAGCGATTGCGCAAGCGTATTGAATCGCCCCACATTGTAGCAGTTGTTGATGTAGATCATACCCTTGTCTACTTTTTCTGCGCTACCCAAAATACCTCCACCACGAGTGTTGTTTGCAGATTGTGAGTTCAGCATATTGATTTCTCCTGCATTGAAACAGTCGTTGATGTGAATTGTGTTTTCTGTTCCTGCAATGATACCGCCCACGAAAGAGATCTTGTCGGTGATGGTTCCGTAGTTTCCACAACGTTCAATGAGAAAACCTTCTTGTCCAGAATAACCGATAACACCAGCCGTCATGCCCGTATTTCCGGTAACCGTTGCCGAATTGGTACAATCAGAGATGCGTCCACCTTTGCCATTCAAAGCACCTCCACAGATACCTGCTGCATAGAAGTTGTCGCAGATTATTTCAACATCGGCAGTTGTGTGGCAGTTTTCAATTACGGATGCGTTCAACATCAAACCTGCAACTGCTGCAACGCCAGCCTTTGCGTTTAATTTACTCTTAGAGATGGTGAGGTTCTTGATGGTTGCATCATTGATGATTCCGAAGAGTCCTACAAACAGATTGTCAATGCGAATAATCTTTAAATCAGAGATGGTGAAGCCTGCACCATCGAATGTTCCAGAGAAAGGACGAATGTAATTTTCGTCATCCGCCGTACGACCGAAGTTGTTACCAATGCTGCGGAAGTTTGTAGCATCTTTCATTGAAATGTTATTCGTCATCTTGAAGAACTTTCCTTTATAGGTGTTGAGCTTCATTTCAACATCATCAGAGAGTTCTAAGAGATCTAAATCGCTTGAAATGAGGTAAGGATTTGTTTCTGTTCCTTCACCACCGCTGAACTTTTGGTTATCGTCTGCACGTTTACCCACAGCCGTGAGATTTACATTGGTTTCCAAACCACCATAGTGAATGTTAAGGAATGCTGTGTGTGTGCCACGGCGATATGCCTTACAAGAAACTGAAATGGTTTGTGTTCCTGCTGTTGCATCTGTTTGCTGTGTGAACATGAAAGCATCTTTATCTTGACCATCAAGTGTGATTTCTGGCTCACCCTCACCACCGGCATAATTGACTGTGAAGGTTTTCTCTGCTGTTGCACCCAAAGCCATTTCGCCAAAGTCCAATACACCTGCCGAGGCTGAAAGCGTTACGCTTGGTCCTGCGGTGATGTCACTGATGCTCATGTTATCAATGTGTGCAAGGAAGCCATAAGAAGTTCCCGATTTGAAATCATAAGTAGTATAGTCGGCTCTCACGATACGTACAAATGCAGAAGGTTGGTTGATGACTCTTTCCACTTCGATAGCAAAATTACTCGCTCTGAATGGGTCGCCAACGGTGGTCCAGCTTTCGCCATTTGTAGACCATTGCACAATCCATTCTACTTGATGGTTCACCCATTGTTCGTTTGCACCAAACATAAATTTAAACGTACCAATATCACGCTTTGTAGCGAGTGTGAAGTGGGTCATTTCTTTTGCTTTGTTGACTATGCCATAGATACGCATCGAACCATCTCCGATAGCATAGTCGCCTTGGTTTTCTTTTTTACTCGTAACACCATACATACGCCATTCCAAGCCATTGAGCGTTGCACTGATAGCTGTTCTTGCGCCCGCAGAATTAATGGCTGTGTTGAAATTCTCAAAATTGTAGCTCCACTCTTCGGCAAATGCTGACTGCACTGAACACAAGAGTGCTACTAAAATGAGTTGGATGTTAAATTTTCTCATAATGGTAGTAGTTTGTAATGATTAAATGTATATGATTGATTAAAATGTAGGTTTAAGGCATAAGTTTCACTGGTATGCACTTACCTGCCTTAATGATAACAGGCATCCTCTTTGCCATTTCAAAGTGATTCACACCTGCCTTGAGCGTTCCCTTTGCCAGGCATTGACCATTGAGGGCATAAATTGCCACGTTGTTTTTCTCTTGTCCGTTGGCAATAATTTCGATGGTGTTGCCTTCATATTTCACGTCCATCGTTGGCATATCAGCCTTTGTGCCGTCAAGACCTAATGGGCTTTCTGGGCTATATTGGAACATGCAATACATGAAATACTGCCCTTGAATGATCATCAAACCACAGCTGGCTTGTGTCTTTGTCTTTTCATTGTACATCACGAACCAACGTTGTTCGTCATAACCTAAATATTCGTAGCCATTTTCTTGCAAATACTTACTAATGGGCGAATTCTCAGGGTCGTTGATGCGGAAGAAGTTGTTCACAATGAAGTCAGAAGAAATTAATTGATTGTCTTCATTGAAGAAAGCAAAATACAAAGGGAATTCATAATTGCCTGTGTAATAAATCTCACACATCGAAAGTTCGGTCTCGGTGATGGTTGGGTGCATTTCGGCATAAGTGCTTGTGAAATGTGTGTATTCCAAATCTTCGGTCATTTTCTCACCGATCTCGGTTCTTGTCTTGCCCCAATCGGTTACCAAGGGAAGGAAAGTGTAGCTGGCAGCATCCTTTACAACAACGTCAAAAGTTACTTCTTCTAACTTTTCGTTGTAATTGGGTTGATCTTTCATGGAAGGATGTTCCTGATAAATCTTTACCAACATTTTGCCCTCGCCAGTTTTCTTTCCTCTAAACCACGCACCGCCGTCTTCCAAAAGATCAGCTGTAAGGGGTTCAAATTCAACGGCAATTCGTTTGTTATTAGAAAGATACTCGCGCACTTTTTCAGAGTATTCTTTGAAGAACATGTGGTACTGTTGTCCTTTGCTGATTTCTACTTTGTTGGAAATCAATTTAGTCGTACCTGATGATTGTGCGTGGCTCATCGATGGTGCGAACAACATCGATGCAATAAATGCAGAAAGTAATTTTCTTCTCATAGTTGTTTTTGATTTGGTATTTGTGTATATAAAAAGTTTCTGTGTATTACTATTTCTCTCTTGCGGGTCTTGAACTTATTTCAGTTGGACACAGCTTGTGAGAATTTTGTTTCTGTTTGGTGCTCTTTGCATGGTTGTCTGCTTGTGGTCTCTCTGCATGGCTATTTTTAACCTTTTCCAACAAGCACAACACCTGAATCTGTTTGTTTTGATGGAAAGAATACTTGAAGATTGTTCTATACTTCTTTTTTTGTATTAAGTCTTTTTTCTCTGTCCTATTTGCAAAGATAATAATAAAAATAATAATATTCAAACTTTTTATTATAAAATTTTTCT
The DNA here is from genome assembly GCA_022779305.1 of Prevotella sp. Lineage (GTDB taxonomy): Bacteria > Bacteroidota > Bacteroidia > Bacteroidales > Bacteroidaceae > Prevotella. The sequence goes on along the minus strand of JALFSW010000087.1, from coordinate 57,031 downwards.
TTAAACAAAAAATATCATTGAAATAGTTTTAAAACGAAATATATTAAAATTAGTAGAAAGATAAGTTTCTTTTACTTCTACCTGATTATATTCCGATTTAAATCCTCTGAGAAAGTTCAACTGGCTGCACCTTGTCATTCCCTGTCTCATATTCTACATTCAAAAAATGCTTTCTTGCAGGGTGCGACCCTTGTGGTCGTCCTAAAACGTTCAGTTTGTTTTTGTCGTGTAGTAGAAGAAAATACCTTAATTATATATCTTGAAATGAGTTGAAATTGCTTTGCTGGGCATGCTTCCTATAAAACTATCTCTATTTTTTAGTCTATAATTTGCTAAAAATCAGAAAATATTCGTAACTTTGCAACCCGATTATGGACTTAGAAACCCTTACAATCGACTTGAAGGGGCTGAAACAAGGCATAAACACCTTTCATTTCAGTCTTGATCACACTTACTTTGAGGCGCTCGAAGAGGCAGAAGTGAGTGAGGGAAACATTGAGCTTGCGTTGGAAATAACACGCACGGCAAATGATCTTTTTACGCTCATTTTTAGGCAAAAAGGAACAGTGATGGTGCCTTGCACCATTTGTTTAGATCCCTTGCCATTGGTCATTGACATTGAAGAACGCCTTGATGCAAAGTTTGGAAATGAATACTCAGAGGACGACAATCTAATAACGATAGCTGAAAGCGAAGGAACGCTTAACGTATCGTGGTTTGTCTATGAATTTATAGTGTTGGCGATTCCCATCAAGCATGTGCATGCACCTGGAAAATGCAATCCTGCTATGATACGAATGTTGGAAAAACATTCTACTGCCCGAAGCAGTGAGGAAGATGACAAGACGATAGATCCCCGCTGGGAAGCTCTATTAAAATTGAAAGAATAAAATATTAAACGTTTAAAGAATTATGGCACATCCAAAAAGAAGACAGTCAAAGACTCGTACACTCAAAAGAAGAACTCACGATAAGGCAGTAGCTCCAACATTGGCACTTTGCTCAAACTGTGGTTCTTATTACGTTTATCACACTGTTTGCCCTACTTGCGGATATTATCGTGGTAAGGTTGCTATCGTGAAAGAAACCGTAGAGTAATCGTTTATGGAGAAGATAAACGCAGTCATTACTGGTATTGGCGGATACGTTCCAGACTACATTCTCACGAATGAAGAACTGTCGCGTATGGTAGATACCAGTAATGAATGGATTATGGAGCGCGTTGGTATCGAAGAACGACGCATCCTGACCGAAGAAGGACTCGGCACAAGCTACATGGCGCGTAAAGCGGCAAAGCAATTGATACAAAAGACAGGTGTTGATCCAGACAGCATAGATGCGCTTATTCTTACTACCACAACTCCAGATTATAAATTTCCTTCGACAGCATCAATCGTAATCGGCAAGCTCGGGCTGAAGAATGCTTTTGGCTTTGATTTAGAGGCAGCTTGTAGCGGATTTCTCTATTCGCTTGACGTAGCTTCTTCGATGATTCAAAGCGGTCGATACAAGAAAATAATCGTTATAGGTGCCGACAAGATGTCGTCGCTTGTTGATTACACAGATCGTCAAACTTGTGTTCTTTTTGGTGATGGCGCTGCAGCAGTATTGGTTGAGGCGACTACGGAAGAGAACGTTGGTTTGCAAAACTCGTTCTTGCGAACAGATGGCATCGGTTTGCCTTTCCTTCATTTGAAGGCTGGTGGGTCAGTTTGTCCTACTTCTAAGTTTACGGTTGACCATCGTTTGCATTACCTCTATCAAGAGGGACGCACGGTGTTCCGCTATGCGGTAACGAGTATGAGTAATGATGTGGCAGAGGTAATGAAGAACAACCAATTGACGAAAGATGATGTCAATTGGGTTGTGCCACATGAAGCCAACTTGCGTATCATTGAAGCGGTTGCAAAACGTGCTGACCTTCCATTAGAAAAGGTACTTATCAATATTCAACGATATGGAAACACGAGTGCGGCAACCATTCCGTTGGCTCTTTGGGATTTTGAAAGCAATTTGAAGAAAGGGGATAACGTCATTTTCACAGCCTTCGGTGCAGGGTTTGTTCATGGCGCATCGTTCTGCAAATGGGCGTATGATGGGGCTACTATGGTGGCAAAGAAGTAAAGAAATTAAAGCATTATAAACTCATTAGCGCATCTTTCTTTTCAATGAAGATAGGTGCGCTTTTTGTTAAATTTATGCACAAAGCAGGTTTTGTTAATATTGTTGGAAACCCCAATGTGGGGAAGAGTACGCTGATGAATCAACTCGTTGGCGAAAAGATTAGTATTGCAACTTTCAAGGCGCAGACCACACGTCATCGCATTATGGGTATCGTCAATACAGACGATATGCAAATTGTGTTTTCCGATACGCCTGGTGTACTGAAGCCAAACTACAAGATGCAAGAGATGATGCTTCATTTCTCTGAATCGGCTTTGGCAGATGCCGATGTACTACTTTATGTTACCGATGTTATCGAAAAGCCCGAAAAGAATATAGATTTTTTGGAGAAAGTAGCAAAAATGACCATCCCCGTTATCTTGCTGATAAACAAGATTGACGAAAGCGATCAACAGCAAGTTATCGGTTTGGTGGAAAAATGGCACGCACTCTTGCCCAAAGCAGAGATTCTTCCAATTTCAGCAAAAAACAAGTTTGGCACAGAGGCATTGCTCAAACGGGTAAAAGAGTTGCTTCCGGAAAGTCCTGCCTATTTTGCTAAGGATCAATTGACCGACAAACCCGCTCGTTTTTTTGTTACGGAAATCATTCGTGAGAAGATTTTGCGCTACTATGACAAGGAAGTGCCATATGCAGTGGAAGTCGTGGTGGAACGTTTCAAAGAAGACGAAAAACAGATACGTATCAATGCTGTAATTTATGTGGAGCGTGAAAGCCAAAAAGGTATTATCATTGGTCATCAAGGACAAGCATTGAAAAAAGTTTCATCGGAAGCACGGAAAAGTCTTGAAACATTCTTTGGCAAGAAAATCTTTCTTGAAACCTTTGTAAAGGTGGACAAAGATTGGCGCAATTCGCAAAAAGAATTAGAGAATTTTGGTTATAACCCAATATAAGGCAAACATCTAAAAGAGGTGTTTGCTACACAAGAAAAGCTCTGACTGCATGTAGAGCAAACTCTCACACGATGTGAGGGCTGGAGGAAGTGGTTATCCTTCGGGATTATTAACAAAGGCATTTGACCACGCCTTATTCGTCTTGTCATTGTGCAAGGAGGCAAGGCGGAAAAGATTTAAAGAAATGGCAAATTTAGTAGCTATTGTGGGTAGACCCAATGTAGGAAAGTCTACACTCTTCAATCGTTTAACACAGAGTCGCCGTGCTATCGTGAGCGACACGGCAGGAACAACTCGCGACCGTCAGTATGGCAAATGTCAATGGAACGGACGTGAATTTTCTGTGGTTGATACAGGTGGTTGGGTTGTTAATTCGGATGATATTTTTGAAGACGCCATACGTCGACAAGTGCTTATTGCAACCGAAGAAGCCGACTTTGTGCTTTTTCTTGTTGATAACGAAACAGGCGTAACAGACTGGGATGAGGACGTAGCACAAATTCTGCGTCGTGCCAAACTGCCCGTGATTTTGGTTGCCAACAAGGTAGACAATAGTGGTGAATATTATCTATCGGCAGAATTTTACAAGCTCGGTTTGGGTGATCCTATCTGTATCAGTGCACAAACTGGTAGTGGAACAGGCGACTTGTTAGACCTTCTCTTGGAGCGTATGAAGGATCTTCCCGATGAAAACATCGAAGAAGAAATTCCACGTTTTGCTGTTGTTGGACGTCCTAATGCTGGAAAATCCAGTCTTATCAACGCATTTATTGGTGAAGATCGCAACATCGTTACCGAAATTGCAGGCACGACACGCGACAGCATTTACACACGTTACAACAAATTTGGATTCGACTTCTATCTAGTTGATACTGCAGGTATTCGCCGCAAAAATAAAGTGACAGAAGACTTGGAATTCTATTCCGTGATGCGTTCTATTCGCAGTATTGAAAACTCAGATGTATGTATTTTAATGATTGATGCAACACGTGGCATTGAAGCGCAGGATATGAATATTTTTCAAATCATCCAGCGCAATAATAAGAGTCTTGTTGTTGTTGTTAATAAGTGGGACTTGGTGGAAGACAAAGACCAGAAGGTTATCAAAACATTTGAGAATGCCATCCGCAACAGAATGGCTCCTTTTGTGGATTTCCCCATCATCTTTGCCTCGGCATTGACTAAGCAGCGCATCTTCAAAGTACTTGAAATCGCAAAACAAGTCTATCTCAATCGTACGACTCACATTGGAACGACGAAACTCAACGAAGTGATGCTGCCCATCATCGAAGCAACACCACCACCATCGGTGAAGGGAAAATATATTAAGATAAAATACTGTTCACAATTGCCTAAAACACAAATCCCATCGTTTGTATTTTATGCCAATCTGCCACAGTACATCCGTGAATCCTATCGACGTTTCTTGGAGAACAAAATTCGTGAACATTGGGATTTGAATGGTTGTCCGATCAACATATTCATTCGTCAAAAGTAAGTCAAATAACTATTTACTGAAAGATGAAACATTATCTTTGTTTAGCATTTTTGATTTTGTTCGCATTAACGGGTTGCAAAGAAGAACAGCCCGTTGATGAAGGGAAATTGGCAGCCCATGCAGCAAAAACCTATTATGATTATCTTCTTCATGGTAAAGAAGAATCTTTCTTTGAAGGGATGGATATGCCGAAGAAGTTACCTGCAAACTATAAAGCACAAATGATTCTTGGCTTGAAATCGCTCAAAGAACGCTGGAAAAACGAAGATAAAAAGCTCACGGATTGTTCGATTCTGCGCAATGAATTTAGAGAGAAAGACAGCACGGCAGTTGTCTTTCTCAATCTTCATTTCTCGGATAAGACTTCCGAACAGATTGTGGTTTCAATGATTAAAAAAAAGGGATTGTGGTATATGCGCTGAGATTCGTTTCTTGAACATAATACTTAAAATCTTGATGGAATGATGACACAATGTAAGATGAAATGCTTTGCTGCATTGTTATGGTTTGTTTTCTTCTGTACAGCACTTCAGGCAGGCAATCGTTCTATTCCTTTGCAATTGGGAATGGATAAATCTGCCGAGCAATTGATAGACTTAGCTTATTCAGCCTTGTTTGAGAAAAATAGACCAGATAGTGCGCTGATTTACAGTTTGCTTTTGGCTACAAAGTTCCAACACAAAAAAGAACTCACACCTGAAGAACGTCGCTATACAGCAATGGCGTATAACCGCTGCGGTTACATCTATATGTTTTTCCTTTTCAATTATATAGATGCCATGGAATGTCTCATCAAAGCCAATAAATATTGTGATGATCCACGTCTTCAGATTTCTATTTCGCAAAATATGGGACATTTGTATAGCCTCTACGCTATCTATATGCCCTCTTCTAATAATGTTGATGCAGCTCGGCATTATTATAAGGAAGCTTTCGATAATGCTTTAGAAATTCATGATTGGCAAAATACCATATCGTCTTTTCTTAACTTTTGGAATTTTGGTGTGGAGGAAGAAAATATCAAAGCTTTTAAGAAACATACGGAATTATTTCGGAAAACCAAAATCCCAATCAACACTTCATTTTATTCTTATGCAAAGGTCATTCTGAAAGCCGTTACGCATCTGCAACGCAAACAATATGATGAGGCTGTCAGTACATTGAAGAAACAGATTAAACGTTCTGCAAGCGATGGCGAAAATCGATTGCATTGTGTGCTTTATTGGCATTTGGCAAGCATCTATAAAATAGCGGAGCAATCTGATTCGGCACTTCATTATGCCTTAATATTAGAACAGATGGGTAAGGAATTTAAGATGAAGGATGTGGAAACAGATGCCAATAAATTGTTGTATGAAATCGCATTGCAACAGAACAATAAAGGTTTAGCCGATCATTGGCAACTCACCTATTTCAAGAATAGGGACTCACTGCTCACAAATAATAACCTCAACAACATAAAGAATTATTATCTTCTTCATAATGTCAATGACTTGACAGAGGAAATCAGTAATCTAAAAGAAACACGAAGATTACAAAACTTCTTGTTGATTTCTATCTTGGGTGGCATATCAATCACCATCCTGTTCTTGTTTATACTTTACAGAAAGAATAAATTCCTCAAAAAACAAAATCTGACACTTTATCAAAAAATACAATTTCAGATAGCCGATAATACGAAATTGAAATACAGCAAAAGTAATCTTGATGAAGCGACGAAATCTGAAATCAAAACAAAGATTGAAGAAGCGATGCGCAATACGGCTGAAATATGCAAAGAAGACTTTTCAATAGAGCGGCTTTCTCAATTGTGCCAAGTTAACAAGAAAGATATATCACAAGTGATAAACGAAAAATTTGGTCAGTCGTTCATCCTTCTTTTAAGCGAATATCGCATACATGAAGCCTGTCGTCGCATCAACGATATCTCCAATAGTAAATTACTGACACTCGAAGCAATAGGTGCAAGCGTAGGCTTTAAAGCACGCGAAAGTTTCTCACGCGCCTTCAAAAGAGTAACAGGATTGTCGCCTTCCGACTATCAGAAAATTGCGAAAGAGCGTTATAAAGCGTGATTTTTCACAATAAGTCACATTGTTTCATAGCTTTTTTGTTTTCTTTGTGTTGATATTATATATCTTTGTACCAAGAAGTATTTTTCTTGAGCAACGCAGAAACGTGAAATTTCTAAATGATCTATATATAACAAAAACTTTAAGCTTATGAAACAATTGATTTTTGGAACAGTTATGTTGGCACTCTTTGTCCTAACAGGCTGTAATGATGATGAAGCACCAGTCATTACGCCTGAGTTGTCGGCAAAAGTAACCGAAGTTGGAACCGACTTTCTGAAGTTGTCGGTTGATATGGAAAAAGCGCAAAGCGGAGCCTACATCTGTCAATCGGCAATTGCGAAAGAACCTACACCTGCCGAAATCCTTACAAAAGGAACACAACTTGAAGGAAAGAGCCAAGAAATAACGATCGGACAATTGGCATCTGAAACCAACTATGTTGTTTATCTTGCTGCAAGAAACACAACAGAAGTAACCACTATTTCACTCGCAGCAACCACACAGAAAGCTTACATTCAAGATGTTGTCATGAAGGACGGATGGTTGCAGTATTATGGCGATTTCTATAAAAACAACGTGGGTTATTACATGCTTGCACTCTCAAGCGGTCCTATTAGCACCGGTGGTCTTCCCACGCAAGTTGGTGACCAAGCCTTACAACTTTTTATCGGAGATGCAATTCCTGCCGATGGTGACAATGCTGTCATCACACCAGGAACTTACCGAATATCAGATGGTCATGAAAAAGGAACAGCCGATGCCTATAACTGCAAATATGTTATTGCTACAAAGATAGAGAATGGTGCTGCGTCTGAAGGCTACACCTATCGTTTTGTAGACGGAACAATTACTGTTGCGCATGACGGTAATAAAACATATTCATTCGTAATCGATGGTAAAATCGAACAGGCAGGTGTTGAAAAGAACATTCGTTACACCTTCAAAGGCGAATTACCATTTACCAACAATGACCCTGCGCGCTATAATCCTTTGCGTAGCGACATCACAATGGTTCCAAAAGCTCTTTCTGGTTACTATTCAAAGGGTAGCGTAGGAACATACGGAACTTATGGGCTCACACTCTATAACACACCAGTAGACGCCAGTGGTTTCGTAGTTGGGGCAGGAGAGGTTGTTGCGCTCACATTGCTTTCACCTTATAGCGACCGTATGGACATCAGCAAACTGGTGGGCACGTATGAAAATGTGAAAGTTTCTGAAGCTGGTGCAACCTATACGCCACCTGTTGTTATTGCCGGAATGTATACTAGTGTTTATGGAATGTATGCTCCACAAGGTTCATACTATTGCCATTACAACGATGCAGGACAAATTGATTTGATCGGACTTTTCGTGAAAGGTAAGACTGTTGTCACAAGCGATGGTACCAACATCACTATAGACGGAGCTATGATTACACCTCAAGGCAAGACCGTTAAGTTCAACTACACTGCACCTGCAGCCAACCTCACCGACTATTCACAGTATTCAGCACCTCGTCGTAAGGAATTAAGACCCAATTACAAATCGGGTAACTTGCTTAAAGCAATTCCTCGTCAGAAAACATTCACAAACTCATTCCACCTATAATTAAACCATTATGAAAAAGATCAATATAATTCTATCGTTTTTCCTCATCGGTTTTGCCGTTACTTTCCTGGCAGCCTGCAACGATGATGATATTAAAACATCTGCGCTTAGCGTGGACAAAGATAAATTAGAAGTGCCTGCAGAGGGTGCAATGATGACTTTGCAAGTAAAATCGAATGTACGTTGGACAATTACTTCTGCACAAGGATGGGTTACTCCTAATCTTTCGATTGGCGAAGGCGACAACATCGTTGAGTTGACGATAGCTGAAAATCTCTATCGCGGAGAACGAAAAGATACGCTCACGATTGCCACTGTTGATGGAACGCAAGTGAAACAGGTGGAAGTTATTCAAGCCATAGAACAAAACCCAGATGCGAATTATAAGTATCGCATTCCCGTTGTCTTTCATGTTATTTATCGCGACGCCTCAAACGAAAAACAATACATTCGCGAGGGGTATTTGAAAGAAGTCTTGGCGCAAGTAAACCAGATCTGGAAAGCGGCTGCCGCAGGCATCAATGTGGAATTTGTGATGGCAACTGAAACACCTAATGGTGTGAAGATGAAAGAAGCGGGTGTTAATCGTGTGCAGTGGAATATCGACAAAATCGATTATAACCGTTTCATGGGCTTTGCCGAAGCTGCACCAAAACGCTACCGCGACTTGCTTTGGGATCAAGACCGTTATGTGAACATCTGTTTGTATAATTTCTCAGATGAATCGGTTACGGGCGTAACAACACTTCCTTACACCATAGCACCCGATACGCTTGCTGGTTTGGAAAAACTTCCAAAGAATATTTCTCCAAAAGACCTCACAGCGTCGTATTGTGTCAGTGTGAACAGTCTTTATGCCTATACTTCACCAAACAACGAGTTGGAAACAACCAATTTTGTTTCAACCATTGCTCATGAGTTGGGTCACTATTTCGGTTTGCGCCACGTCTTTAGCGAAGACGCAAAGAAAGGAATGGACAGCAACACCGATACCGATTTCTGTGAGGATACGCCAACCTATAATCGCAGTAAATATCTCCGCGAACTTCAAGAGTATCAATGGCAACATCCTAACTTTACACTCGAAGATGTGAATAAATGGCTCAACAGAACGAACAGCATTACAAAAGCCACTTTCGTTTCAGACAATATTATGGACTACTACTGGACAAAGCGCAACAAATTTACCGCTGAACAAGTAGCCCGTATACGCTACGTCTTGCTTCACAGTCCGTTTGTACCTGGACCTAAAGTAAGAACCGATGCACAAAAGACGATGGTCAAGCGAACATTCAAGGTTCCAGTACGCAGTAGCATTTGCTATCACATGAAATAAAAACTATATCTCACTAAAAAAACAGTAAAGAGGAGTGGCACGATTTGCCACTTCTCTTTTTTTATATTGTGTGCTTTACATTCCACAAGTCTTGAGCTCTGTTATTGAATGTTCGTTCAATTTCGTTTAGTTTTTTCTTGCTGACGCGATCGTCTAATGACCGATTTGGGGTTAAGTGAGGCTTGGTTAGGACGCAAGTGAACCTCAGTTAGGATACAAGTGAGGCTCACTTGGAATGTAAGTATATATTATATTTTAAATAGCTAAAAATCAGATTGTTATCGGATGTTTGAAAGTTGTTAGAAAAACTATAGAAATTCGCCAAGTGTATGTACAGAACTCTTTGGCGTTAAATTGCTTTAATTCTTTAGTAGAAAACTAAGAAAAATGCTGAAGTTATGAAGAATTATTATTAAATTTGCACGCAATAAATTTTTAAGCTATATACTATGTCATCATTTGTTGCAGATAAAATTGTGATGGACGGATTGACCTACGATGACGTCCTTTTAATCCCTGCTTATTCCGAAGTATTGCCCAAGGGGGTGGAATTGAAATCTAAGTTCTCACGAAACATAGAACTTAACATCCCTTTCGTTACAGCGGCGATGGATACCGTAACCGAAAGTGCAATGGCAATAGCGATTGCGCGCGAAGGAGGTATTGGAGTAGTGCATAAGAACATGACCATTGAAGAACAGGCACGCCAAGTAGCGATCGTCAAGAGAGCCGAAAACGGTATGATCTATGATCCTGTAACCATTCGGAAAGGTCGTACCGTGAAAGATGCCTTGGAAATGATGGCAGAGTATCATATAGGAGGTATACCCGTTGTGGATGAAGAAAATCATTTAGTGGGTATTGTGACCAATCGTGACCTGCGTTTTGAGCGTCATTTCGACAAGCGCATTGACGAAGTGATGACACGTGAAAATCTTGTAACAACGCATCAACAAGCCGATCTCAGTGCGGCTGCAAAAATCCTCCAAGAGAACAAAATCGAAAAACTTCCTGTTGTTGATCAAGACAATCGCTTGATAGGTCTGATAACCTATAAAGACATCACCAAAGCCAAAGACAAACCAATGGCTTGCAAGGACGAAAAAGGTCGTTTGAGAGTAGCGGCAGGTGTGGGTGTAACGGGCGACACAATGGAACGTGCACAAGCGTTGGTAGACGCAGGCGTAGATGCTATAGTTATTGATACGGCACACGGACATTCGCAAGGCGTAATAGGAAAACTGCGAGATATGAAGATGGCTTTCCCCGAGTTGGATGTAGTGGTGGGTAACATTGCTACGGGCGAGGCTGCAAAATTCCTTGTCGATAATGGCGCCGATGCAGTGAAAGTGGGTATCGGTCCTGGTTCTATTTGCACAACGCGTGTTGTGGCAGGCGTAGGTGTGCCACAATTGAGTGCCATTTATGATGTTTATTCGGCGCTGAAAGACACCAATGTTCCACTGATTGCCGATGGAGGATTGCGCTATTCAGGCGACATTGTCAAAGCACTGGCTGCTGGTGGTAGTGCAGTGATGATCGGTTCGTTGGTAGCTGGAACAGAAGAATCTCCTGGTGATACGATTATTTTCAACGGGCGTAAATTTAAGAGCTATCGTGGTATGGGTTCGTTGGAAGCAATGGAACAAAAGAATGGTTCGCGCGACCGCTATTTCCAAGGCGATGTGGCAGACAATAAAAAGCTCGTTCCAGAAGGAATTGCTGGTCGTGTGCCCTATAAAGGTACGGTTCAGGAAGTGATCTATCAGCTGGTTGGTGGATTGCGTTCGGGTATGGGCTACTGTGGTGCGGCATCTATCAGCAATCTGCACAATGCCAAATTCACACGCATTACTAATGCAGGTGTACAGGAAAGTCATCCACACGACATTGCCATAACAAGCGAAGCACCGAACTATTCGCGTCACGAATAGGAAAATGAGACAGCATGGAGGACGGTGGAAGCCTTATTATATATAAAGGTGAAAATCGACTTCACAAAATGCGACATTTCATTCCACCCACAAAGTTGGGAGACGTATTCGGTTATGTCTGACACGCAAGGAACAATAATGGCGCAGGTTTATTTCCCCTTTCAGAATATCGGATGTTCAAACCGAGTTTCCTTATATCGAAAGGAGATATGGATAAACAAAGAAAAGAAATAATCAACGAAATATAAATATCCGAACGCTGCAAAACTTCGGAAAAAGAATGATCTAAAGAATGAAAGCAAAGATATTATTTGCCGCCATGGTTTTGAGTGGCACAATGGCATTTGCACAGAACGACCCAACGATTATGACCATCAATGGTAAACCCGTGAGTCGTTCAGAGTTTGAATACTCATATAATAAGAACAATGCCGAGGGCGTTATAGATAAGAAAAGTGTAGAAGAATACGTGGAACTTTTTGTGAATTACAAACTGAAAGTTGAGGCTGCGTTAGACGCAAAACTTGATACACTCTCTTCATTCAAACAAGAGTTCTTGACATACAGAAATCAACAAATACGTCCAACAATGATAAACAACGAGGACGTGGAAACGGAAGCAAAACGCATCTATCAAGAAACCAAAGATAGGGTAGAAGGAAATGGCGGTTTGCTGAAGGCTGCCCATATTCTGTTGTCGCTCGGACAAAACGCAACACCACAAGCACAGGAAGCAATGAAGCTGCGCGCCGACTCTATCTATAATGTGCTAAAGAAAGGTGGCGACTTTGCTACTTTGGCGAAACAATTTTCTGGCGACAAAGGTTCGGCTGCACAAGGTGGCGAACTTCCTCCACTGACGAAAGGACAAACCGTACCTGAATTTGAAAAGGCCTTGTTGGCACTCCAACCAGGAGAAATCAGCAAACCTGTGCTTTCTCCCTTTGGCTATCACATTATCAAGTTTTATGGGAAAGAAAACTTCCAACCCTATGATTCGTTGCGTGCCGACATCTTGAAATTCATCGAAGTGCGTGGCATTCGTGAACAAATCATCAACAAGAAGTTAGATGAAATGGCAGCTGCATCGAATGGTGGACTGACACCTGCACAGATATTAGACAAAAAATTAACTGAATTGGAAGCCCAAGATCCCGATTTGAAGAATTTGGTGAGAGAATATCACGATGGGTTGCTTTTGTTTGAAATCAGCAATAAAACCATTTGGGAAAAAGCTGCAAAAGACGAAGAAGGTCTAAAAGCATTCTTCAAAAAGAACAAAAAGAAATATGCGTGGGATAAACCACGCTTCAAAGGTATTGCTTACCACGTGAAGAAACAGGAAGACGTGAAAGCAGTGAAGCAATGTGTGAAAAACCTTCCTTTCGATAAGTGGGCTGAAAAACTCCGCGACACGTTTAATAACGACAGCATTATCCGCATACGTGTAGAAAAAGGACTCTTTAAAGAAGGAGACAATGCATTGATAGACAAAGAAATCTTCAAGAAAAATGCGACGCCACGTCCGCTCAAGGATTATCCTATCGATGCTGTTTATGGCAAGATTTTAAAAGCACCGAAAGAGATGGATGACGTGCGTGGTTTGGTAACGTCGGACTATCAAGAAGTGCTTGAAAAAGAATGGATAAAAGATCTCCGCACGAAGTATAGCGTGGTCATCAACCGCGATGTACTCAGTACGGTGAACAAGCATTAACAAGTAAAGATTTTATGAATATAAAAAAGCAAAGCGTAGCATTCCTTTTGGCAGGTAGTGCAATCACAGCGATAGGGCTGCCTGCCATGCGTACGTCTGCCCCAATGCAGAAAAGCGCAACAGACACAATCAAAGCCAATAGCGCAAACGAAACCAGTATTGTGGATGAAGTGCTTTGGGTGGTAGGCGATGAACCCATTTTGAAGTCGGAAGTTGAAACAATGAAACTTCAGGCGGAGATGGATGGAATGCGTTGGAAAGGCAATCCAGAGATAGAGATATTAGAACAATTGGCTGTTCAGAAACTGTTTTTGCATCAAGCTGCCCTTGACAGTATCGATGTGACCGACGCAGAAGTGTCGCAAAACGTGGAACAGCAAATCAATTATTGGATTTCCATTCCTCAAATCGGTAGCAAGGAAAAGTTAGAGCAATTCCAACGCAAAACGCTTTCGCAAATCAGACAAGACCTTCGGGAGGAATTTAAAAACCGCCAATTGGTGCAACGAATGCAGGAATCGCTCGTTTCGGATGTGAAAGTTTCGCCAGCCGAGGTGAGAGCCTATTTCAATAAGCTGCCACAAGACAGCATTCCTTTGATACCCACTACTGTAGAAGTGGAGATCATCACCCAAACGCCCAAGGTTGAACAAGAAGAAGTTGCCCGCATAAAAGACCAATTGCGCAATTTCACCGAACGTGTAACAAAGGGCGAAACATCGTTTGAAACATTGGCACGCCTTTATTCAGACGACACTGGTTCGGGACGACAAGGTGGCGAATTGGGCTATATGGGACGTGGTATGCTCGATCCAGCTTTTGCCGCTGCCGCTTTTAACCTCACCGATCCTAAAAAAATATCGAAAGTGGTTGAAAGTGAGTTTGGGTTCCACATCATTCAACTCATAGATAAGCGTGGCGATAAGGTGAACTGTCGCCATATCTTGCTCAAACCAAAAGTTTCTGCTGCTTCGGTGGTGGCAGCCAAAGAACGTTTGGATTCCATCAGTAAGGACATCAAGGCGGGAAAATTCACCTTTGAAGATGCAACAGCCTTTGTTTCGGACGATAAAGACACAAGAAACAACCACGGACTGATGGTTAATTCAACTGAAAGCGCACGCACATCGCGTTTCAAAATGAAAGACTTGCCAACGGAAATTGCACGTGTTGTTGAGACAATGAAGGTGGGCGAGGTTTCGGAACCTTTTGAAATGATAAATGCTAAGGGTAAAACAGTCTGCGCCATCATTAAACTCGTTAGTCGAAGAGACGAACATCGGGCAACCATCACAGAAGACTTCCAAGAAATGAAAGATATTGTTACAGCTCAGCGTAAAAAAGACATCATTCATGATTGGATTGTGAAGAAAGTGAAAGAAACCTACGTGCGTATGAACCCACGCTATAAAGATGCTAAATTTGAATACGAAGGTTGGGTTAGATGAGAATTAAGTCAGCTAAATTGAATACAAAAATAATGAATTGTGGGCATAGAATCTTCATGAAAATGATTCTATGCCTTTTTGCCTTAACCCTTTCTGGAACGTTGTTGGCACAGAAAAAGGAAGTAAAACAAAAGGAAAAGATCTATATCGAACGTGCCAATGTGGTGCGCCATAACCAGTTTCAGCTTCCCGACATACAAATAGCGAAAGGCAATGTGAAGTTTCGTTACAAAGACTTTACGTTGCTTTGTGATAGTGCATATATCAACGAAAAACAAAATTCGTTCAGTGCTTTTGGCAATGTTGATTTGAAAAGAACCGATGGAACGCATTTAACTTGTTCACGCCTTTATTACGAGGGTATGATCCAAGTGGCACGGGCGAGAGAGAAAGTGATTTTGCGACAACCAAGGAAATCTTTGCGCTGCGATAGTTTGGACTATAATATGGGCACCAATCTTGCCAACTACTTTGGAGGAAGAGGTACGTTGGTTTATGATGGTAGCACAGTGGTTGCCGATCAAGGCGATTATAACACCCAAACGAAGGATGCCAACTTCATGGGCAACGTTGTAATACGTACGCCCAAATACACCATCAACACGCCTTCAGCCCAAGGTAATACAGATACGGGGTTGATGCGGGTGATAGGAAAATCGGTCATACGCACTGCTAAAGGCGAAGTAGTGCATACGGAAGACGGCACCTATAACAGTAAAACGGATTATATGGAACTGAAAGGACGTTCGAATATCACATCTCCTGATCGTGATGTGGAGGGCGATAACCTTGTATATAATAGTGTCAGTGGTGAAGCTGAAGGCTACGGAAATGTAAAGATAAAAGACAAGAAAAACAATCGCACTATGGAAGGAGAAGAGGTGCGTTATAATGATAAAACAGGTCATAGTGAGGGTACAGGAAAAGTAAAGATCGTAGACCACAAAGCGAGGAGAACCATAACAGGCGATCATGTTATTTATAACTTTAAAACTGGACATAGCGAGGGGCACGGGAAAGTGAAAATAGTCGATGCGCTCAATCAGCGTGTTATTACAGGCGATGACCTTTTCTACAATGACAAAACGAGAGAGGGCGAAGGAAAGGGCAATGTTTACTATATCGACCATAAAAAGAAGCACGCATTCCAAGGAGCGTATGTTTCTTATACGGACAGTGCAGCCATTGCCTATGGTGGAAATCCTGGAGCTGTCTTGAAAGAGTTTTCTCAAGCTGATACACTTTTTATGCACGCCGACACGCTCAGTATGAAAGCCTTTCATCTGAACACGCCACAGGAGTATCGAAAAATTTTCGGTGTGAACAATGTGCGGGTTTATCGGGAAGACCTTCAAGCTGTGTGCGGACTGATGGTTTATCACACTGGCGACTCTTGCTTGACACTTTATTACGAGCCTATTCTTTGGAATGAAAACCGACAAGTAGTGGGCGATTCCATTCAAGCCTATATGAACGATTCAACCATCCATCGAGCTTATGTCTATGACAATGCGTCTTCCATAGAAAAGGTAGACGAACAAGCACATTTTAACCAAGTTTACTCAAAGCGCATCAATGCTTTCTTTACAGATGGAAAGCTCAAAAAGGCAGAAGCTGTGGGCAATGTGCTGATCGTCTATTATCCAAAAGAAGAGAAAGACAGTACGTTGATGGGCTTGAATTATACGGAAACTGACACCTTACGAATGTACATGGCAGGGGACAAGACTTTAGACAGAATATGGCTATCGAAGTCTACGGGTACGATGTATCCTATGTCGAAAATCCCTTCAGATAAACTAAAATTGCCAGCATTTGCTTGGTATGAACATGTCAGACCTAAAAATAAATACGATCTTTTTAGACGAGTGGGGAGAAGGAGTAAGGAATAAAACCGCATACATCTTTCCTTAAGAGGCTAAAAGCGTGTTATCTTTGCGCACAAAATACCTATTTTTAAGATTTTAAAGCCAATATGGTAAAGTGTGTGAGGCGTAGCGATGTTTTGACCGCAATAAAGGAGCGTTTTTGTTAAGTCAGATGAGCTGGTGGAAAAACGAGGAACGCAGTTTTTACATTGCCATGGCGAAAAACGGTTAAATGAAATAGAACAACAGAAATGAGCTTTTTCAAACAAGCAAAACCACGTAGATTTCAGCCTAGTCCGCTTTATTATGACGAGCGAAAAGAATTACTCCGCAAGATAAAGAAAAATGCAGGAAGCGAAATCGGATTGGAGAAGGACGAACAGAAAGAAGCGAAAACAACGTCAATAAGTCCAGCTGATGACGAATATCGGTATTTCTCAAGACGTCGTAACAGGACATCTTCAGGCTTATTATTGCATATTGCCGCAGGCGTATTGCTTGTTTTGATGGTTTATTTTTTTCTTCTTGCATTGATTTAACCCAATTCGTTCATTAGAGACCAAGCTGGTTGCGCCTAATTGTCTGTGCAGATTGTTCAGCGCTTTATCGCAGATGTAGCGGCCTGCTTCCAGAGAAAACGCTGAAGACGCTGCCGACAAGTAGTTGCAAGCAATTGGGAAGTTGATAAATAAAATAAAAAGAAATCCTGACGGTCTAATGACCGATTTGGATTTAAATTTAAATAAAATTTTAAGTATATGAGCGACATCATACAGTTATTGCCCGATAGCGTGGCTAATCAAATTGCTGCAGGCGAAGTGATACAACGCCCAGCTTCGGTTGTAAAAGAACTGGTTGAAAACTCGATTGATGCAGGCGCAACACAGATAGATATTTTGATAGTCGATGCAGGTAAAACTTCCATTCAAGTGATTGACAATGGAAAAGGCATGTCCGACACCGACGCCCGTTTGTCTTTTGAACGCCACGCTACATCAAAAATAAAGAAAGCCGATGATTTGTTTGCACTCCGAACAATGGGGTTTCGTGGTGAGGCTTTGGCGTCAATAGCTGCCGTTGCTCAAGTGGAATTGAAAACCCGAATGGGGCATGATGACCTTGGCACTTGTCTGTCGATTGCAGGTAGCCGTGTGCTTTCTCAAGAGCCATGCTCGTGTGCTGTTGGCAGTAGTTTTAAGGTGGAGAACCTTTTTTATAACGTCCCAGCACGACGAAAATTTCTCAAATCGAACAACACAGAACTCAATAACATCGTTGCTGCATTTGAACGCATCGCTCTTGTTTATCCAGATATTTCTTTTAAACTCCACAACAATGGTGTGGAAATGTTTTCGTTGCGTACAGGTAGTTTGCGCCAACGCATCATCAGCGTCTTTGGAAAACGACTGAACCAAGACCTTTTACAGGTAGACGTAGAAACAACGCTTTGCAAGATTTATGGTTACGTGGGCAAACCAGAAGCTGCCCGTAAAAAAGGTGCGTTACAGTTTTTCTTTGTCAATGGGCGATTTATGAAACATCCCTATTTTAATAAAGCTATCGCAACCGCTTTTGAACGTCTTGTTTCAGCAGGCGAGCAAGTGCCTTATTTTCTTTATTTTGATGTTCCTACGGAAAGCATAGACGTGAACATTCATCCAACAAAAACTGAAATAAAGTTTGAAAACGAACAAGCTATTTGGCAAATCTTGATGGCTGGCGTGAAAGAAGCCATTGGCAGATTTAGCGACATCCCTGCAATAGACTTCGATGCTAACGAAGGTCCCAATATCCCGACCTTCAATCCGAATGTACGCTCGACAGCACCAACGCTCAATTATAACCCCGCCTACAATCCTTTCAGCGAAGCCAAGCAACACACCACAGCCAATATGGAAGAATGGCAACAACTTTATGCAGGCATTGAAGCGCAGGCAGACCATTTCTCTGCACCAGTGGACGTATCCAATGAAAATGCCGATGTTCCACAGCTTTTCCCTGAAACCCATCCTGCCGCTGCGGCAAAGACGGTGATAGAAGATAAATCGCCTACACATTATCAATATAAGGGCAGCTATATCATGACGGCTATCAAATCGGGGTTGATGATTATAGATCAACATCGTGCCCACGTGCGTGTACTTTATGAGCAATATCTCCGTATGCTGGACGAACAAAAAGCCCACACGCAGAAAATTCTCTTTCCAGAGATGATAGATCTTTCCGTTTCCGACAGCTCGTTGCTTCACTGCATCTTAGAAGAAATGAAAAAATTAGGTTTCGATATGGAGTCACTCGGTGGCACAAGCTATTCCGTCAATGGTGTTCCTGCGGGTATAGAAGGGTTGAATATAGCCACACTTGTAGATGAGATGATAGCCAACGCCATGGAAGGAAGAACCGATATTATGGCCAGCATAGATGAATCTTTGGCACACAGTTTAGCCCGCAGCGCAGCCCTGCCGCGCGGACAAGTACTCAGCAACGAAGAAATGGAAATCTTGGTCAATAACCTTTTCGCTTGTGAAAATGTGAACTATACCCCCAATGGAAAACCTATCCTTTCCATTTTTCCACAAACCGACATTGAGCGATTATTTTCTTAAAAGATGGTAATATTTCATTTTCGATACAATATTTTGCGCATAAAGCTCATTTTTTTTCAAAAAAGAGTTTTATATAAAAAAAAATGTCTAACTTTGCAGCGTTATTTTGATGCTAAGAAGAGTAAATAGCTAAAGAGCTGTCTCAATATTAGGTATAAGTCAAAAATAAGGAAGATGTGAAAGTAGTTGAGTTAAGCCAATAACGAATGCTTAAGCCAAACTTACTAATTACTGAGTAATAGAAAAAATTTGATTGTTTAATAAATAAAAGTATGAAAAAATTATTAATGGTATTGGCCTTTGCTGGCGTTTCTGCAGCAAGTTTTGGTCAAAGCGATGTACCTACTGAGAAGTACAGTGTCGCAACAAATTCATTTTGGAGCAACTGGTTTGTTCAAGTAGGTGCACAATGGAATGCTTGGTATTCTGGACAAGAACACGGTACAAACCTTAGTTCAAGCCCGATTAAAGATTTCCGTAACAACCCTGGTTTCGGTGTTGCAGTAGGAAAATGGTTCACTCCAGGTCTCGGTATTCGTACAAAGTTCCAAGGTATTTGGGGTAAACGTGTTGGTGTGACAGATGCTGACCATAAAGATCAAGCTAACAATGGCAATAAGTATTGGCTTCTCCAAGAACATATCATGTTCAACGTGAGCAACATTCTTTTTGGTTATAATGAAAACCGTGTTTGGAATGTAATCCCATTTGTTGGTGGTGGCGTTGGTCGTTCAATGAGCAGCAACTTCTATTCTATGGGACTTAGCGCAGGTATCCAATCTTCTTGGCGTTTGAGCAACAAGTTCCGTGTTTATGCTGAAGCTGGCTACAACCGCTATGAAGGCGACATCGATGGTTTCGATCAATACTATGGAAACCGTGGTTGGGATTCACATGATAACAACCTCTACGTAGAACTCGGTCTTAACATCGGTCTTGGCAAGTCTACTTGGAACAAAACTCCAGATGTTGATGCGATCAATGCACAACACCAAGCAGCACTTGATGGTTTGAATTCACGTCTTCGTGATGCAGAAGCAGAAAATGCACGTCTTCGCAATGAGCTTGCTAATCCAAAAGTAGTGGAAACTGTTCCTGAAACTGTTAAAGAACTTATTGCAACTCCAATTTCAGTGTTCTTCAACATTGATAAGACAAACATTGCATCTGAAAAAGACTTGGTAAACGTTCGTGCAATTGCTAAATTCGCAAAAGAAAACGATCGCAAGCTCCTTGTAACTGGTTATGCCGACAGTGCAACTGGTACTGCAGAACGCAACCAATGGTTGTCTGAAGAACGTGCACGTGTGGTTGCTGGTAAGCTCGTTGAAATGGGTATCCCAGAAGGCAACATCACAACAGTTGGTAAAGGTGGTGTAGAAATCCTCTCACCAATCTCATTCGATCGTCGTGCAACTGTTCAAATCACAGACTAATCTTTTGTCCGATAAGACAGAATAAGTTTTCAATTAATAAGTAAATATAAAAAGGCGTGTTTATCTTTCGAGGTAGACACGCTTTTATATTATTTTATCTCATTTTTTTAGTATAGATAATCTTCTATTTTTGTTTCTTATTCACAAAGGAACGAGTTGGAAAACTCCTTCGTCATTCATTTGTTTTTCCACTTGTTATCATCGAAGGTCTTGTTTATTAACGTGGGTTCAACGAATTGAGACCTCTGTAAAATTTGATTCATCTTAAAACTGCAAAATTGATTATCAATAAGTTGCGCTGATAAAGAGTTTTTTAAGGGAGTTTTGCAGGAGTATCGTTGGCAGATGGGCGATCACAAGGGACGCCCCTGCATTGGAGATTTTCCGTTTTCCATCTCTTATCCAAAAAATGATTTCTTGTAGGGACTCCCCTTGTGGTCGCCCGTCTGTCAACGATGCCTTACAATGCGCCCGTCTACATTATTTCATTGACCTCACGTTATTTTAAGGTAATATTAAGTGAGCCTCATTTGGGATGCAATAAAGCCTCAGTTGCAGCGCAACTGAGGCTTAGTTATAATCGAACTATACTGTATTTGGATAAAATGTCTCTAACAGGCTGAAAAGAAGTTAGTTCTTTTTGCGCTCGTTAGGTTCAAAGACGATGAAGAAAATGCCCATATCAAAGAGATCGGATGTGCAGACTTGAATTTCTTTGTCTTCTGTCCAGTTCACATAGGTGTCGAATGCTAATTTATCGTCAGTGTATTTTTCGTAGCCGTTTTCTGTGAAGATTGCAGGCAGATGAGGCGAACTGAGCGTCAAAACATTAGGCGAACCAACCAACGCAGCAAGATATTTGCCACCTTCTTCAAGCAAGAGGATAACAGGGAAGTCGGGCGAACTGGTGTCGATTTGATGTAACCCACCACCCAAATCTTTGTAGTTTTTGAAGTAAGGTTTTTGTTTATAAGCATCGATGGCTTCTGCGATGGTCAGTTTGTTGTATTCGGTAACAGGCCAAGGAAGAATAACCTTTTCTGGAGGAAGTTGTGCATCAAGGTTCACGTGGCTAAACTGGATGCTTGGCATGAAATCCGAACCAGCATTTTCGGGTATGCTCATGGTTACAAAAGCGGCAATCTTGAGCTGACTATTGTAATAGATTACATCGCTGCTGCCATCTTTCAAGCCCGTTTGTGCGAAACCTTGTGAGGCAAGATATTCTGCAACTTCTGCAGGCGTAGGACGGTTGCTGGCATCACAATAGATTGCAACTTCTTCCAAGAAATTCTTAGTCTTCGCATCGAACCAATAGCGGGTCATTTTCCAACGTGAATCTGTGGTGTTAAAACGGTAGACACCGCGCGCATTGGCAGCATCGTTTGCCACGAGTGTATTCCCCGACCGATTTTCAAAGTGCCACATCATTTCCTTGCTTGCTCCTTTCCCGAAGAACGGAACATAGATAGCGGCTGTTCCTTTGAGCGATGTGGTGCGTGTCCATGAAGCGATGGTTTCGTCTTCAGCACCAATGATTACGTATTTTTCGCCCATTGTTGTTGCCTCACCTTCGGCATATGTGTTATGAATGAAAGCCACGAGTTTTTTAGCGGTGTTGCGATAGATGTAGTCTGTTGTACTGCTGGCAGTTTCTTTTGTGAAACCTTCTTCTGTGAGGTAGCTTTCATATGCAAGGCGTTCATCGTCTGAACTGAATACGAGTTTTGCATACTTGTAATTGTAGTCTGCGTCGAAGAAGTATGTATAAGTAAGATTGCGTGCTTCAGCAGCTACTGTTACTTCCGCAGTGCGTGTTGTTTCGTTGGGTTCTGCACTGCCAATGACGTATTCCGCTTCTTTCCCAAAATTCAGATTAGGCATAGCCCAATTCTTGGCGTTCGTTCCAGAAATGTCGAACGTTACTTCTGCAACATCTGTCGTAGGGAATTTAAGAATGCGTCCATCATTGAGTTTAATGGTCATGTCGTAGGTTTGTCCCCACATTGCGACTGTGCTGACAAACAATGTGATAAGTGTAAAAAATCTTTTCATAAATTCTATGATTAATGATAATATGAGTTTTTTATTGATTATCTGCCGATTGAGAGTTTAAACGAAAGATTATTGGTCTTGAAGATATAGATACCTTTTGAAAAGTCTTTGAGATCGATGATGCTTGAACCAGTGCTGTCGGCTTTTGTTCGGTGGATGATTTTTCCGTCAATAGAGGTTACCAAGACCACCTCGTTTGCTTTGAGATTGGCGAGTTTCACTACATCGTTTTCAACCGCATAGCCACTTTGCGTGGTTGTGGGATTGATGTCAGCCGAATTTCCGGTAAAGGTGTAGTTCACAACGTTGCTTAATTCGGTGGAAAACTCTTTTCCGTTACCCTTGATTTTGAGGATAGTTCCTTCGTAGTTCACTTTTGGTGAGCCTGCAAGTTCAAAGATAACCTCTTCGTTTGTTTTAAGTTTTAAAACCAAACTTTCTGCAGCCGCTTTCCCGATGCAGAAAAAATGGGCTGCCAATGTGAGGAGCATGATGAATAATGATTTCTTCATAATTATGATGGTTTAAAATGATTAATATTCTATATGCGCTTTTTTAGTTGTAGCAAAGTTATAATTTTTAGTGAATTTAGCAAAAGAAAACCTCGATTTTTTAATCGAGGTGGAATAATTATGGGTTTTATTTGAGAGAACGATTAAAAAAAGGTGTCAATGATGTGAATCATTGAGGGCGTGAGTAAGGCTGTGAAGATGCCATTGAGCGTAATACCTAAACTAGCGTAGGCACCGCATTTGCTACTATATGTCATTGCTGTGGATGCTCCGACGGCGTGGGAAGCCGCTCCTAAGGAGAGTCCTTTTGCAATCGGACTAGAAACTTTGCCCAATGCGAGTGTCTTAAATCCCATGAGTGCACCCAATATACCCGTGATGACCACTACAGCAGCTGTGAGCGATGGAATGCCACCAACGCTCTGTGTAACCTCCATGGCAATCGGGGTGGTTACGGATTTGCTTGCTAGCGAAAGCACAACAACTTCCGATGCACCAAAGAATTTTGCAATTAGAACTACACTTACGATGCCCACCAAGCAACCAACGAGCTGCGAAACAAGGATGGGAAACCAAAGTTTTTTGATGGCATCAAGCTGAAGATAGAGTGGAACACCCAATGCAACAACAGCAGGTTTGAGCCAGAACTCAATCAGGTCGGCTCCTTCACGATAGGTTTCAAAGGAGACACCTGTGATTTTCAGGTAGCCAATGATGATGAGGATGGCAATGAGTATGGGGTTGAGAATCACCCATTTTGTTTTTTTCTGGCACCAGCGTGCCACGAAGAAGACGGCAAAGGTGAGTGCAAGTATGACGTATTGGTTAGAGAGAATTTCCATTTTGGTTGCGTTGTTTCTTGTTTTTTCGTCTGAGAAGAAGCTGTTTGTTGATTTTTCGTTCGCAAGCAATGACAAACTGGTGCATCTGTCCAGTGACAATAAGCACAAGGATGGTGCTCACGAGTGTTGCCAGTGCAATAGGGAGAAATTCGGCTTTGATAAGATCAATGTATAACATCAATGCGACGCCTGGCGGAACGAAAAAGAAACCCAAGTTGGCGATGAGCATGTCGGAGAGTTGTTTTATCCATCCGAGCTTTATCCATCCGAGTTTTAAAAACAAAGTGAGCAGCAACATTCCAATGATGCTTGATGGAAACTTGATGCCTGTTGCCCAGACGATGAGTTCGCCCAGTGCTAAGCAGCCGAAAATGATGAAGAACTGTATGGCCATTTTTCTTGATCAGAGTTAAACCCAAATCGGTCATTAGACCGTTAGGGGTCTTTTTTATTTTATTTATTAACTTCCCAACTGCTTACATCTGCTTTTCGGCAGCTTATTCATCGTTTTCGCTTGAAATAAGCCCGCTACATCTGCGAGAAAACGATGAAGAATCTGCATAGCCCATCAGACGTAATCCGTTTGGTCTCTAATGACCGAATTGGGTTTAATATTTGTGATGCAAAGGTAAAAACTTTTGCAGACAGAGACCATCATTGAACTGTAAAAATGTCGAAAGCAAGCGAATAGATGACATTTATCAAGGCGAAAAGGAACGTAATCGGAAAAAAATATGTAAGTTTGCAGCAGACTGAAAAAGATGGAATCAACAGACAGAAGCATATCGGGAAATGAACGCCGACTCACAATGCGAGTGGGCAAGAATAGTTTGATGTTCTCCGTAGAAAATCATCTATCGGAGGGTGGGATAAAAGTGGAGAAGTATGAATATAACAGTGGTATTTCGATTGCTGCCAATTTGCGCAATGCGCTACGGACATCTCCTTTGTTGCAAACGAGGTACAAGGCAGTGCTCATAGCTGTGGATAGCCCTGTGATGCTTGTTCCCGTGGACGAATGTCAGGAACAAGACCTTGAAACACTTTATAAGCACACCTTTAAATGGAAAAAAAGTGATGACATCGACACCGTCATTTTGCCCGAACTGAATGCAGCCGCAGTTTTTTCGGTGAATAAGGATTTAAAGATGGTGGCAAACGACAACTTTGCCGAGGTGCGCATTCAGCCGCTTATGCTTCCTGTTTGGAGGCATCTTTATCATCGTTCGTTCATGGGTGCAAGGCGAAAACTCTATGTCTACTTTCATGAAAAGGAGATGACTATCTTTGCTTTCCATCAGAAACGTTTTCGTTTTAACAATGTCTATGAGGCAAGGGAAACCCAAAACATACTCTACTATATTTTGTATGTTTGGAAACAATTGGGCATGCAGTCCGAAAGCGATGAACTTCACTTGGTTGGCGAAATTCCAAACGAAAAAGAGCTGAAAGACGACTTGTTAAAATTCTTGCGCCGTTGCTACGTTGTTCATCCGGAAATCGATTTCTCAAACATGGCGATTGGACGGAGAACAGACATTCCCTATGACTTGAAAACACTATATAGAGACTAAGGCAGGGAGAGAATAAAACGAAAATCAGCAAGGAAAAAACTATAGAAGAATTAAACATGCGTATCATAACAGGTATATATAAAGGTAGGCACTTCGATATTCCCCGCACATTCAAAGCACGTCCGACTACCGATTTTGCAAAGGAGAATATCTTTAATGTGCTCAATGGCTACATAGATTTTGAAGAAAGCACTGCACTCGATTTGTTTTCTGGCACGGGTAGTATTACGCTCGAATTACTGTCAAGAGGTTGTCGTGAGGTGGTGAGTGTTGAGAAAGACAGAGAGCATGCCAATTTCATAGCCGAATGTGTAAAGAAAATCAAAGCAGAGAACCATTTGCTCATTCGTGGTGATGTTTTTCGATTCTTGAAGAAAGCACATTCAAAATTTGATTTTATTTTTGCCGACCCACCTTATCAACTCGAAGCATTGCCCCAAATACCTGATTTAGTTTTTGAGAAGGACTTATTGAAACCTGAAGGTGTCTTTGTTTTTGAACACGGAAAGCAACATCGGTTTGATTCGCATCCTTGCTTTGTGGAGCATCGAACTTATGGGAGCGTAAATTTCAGTATCTTTCGTTCTTTAGCTCTGAAAGAAATTAATGAAGTGCTTTAAAGAAGTGTATTCGGAAAATGTGACGTCTCAATCTGAAAAATTAGTCGAAAGATTTCTTTGCCGCTTTTTATGCATACGATGATGTTCAACTGAATGTGTAATGATACGTGTCAGTGAGGAAGCAAAAATAATGTGTTCAATTTCATTTTATAAAAGCGGACTCAACAAACGTACAATTGATTCACATAACCTTTGAAAGAAAGAAGGATGTGTGATGTCTTTCACCTTTGATAAAGACAGGCAAGCATGCTCGTCTTCAAGGAATATTGCTTTCACTTTTCTAGCTGTTTCGGTGTCATAGAGAAAGACGTTTGCTTCAAAATTATTCTCAAAACTGCGAAAATCAACATTGGTTGAGCCAATCGTTGCAATGCAATCATCGGCTACGAGGAGCTTGGAATGCAGAAAAGCATTCTTGTGGAGCAAGATTTTGATGCCCGCTCGGGCCGCTTCCATTACAAACGAGCGCGACGCCCATTGTACTATTTTTTTGTCGGCATGTAAGGGCAACATCAGTCGCACGTCTACTCCCGCAATGGCTGCCGTTCGCATGGCAAAAAGGATGGGCTCAGTCGGGATGAAATAAGGCGTTTGCATGTAGACATAGCGTTTCGCATTGAGTAAGATTTTTATGTAGCCTTGTTCTATTTCAGGTGAAAAACTTGTTGGATTGCTTGTCACGATCTGCGTTAGGAAACTTCCCTCAGAATAGGGCGTTATGGGATAATACTTTTGACCAGATATGAGCGTTTGGTCCACGAAGAACCAATCCATCACGAACGCTCGCTGAATGCCGTGTGTACCAGCCCCACGGAGCATTAGATGTGTGTCGCGCCATGCTTGTTTGTTGCTTCCTTTCACGTAGCGGAGGGCAATATTCATCCCACCTATGAAACCTACACAACCATCTATAACACAGAGTTTTCTGTGGTTGCGATAGTTCACCTTGCGTGTGAAGAGCGGGAAACGAACAGGCATAAAAGGATGTACTTCTATTCCCTCCATCCGCATCCGCTCAAAGAATTTGTTGTTCACCTTCCATGAACCCACATCGTCATAAATTAAACGCACTTCTATGCCCTGATGCGCTTTTTCTATCAAGGCATCGGCAATGAGATTGCCCAATGAGTCGTCTTCAATGATGTAGGAAATGAGGTGTATGTGGTGTTGGGCTTTTGCTATTTCGGCAAGTAAAACGGGGAAAAACTCATAGCCAGAAGTGAATATTTCTACTTCGTTTGTTTTAAACGGAAGCGCCTTACTTTGGTTGATGAAAAGCCGAATGAGTTCTTTTTGCTTGTCGGGGAGGTTGATGTTGCGCAATTTTACCGCAGCTGATAATGACGAGTGTGTGAAATAATCGAGCGATTGCTGCCATTTATGCCTTTTCTTTCTTCTTTGCTGACCGAAGAAAAAGTAGAGAATGATGCCCACGGGAGGCAGAAAAAGTAAGACCAAAACCCACGCAACGGTCTTTGCTGGTTGTCGGTTTTCCAGCAAAATAGTGATCAATGCAGCGATGGCGAAAAGCAAATAGACCACTAAAACTATCCAATGGACGTAGATCATTAGTCTTGTAGAGTTTGTTTTATGCTTGTATTTGTGGGTTTACTGAACTTTGCTTGCACAGCCCATGAAGCATTTAGCCAAAGATGTCGGTGCCTAATTTCTTTGCAAGAATGTTTCGCATTTCTTGCGTTTTTTTTATTTCAGCCATGATGTCCATTATCTTTTCCATTTCTTTTTCGGTTTGCAACGCATCTTGAAGTGCTTTAAGATGTTGTTCGATGTATTCCTTTCGGAAGTCGAGAATGAGGTGAATCACCCGCTCCTTCAATTCGCTCTGGCGTTCCTTGTGCTGCACGCTTTCCGAAAGTTGATAAGGATCGATGCTCAATTGTGCTGCAATCCTTGCGATGTGTTGGTCGGAATGGTGTGTGAAATAGTCTTCTGCTTTGAAATCAGGATCTTCGCTGTGTGCGATGGCTTCACTAAGGATTTGTATGGATAGTGGATTGGCAAAGCTAAGATTGTCTAACCCGAGGTCGTAGGCTATGTATTGTGCCACGTTTAAACGGATGTCCTCACCTGTTTCTTCGTTCTTTATGTTTTCAAAGAGCGTTTTTTCGCCATCTCTGATGATACACTGAACGAGGAATGTTTCCACTTTGGATGTTGTTCCAGACGTAGTGAACGAACGGCTGGGCATCACTTGTGTGCTTTCAGTTTGTTCTGGTGTAGCAGTAGGACTGTGTTGTTGTTCTTTTTGTTGCTGTTCTCGTTCTTTATAGATGTATTTGTTCATCTGTGCGATGAGTGTCGACTCCTTTACTTTCGTACGGTGTGCACACTCTCGAAGATAGGTGTCGCGCAGAATGGGGTCTTTGATGACGGCAATGCTTTGCGTTATCGAACTCACCGCTCCAGAACGCTTCACAGGGTCGGTTACGCCTTGCAACAAAAGGTTAATTTTAAAGACAATAAAGTCGGTCTGTTCAGCTTCGATATAGCGACGGAAGTCTTCTGCTGAAAACTGACGTGCCATTTCGTCGGGGTCTTTTCCTTCGGGAAGGAGCAACACCTTCACGTTCATGCCCTCTGCAAGCAACATGTCCGTACCACGCAAGGCAGCGTGTTTTCCTGCGTCATCGCCATCGTAAAGCAAAACAATGTTCGACGTGAACCTGCGCAAGATTTTTATTTGGTACAGTGAAAGGGCGGTTCCGCTATTCGCAACCACGTTTTCTATGCCACATTGGTGCATAGCTATAACATCCGTGTAGCCCTCCACCATATAAACAAGGTCTAACTTGGCTATGGCTTTCTTGGCTTGGAATATGCCATAGAGTTCTTTGTCTTTGTGATAGATTTCGCTATCTGGTGAATTGACATACTTTTGGCTTACGCCTTTTGTTCTACTGTCTAACAATCTGCCACCAAAGCCCGTTACTTTTCCACTCACGCCTATCCACGGAAAAACGACACGACCATGGAAACGGTCGATAAGTTCACCATTCTCACGTTCGTAACACAATCCTGTTTTCAACAAAAACGCTTTCTTGTAACCCGCTTTGAGGACTTCTGTGCTCAAAGCCTGACGGTCTGGCAGACAATAGCCCAACTGGAATTTCTCTATGATATCATCTCTGACCCCTCTGCTTCTGAAATATTGAAGTCCTATTGCCCGTCCGTCTGGATGGTTTTTCAAAATGTTTTGGAAATACTTGGCTGTCCACTCATTTACAAGAAACATTGATTCGCGCTCGCTTTCTGCTTGTTTTTCTTCTTCGCTGAGTTCGCGTTCCTTTACCTCTATGTTGTATTTTTTTGCAATCCATTTTAATGCTTCGGGATAGGTTACTTGTTCGTGCTTCATGATGAAGTTCACTACATTGCCCGCTTCTCCACATGAAAAACATTTATAAACCCCTTTGACAGGACTAACCGAGAACGATGGTGTGCGGTCATCGTGGAATGGGCATAAGCCTTTGAAACTTGTGCCTGACTTTCGGAGCGAAACAAATTCGGAAATAACATCTACGATGTTTGCTGCATCTAATATTTTGTCTACTGTCGGTCTGTCGATCATTGTCTTATGATTTGTGGTTATGAAGCCTTTGTGATTGGTGGAAATAATAATCTTGGCAAAGGACAAACATACCAGTGGATGTGCTGAATGATAGAAATTCTCTCTTGCAAAGATAATAAATTCTTCGGTGAAAAAGAAGAATATGCCGTTTCATTGATAGATTTTCTTTTTCTATAATTAAGATATAGCTTCAGAAAGTTACGTAGGGCGTTAGTCTGCGGATTACTTCGGGTGTGAAATCTTTTGAAAATCGCAATTGCGAAAGACTTGATAGGTTGCCTTTGAGACGGCGATATTCTTGTATTTCGCGAGCCATATAGAAGTTTATGTAGGGATGTGTGCGGAGTTGGTTCACCGGCAATTGATTGATGTTGAGTTTCTTGGGTTGTGGATTTTTCACTTCAAAATAAATCAAAGATTCTTCAGGGAATTGTTCAATCTCTTTCAGTTGTCCCACTTCCACATAGCCACCCAATCGTTTACCATAAGCCACGATGGCTTTTGCTAATCCCGACCCAATTCCTGGCACTTTCTTGAGCATTGTTGTATCGGCATTTGCGAGATTGATATGTTCGCCTACCTTTATTTTAATAGGGAATTTTATCGTATCTCTGTCATATTCTTTGTAGGGCTGATAAGTGTCCGATGCTTTGTAGCGTTCGTAGGCATCTTTGGCTTTTTTTCGTTCTGCCAATTTCTGCTCGTGATAGTTTTTCACTTGTGGCAGCGTTGAGGCTGGTAAGTAATCGTCGCCAATGACGATGTAGGGGGCTAAGGCTCTGTATTGTTTGCGTGTGAGTCCGTAGAGGCGTGCAAAATCTTCTGGTGCACGGTATATTCCCCCTTTGGCTCTGTACTTATAGATGTTTTTGATTTGATAAGGTGCTAAACCCAAGCGGTGCAATTCTGTGCTGTCGGCAGTATTGGGGTCGAATGGGAAAAGTTCAGCGGTTGTCGTATTATCGATAGCGTAGGTTGCATTGTTTTTGTTTTCAGACGACGTAGGTTCTTCAGCCGTTGCAGCATTGTTCTCTTTCGGTGATTGAACAGTAATCATTTCTTTTCCGCCAATGAAATAAACGAACAAGAAACAAGCAATGGCAATCCCCAATAAAAAGAGAATCACCTTTCTATCAGATTTCTGCAAGTAAAAAAAATCTTGTATTTTCATAGCGTGTTTTCTTTATCAGCAACATCTTCAAGTTAAAATCCAAAGTGGCAAAAGGACGCATAATATATTATGCATCCTCTTGCCATTTATCGTTTCTACGATGATTTTTTAGCCTAAGCGTTTCAGTTTCACGGTGAAGTGGCGCATTAGCGGAGCTTCCCATTCAATGGCAACACCACGTCTGATTTCTTCTCTTCGGTCGAAAACGTTCTTCAGTGCAGCTGCCACTACGTCCATGTGGTTGTCTGTATAGGTGCGACGTGGAATAGCCAAGCGCAGGAGGTCAAGTCCATTGAAGCGGTTCTCTCTTGTTTCTGGGTCGCGGTCGGCAAGCATATAGCCCACTTCCACACCACGGATGCCAGCCTCTAAATAAAGTTCGCAAGTCAATGTTTGTGCAGGGAACTCTTCTTTAGGTACATTGGTCAGGATTTTACTTGCATCCACGAAAATCGCATGACCACCCGCAGGACGTTGATAAGGTATGCCGTATTCATCCAACTTGTCTGCCAAATGTTTTACTTGATGGATGCGTGTTTCCAACATGTCGAACTCTGTGTTTTCGTTGAGTCCCTGTGCCAAGGCGTTCAGGTCGCGTCCGCTCATACCTCCATAAGTAACATAGCCTTCGATAGGAATACAGAACATCTTTGCCCCCTCATACCATTCTTCGTTGTTGGTTGCGATGAACCCACCCATGTTCACAAGACCATCTTTCTTTGCTGACATGGTTGCGCCGTCTACATCGGCATACATCTCTCTGACGATTTCTTTGATGCTCTTGTCAGCATAACCCTCTTCTCTGGTCTTAATAAAGTAGGCGTTTTCTGCAAAGCGTGCAGAGTCCATCACCACAGGAACGTTGTATTTATGGCAGAGTGCACATGTTTCTTTGATGTTCTTCATGCTCACGGGTTGTCCGCCAACGGTGTTATTCGTAACGGTCAGTACCATGAAAGGCACATTGCCTTGATTTTCTTTCAAAACCTTTTCGAGTTTCACCAAACACACATTTCCCTTGAAAGGAACTTCTTTTTGTGTGTCTTTTGCATCATCAATGGTTACGTCTATGGCATGCGCCTTTCTACTTTCAATGTGTCCTTTCGTTGTATCGAAGTGTGCGTTGCCAGGGATAACATGCCCTTCTTTCACCAAGAGTGAAAAAAGCACATTCTCAGCTGCACGTCCTTGGTGTGTAGGGATGACGTATTTTTGTCCGAGAATGTTTTGAACAGTCGCTTCGAACTTATAGAATGAGGTTGCGCCAGCATAGCTTTCATCGCCCAACATCATTTCAGCCCATTGACGATCGGACATTGCGCCCGTACCGCTATCGGTGAGCAGGTCGATATATACTTGTTCAGATTTTAATTGAAAAACATTGTAGTGCGCTTCTTTGAGCCATTGCGCTCTTTCTTCTCTTGTACTTTTTTTAATCGGCTCGATCATCTTGATTTTCCAAGATTCTGCAAATGGTATTTCCATAATAGTAATTTTGGTTTAGATATATTGTTGCGTTGTTCTTTTCAAATTTTGTTTAACCGTTTTTGTATGGCAATGTAAAAACTTCGTTCCTCGTTTTTCCGTTGCTCATTTGGCTTGACAAAAACGTTCCAAGTTTGTTTGGGTTAGCTCCAGATTGTATATTGCAAATATAAGTATATTTTTTCTATAATGTGCAGATATTGCAAGAAAAATGCACCAATGCAAGAAAAAAAGCAAAAAGAAGTATTCCTGTGTAGGTTTTTGCCCTTATTGGCGGCTTGGGAAAGCGCGAAAGTTGTATGGGAAGATTTTTCAGAAACTATATATAATAAGGTGTACAAACGCTAATAAGGTTCAAAAAAACACTTGTTTACTTGCTGAAACCAATTATTTTATCTAATTTTGCAGCCGCAAAACTAAGGTTTTTAAAACAATGGACGATTATCTTTCGGATAGATTCAACTTTATTTCGTGAGGATGGCAGATGTGTTATTTGCCAATCCCCCTAAGTTTATTCAATTTAAAAGATTGGCAAATGAAGACATACTGGAACATTAACGGAAATTTGAACCCCATTAAAGAGTGGCAACCCAATTGTTGGATTCAGGTTACTTGCCCCACCGAGCAAGAGCAACAAGAACTTGAAGAAACCTATAACATTCCCGATTACTTCCTTTCCGATATTAGTGACACTGATGAGCGTGCCCGTTATGAGTATGACGATGGTTGGATGCTCATCATTCTGCGCATTCCTTATGTGAAAGAAATACGTTCACGAACACCTTATACCACCGTTCCGCTGGGTATCATCCATAAACGCGATGTAACGATAACGGTTTGCAACTTTGAAACCAATATGATGCTCGATTTTGTTTCTTATCAACAAAAGCGAAATGAGGGTTTCACCGACTATGTAGACATGATTTTTCGGCTTTTTCTCAGTTCTTCTGTTTGGTATTTGAAACGCCTTAAGCAAATTAGCAACTTGATAGAAAAAGCCAAACGCAATCTTGATAAAGAAGTTAATAACGAGAGTTTGATAGGGCTTAGTCGCCTGCAAGACTCGCTCACCTATTTTGTTACCTCTATTCGTGGAAATGAAAATCTCTTGGCAAAATTGAAATTCAAACTACAAGTTGATGAATTGGATGCCGATCTTATAGAGGACGTAAACATCGAGATGAGTCAGGCAAGAGAAACGGCAAGCATTTATTCTGACATCCTTGAATCAACGATGGATACCTATTCGAGCATCATCAACAACAACATGAACACCGTGATGCGTACACTCACTTCTGTGTCGATCATCATGATGTTTCCCACACTCATTGCGTCATTGTTTGGTATGAACCTTGTCAATGGTATGGAAACCAACTCTTGGGGATTTGTCATTGCCTTGATCATTTCCGTCTGCGTGTCGGGGGTTACTTGGTGGATTCTCCGTTTCAAACGATTGATATAATGTTTTCATTTTATAGATTTGCAAGAGAAAGTATACTTGCTTTTCAACTGAGGCTCATTTGCAAGACAAGTGAGCCTCAGTTGCGTTGTAAGTGAGCCTTAGTTGAAAGATAGCAACAAGTTCTTTTTAAGCGGTTGTTTTTCAGTGAGTTGTAAAACGTTAAGTTCAGCTTTAAAAAACATCTATTTTTTGATCGTTGTATATGTGAAAAGCAACTATGAAAGAAGCTCAAAAACACATGTTCTTTTGCCTCAAAACACCCATAGAAAAGCCAACACAGCATTTTGCTCTGTCTCATGAAAACATTTTTTTTGATGAAATATGACCGAAAATTTGGAAGATTCATTTTTTATCTGTAACTTTGCACTCGCTTAAAGGTTTTCGGGCGTTTAGCTCAGCTGGTTTAGAGCATCTGCCTTACAAGCAGAGGGTCGGCGGTTCGAATCCGTCAACGCCCACGAAAGAAACCAATACAGCAAAAAGAGGGGAGGGTGAGTTTTGAAAAGCCTATCATTAAAAAACATCACCATCAAATCAACAACATCGGGCGTTTAGCTCAGCTGGTTTAGAGCATCTGCCTTACAAGCAGAGGGTCGGCGGTTCGAATCCGTCAACGCCCACGTTTTCATAATATTAGATTATAAAAGTTAAAATTCTCATAGTCTTTGCTGTGAGGATTTTTTTGTAACAAGCAAACTTTTTTTAAATTGTTTTTGAAATATTCTTTGTTTTATTTGCGGTATTTCAAATTAAAATTCTTATTTTTGCAAAACCATATATGAACGTTTTTGTCAAGCCAAATGAGCAGCGGAAAAACGAGGCACGAAGTTTTTACATTGCCATGGCGAAAAAACGACTAAACGAAGTTGAACGTTTTTGTTAAGCCAAATGAGCAGCGGAAAACGAGGCACGAAGTTTTTACATTGCCATGGCGAAAAAAACGACTAAATGAAATTGAACGAGTTATGATACTTAATGTACTAACAGCTTTGTCGCCAGTTGATGGCCGCTATAGAAGCAAAACCGAGGGTCTATCGAGTTATTTTTCAGAATTTGCGCTGATAAAATATCGTGTGAGAGTTGAAATAGAATATTTCATTGCCTTATGCGAACTCCCTTTGCCACAATTGGCAAACTTTGATCATCATCTTTTTCCAACCTTGCGAAAGATTTACGAAAACATGGGAGAAGAAGAAGCGCAACGCGTGAAAGACATTGAAAAAGTAACCAACCATGATGTCAAAGCCGTGGAATACTTCATCAAAGAAGCCTTTGACAGAATAGGTGGCTTGGATGCCTACAAAGAGTTTATCCATTTTGGATTGACTTCGCAGGACATCAACAACACGAGTGTGCCATTATCCATTCTTGATGCACTCCGAGATGTGTATTGTCCGCAAGTTGAAGAACTCATTGCACAACTGAATGTCTATGCCGAAGAGTGGAAAGACGTTCCCATGTTGGCAAAAACTCATGGACAACCTGCATCTCCTACACGATTAGGCAAGGAAGTGAAAGTATTCGCTTATCGTTTGGAAGAGCAATTAGAGAGCCTGAAAAATGCAAAAATCACAGCAAAATTCGGAGGTGCTACAGGTAATTTCAATGCACACCACGTTGCCTATCCAACCCTTGAATGGAAAGCATTCGGCAATCAATTCGTGAGCCAGAAATTGGGATTAGAACGTGAACAATTCACAACCCAGATCAGCAATTACGACCATTTGGGAAGCATTTTTGATGCAATGCGCCGCATTCACACAATTATCATTGACTTGGATCGCGATTTTTGGGCTTATATCTCAATGGACTATTTCAAACAGAAAATCAAAGCGGGCGAAGTTGGGTCGAGTGCAATGCCCCATAAAGTGAACCCCATAGACTTTGAAAATAGCGAAGGCAACTTGGGAATGGCAAACGCAGTGTTGCAATTTTTGGCACAAAAGCTTCCTGTCAGTCGTTTGCAGCGCGACCTTACCGACTCAACAGTGCTGCGAAACGTGGGTGTTCCTTTTGCACATGGGCTCATCGCCATTCAGAGTACATTAAAAGGACTTCGCAAGCTCATTCTCAATGCAGAACGACTGAACGAAGATTTGGAAAATACGTGGGCTGTTGTGGCTGAAGCCATACAAACCATACTGCGCCGCGAAGCCTATCCCAACCCCTACGAAGCATTGAAAGCACTCACGAGGACAAACGAAAAGATGACGGCTGAGACCATTAAGGCGTTCATCGAGACGCTCAACGTGAGCGAGGCAGTGAAAGAAGAGCTGCGCAACATTACGCCACAAAACTATACGGGTGTTTAAAAAAGTGGCGAACTAACGATATATAATAAAGTGAAACAATAAAATAAAAATATCACAAAACCATATTATTAATTAAAAACACGTCGGCCGTGAGGCTGAATACTAACAAGTTAAAAAAAATAGAATTATGTCAGAAGAATTAGAAAACAAGGAAGGTTTAATGAGCCAAAGCGAAGTGAACCGAGAGGGTTATTCCGCAACAGGACAAAGTGGTTATCAGCGAGAGTATTCGAGCGTTGGTGGCAGAGCACAACGCCCACGCATACAAACTCCACGTGCCTATGGAAGTAGCAATGATGGTGGTTTCCGGCCAGAAGGATTTGGTGCTGGCTTGCAAAACAACGCAACGCCAAACGACCGCCAAACGGGTTATCGCCCACGTACAAATAATTACAACAACGGCTATCAACCACGACAAGCTAACTATCAACCACGTCAGCAACAAAACAACTATCGTCCTCGTTACAATAACAACAACGAAGAAGGTGGCTACCAAATGCGCCAACCAAGTTATCAGAACCGAGGAGGCTATCAGCCACGCCAACAACAAGAGGGCTATCGTCCACGTTACAACAACAATAATGGGGAGAACAATTTCCAAAATCGCCCTCAACAAAATGCTTATCGCCCTCGCTACAACAATGTGGGTGAGAATGCTGGCTATCAACCAAACAATGGTTACCAAAATCGTGGCTATCAGAACAGCCGCAACCCTTATCAGAATCGTGGTTATCAGAATAATCGTGGTTTCCAAAACAATGGTTACCCAAACCAACGCGGAGGCTATCAGAATAATCGCCCAAATTTCAACCAAGGTGGTAATCGCCGTCCAGCTAATCAGGGCTATGATCCAAATGCAAAGTATTCATTGAAAAAACGCATTGAATACAAGGAAGAACATATCGATCCAAATGAGCCATTGCGTTTGAACAAGTATCTTGCCAATGCTGGTGTATGCTCGCGCAGAGAGGCCGATGAATTTATCCAAACAGGCGTTGTAACGGTCAATGGTGCTGTCGTAACAGAATTGGGAACAAAGATTTTGCGTTCAGACGAAGTGAAATTCAAGGATCAATTGGTTACTTTAGAAAAGAAAGTTTATGTGTTGCTCAATAAACCAAAAGATTATGTAACCACAAGCGATGACCCACAACAACGCAAAACGGTGATGGATCTCGTAAAAGGCATTTGCCCCGAACGCATCTATCCTGTGGGACGATTGGATAAGAACACAACGGGAGTGTTGTTGCTCACCAATGATGGTGACTTGGCAAGTAAACTAACCCATCCTAAGTTCTTGAAGAAGAAGGTTTATCATGTTTACCTCGATAAACCAGTTGAAGCGCAAACCTTGCAACAAATCTCAGATGGTATTCAATTGGAAGATGGTGAAATCAAAGCCGATGCCATCGAATATGCTGATGAGAAGGATCAAAGTCAGGTAGGCATAGAAATCCATAGTGGTAAGAATCGTATCGTTCGCCGCATCTTTGAAAGTCTTGGTTACCGTGTTATGAAACTCGATCGTGTACAGTTTGCAGGTCTTACGAAGAAGAACTTGCGCCGTGGTGATTGGCGTTTCCTCACCGAACAAGAAGTAGATATGCTCCGTATGGGTGCTTTTGAATAAATGAAAACAGTAATTTGCATCACAACGCAGCCTTAAAAAACTCTTCAGTAGATATCATTTGAAGGATGTCTACTGGAGAAATATTGTGTAAATATCCCTCAACCAGAAAACCGATGTTTGCTCATTACAGGGCAAATGAATGTGTTCTGACGGATAATATTTACAGAGAAAGCTGAGATGCAAGTTCATAAAACAAATAAATTAATGAAAAGAACAAAAGTCGTTGATGCACTGGCACGCACTGACTTTGGTGCAGATATAAATGTCAGAGGCTGGGTGCGTTCGCACAGAAGTAGTAAGGCTGTAGACTTTATAGCGCTCAATGATGGCTCTACTATCAAAAACATACAGGTAGTAGTGGATGCTGCCGCTGTAGATCCAGAACTCCTGAAAACGATTACAACTGGTGCATGTATCAGTGTAGTAGGAACGCTTGTTGAAAGCCAAGGAAAAGGTCAATCATCGGAAATTCAATGCAAATCAATTGAAATCTACGGACTTTGTCCTACAGATTATCCGATGCAAAAGAAAGGTCAAAGCTTCGAATATATGCGCAAGTATGGTCACATGAGATTGCGCACAAATACCTTCGGTGCAGTATTCCGCATTCGCCACCACATGGCAATGGCCATTCATCAATATTTCCACGAACACGGATATTACTATTTCCACACGCCTATCATAACAGGAAGTGATGCTGAAGGAGCTGGTAACATGTTCCAAGTAACAACGCTTGACTTGGATCGCGTGGCGAAGGCAGGAGAAGCCGATTTCACAAACGACTTCTTCGGAAAGAAAACCCATCTCACTGTTTCTGGACAGTTGGAAGGCGAATTGGGTGCAACATCATTAGGTGCAATCTACACTTTCGGTCCAACATTTAGAGCAGAAAATTCAAACACACCTCGCCACTTGGCTGAGTTTTGGATGGTGGAACCCGAAGTAGCTTTCATCGATCAACAAGAGTTGATGGATTTGGAGGAAGATTTCATAAAATACTGCGTTCGCTGGGCTTTAGAACATTGCAAGGATGATTTAGAATTCCTCAATCAGATGATCGACAAAGGACTCATTGAGCGTTTGGAAGGTATCTTGAAAGCCGATTTTGTGCGCCTTACCTATACAGAAGGTTTTGAAATATTGAAGAATGCGGCAGCCAACGGAACCAAATTTGAGTTCCCTGTGAGTGAATGGGGAATGGATCTCAGTAGCGAACACGAACGCTATCTTGTGGAAGAGCATTTCAAACGTCCTGTCATCATGACCGACTATCCTAAGGAAATTAAGTCGTTCTATATGAAAAAGAATGCAGACGGAAAGACAATGCAAGGAACAGATGTTCTTTTCCCACGCATCGGAGAAATTATTGGTGGCTCGGTGCGTGAAGAAAGCTACGAAAAACTGTTAGAAGAAATCAGAGAACGTGGCATGAAGGAAGAGGTTTATGACTGGTATCTTGACACACGTAAGTATGGAACATGTCCTCATGGAGGTTTTGGATTGGGTTTTGAACGCCTCATCCTCTTCGTAACGGGTATGCAAAACATTCGTGATGTAATTCCTTTTGCACGCACACCAAAGAATGCAGAATTTTAAGGTAAATCTCATTTGAGGGTTCACTGAAAAATAGTAATCAAACAAAAGCTCCAATGCAGCATTGCGCTTGCATCGGAGCTTTTGTTTTGTTATTGCTTGCTTGCAAAACATCTATTTTTCATTCGGATTGATAAGGCATATCTTCAAAGGTTCAACTGTGATGAGACGACGTTTATATAAATCGCCAATGGCACGCTTATACACCTTTTTCGATACCTGAAAACGGCGTTTGATGTCTTCGGCTTCACTCTTATCGCCGAGGTCGCATACCCCATTGTGGTCTTTCAAATACTGCAAAAGCACCTCCGCAAAATCTTCTGTGTAGCGTTGTCCAGTGGGTTGGAGTGTGCAATCAATCTTTCCATCATGGCGAACATTCGATATATAACCCTTCATTCGGTCGCCAGTGTGGATATATTTAAATACTTGATCTTCATAGATAAGCCCCGGATAGCGGTTATCTATAATGACTTTAAACCCTAAATCAGTCTTTTGCCAAATCAAAAGATCTACTTCCTCACCCTGTTTATAGGGCGGAAACGATGTATCAAAATAACGATCGACCTTTGCCGATGCCACAAGACGATAGCTTTCATCGTCCAAATGAACATGAACTATATAACTTTCGCCCTTCTGCATACGTTTTTTCTGTTCTCTGAATGGACAGAAAAGATCTTTCGTAACACCCCAATGCAAGAAAGCACCATATTCATTAACCCACGAACATTCTAAAAATGCAAAGTCGCCTAGTTGTGCCAGCGGACGCTCTGTGGTGGCAATGGGACGCTCGTCTTGGTCAAGATAAACAAAAACATGCAATTCATCGCCCACCGATGTCCCCTCAGGCACATACTTAGCAGGCATCAGTATCTCGCCAGCCCTGCCTCCATCAAGATACAATCCAAAAGGTTCTTTATTGCCCTCACGCAACGCCACTTTCAAAACGGTTAAATCGTTATAGGCTCCAATGACTATCTTTTTCATATACTTATCCTATGCTTTTTCTTTATATATTATTTTCCTGTGCAACGATTATATCTTTCTGCGCAGTCGTTTTTATCACTAATCCATCTTTTAAATGTATTGTCCGATCCGTAATAGACGCCAACTCTTCATCATGCGTTACGATGACAAAGGTCTGTCCGAACTGCGCTCGCAAGTCAAAGAACAACCGATGTAACTCTTCCTTGTTCTTTGAGTCAAGACTTCCAGAAGGTTCGTCTGCCAAAATGACCGCAGGCGCATTCATTAGAGCCCTCGCTACAGCTACTCTTTGCTTTTCTCCTCCCGAAAGTTCAGCAGGTTTATGATTCGCTCGATTACTCAAACCCATGAAGTCGAGTAGTTCCGCAGCTCGGCTGTTGGTTTCTTTTCGCCCCATTCCCGCTATTTGGGCAGGTATCATAATATTCTCGAGGGCTGTAAATTCTGGTAAAAGCTGATGAAACTGAAACACAAACCCAATGTTTTGATTGCGAAAATGACTCAATTTATTTGCTGACAGCTTGCTGGTCTCAATCCCATTGATGACCACCGAACCTGTGTCGGGGTGGTCTAAAGTTCCGATGATTTGTAGAAGTGTTGTTTTGCCAGCCCCAGAAGGTCCTACAATACTCACGATTTCACCCTTACCAATGGTCAAATCGATTCCTTTTAGAACTTGTAATGCGCCAAAACTCTTTGTAATTCCTTTTATATCAATCATTTTCTTAGTTTGTTTTGTTTCTTATCCATTTTCGGAACAAATCGTAAGCACTGTTCTCTTCTGTGTGTTGCGACTGCGCAAAGGTCATACCATCCATACGATCTCCATACTGATCAGGGAAAATCATCATGATGGTCTTTCCCTTAAAGAAGCGTCTGACCTCGTCTGGCAATCTTTCCATAGCTGATTTGTAGGATATAGTCCCTTTTCTTGCCGTTACAATCACGAAGAGATGGTCTTCTTTCACTTCTGTGGCAAGGCGTGGCAGTTCGTTCCAATGCTCCATATTCTGATATTCTGAGCGCACATGTGGATGACGATTGTGAACGTATGCACTAATGAGTTGAAGCGACTCTTGCCTACCATGAAACACAATCCTGCACTCTAAATTGGCAGCAACCCTCGATAGCCGTTCCAACCAGCGATAAAAACCAGGTTCAAATTCTGCCCTTGAAGGCACAGCAACTTGTATGCGGCGGATGGTGTTGAGTGGTTGAACAACACGTGCAATGATAATCTGCCGGCTCAGTCCGTTGTAAAGACTCTGTGTAAATTCTCCCCAAAATCCTTTTTCTATCTCCTGTCGTCCATGCAAACCCATGATAATTTCCGAGGCTTGAAATTCTTTAAAGGCATGTTTTATTCCGTTGGCTATATTAGCAGCTATGCGCACCTGCGTTTCCATCGGAACATCCACCGCACTGGCTTGTTGTTGCAGTGTTTCAAGCAGTTTCCTACCTTCCTCCTGATTTACAGCGGCATTGATATCATCATACACTACGTTCAGCGCAACCAACGGACGCTTCATTTTTGTATTGCGCATCATCGTTGCCAAAGCAAGCAAGTGATCTGCATATTCTGGATATTTCACGGGAATGAGTATCTTTTCATCATTGTCTGTTTTCACCATTTCGGGTTCTTCTTTCTTTGTTAGGCGAATGCTTTGTGCTGCCTGTTCGGTGAGTATGGTTGAAAAGATACACGTAATGAGTATCATGATTACGATTCCATTTAATGCCTGATCGTCAAAGAGATATACCCCCGGGGTAACTTCGAGTTTTAAACCCACCATTACCATTGCGATGGCACCTGCAGCGTGTGCACTCGTAAGCCCAAAGACCATGTTTGTCATGCTTTTCGACAATTTAAACACAGTACCTATGAGATAGGCAGCCAACCCTTTTCCAATGGTTCCGAAGCCAACGATGCACCCTATCACCCAAAGTATTTCTGTTCCGCTAAACAGTAATCTAACGTTGATGAGCATCCCCACCCCAATCAGAAAATAAGGAATGAACAATGCGTTCCCTGTGAACTCTATCCGATTCATCAGTGGAGAAACTTTGGGGATGAAGCGATTTAAAATCAATCCTGAAAAAAAAGCGCCAAAAATGCCTTCAAGTCCTATCGCATCCGACAGTGCAGCCGAAAAGAAAAGCACCGATAGCACAAAGATAAACTGCATAACTGCATCTGAATAACGACGAAGGAACCACCGTGCGAGGCGGGGAATAAACCATATCATCCCTGAAATATAGAGCGCAAACTTCAGAATGAACCATATCCAAAATGCACCTCCGCTTCCACCGCCAAACGAATTCACAATCATTGCCATCCCAATGAGCGAAAGCAAGAGCGAAAACATTGTTCCTCCGACACTGAGCGTTACACAGGGGTGCTGCGTAAGTCCGTAACGCCCCACTATCGGATAGGCAATGAGCGTGTTGGATGACATGATGCAACCCAAGAGCAACGCTGACATTTCCGAATAGTTCAGAAGATAGAGCGACATGAAATAGGTCAAAATAAAAGGAACAGCAAACGTCAGCAAGCCGAAAGCAGAAATGCGCCCTTTGTTTTTCTTTAGTCCTTCCATATCCATTTCCAACCCTGCCAGAAACATGATATAATAAAGTCCCACACTTCCGAAAAGCTCAAAAGAGGCATCACGTTTGAGAATGTTCAAACCATATTC
The DNA here is from genome assembly GCA_022779305.1 of Prevotella sp. GTDB lineage: Bacteria > Bacteroidota > Bacteroidia > Bacteroidales > Bacteroidaceae > Prevotella. Next base: position 13,915 of record JALFSW010000087.1, on the reverse strand, counting down.
GCCCACCAATACACCCGCCAAAACCATACCGATGATGTGCGGAATGCGTAGTCGTCCCATAATGATAGGGGAGAAAAGTATCATTAGCAAGACCACGAAGAAGATCAAAGTCGGGTCGGTGATGGGGAGATAATGCGTTAAGTCGAACATTGTCAAAGAATGATGCAATAAATAATCAGTGCAAAGATAGCAAAAAGTTATCGCCCACGAACCGATAGTTGATTGTTTTTTGTAAATTTGCAACGCAAAAAGATTTTAACCCAATTCGGTCATTAGAGACCAAAGGGGTTGTATCTAATTGTCAGTGCAGGTTGTTCAGAATTTTATCGCAGATGTAGCGGGCTACTTCAAGAGAAAATGCTGAACAAGATGCCGGCAAGTGGATGCAAGCAATTGGGAGTAAATAAAGAAAATAAAGAGAACACTCTACGGTCTAATGACCGATTTGGGTTCAACCCAATTCAGTCATTAGAGACCAAAGGGAAATGGATAAAAGAAAATAAAAAGAAAACCCTAATGGGCTATTGACCAATTTGGGTTTAAGATTAATAAAACAAGACATATGAAAGTAGCAATTGTTGGTGCCAGCGGAGCTGTTGGACAAGAGTTTCTTCGCATTCTCGCAGAACGCAATTTTCCCATTGATGAGCTTCTCCTCTTTGGTTCTGAACGCTCAGCGGGCAAACGATATGATTTCAAGGGCAAGAAATATGAAGTAAAATTACTTCAGCACAATGACGATTTCAAAGGCGTTGATGTTGCATTCGTGAGCGCAGGAGGCAGTATTTCTGCCGAGTTTGCCCACACCATCACTCAACACGGAGCTGTAATGATCGACAACTCAAGCCAATTCAGGATGGACAGCGATGTACCCCTCGTTGTGCCAGAGATCAATCCCGAAGACGCTTTGGTGCGCCCACGTGGCATCATTGCCAACCCCAACTGCACAACGATAATGATGGTAACAGTCCTCAACCCAATCGAAAAACTGAGCCACATCAAACGCATCCGCGTGAGTAGCTATCAGAGTGCGTCAGGTGCGGGTGCGGCGGCGATGGCTGAACTCAAACAGCAATACGAAGAACTTGTGAAAACGGGTGAGGTGAAGACCATTGAGAAGTTTGCTCATCAACTGGCATACAACGTTATTCCTCAAATCGATAAGATGACAGAAACCGATTACACGAAAGAGGAGATGAAGATGTTCCACGAAACCCAGAAAATCATGCACTCGGATGTGCGCACCAGTGCTACTTGCGTACGTGTTTCTACGCTTCGTAGCCATTCTGAATCGGTGTGGTTGGAAACCGAACGCCCACTCACTGTGGAAGAAGTGCGCAACGCATTGAGCACGGCAGAAGGTGTTACGCTCGTTGATGACCCACAAAACTATGTTTACCCAATGCCTTTAGAAAGTGCGGGATGCGATGATGTCTATGTGGGGCGGGTGCGCAAAGACCTTGCCGATGAGAACGGACTCACCCTTTGGCTCACGGGCGATCAAATACGCAAAGGGGCAGCACTCAATGCTGTGCAGATTGCCGAATATCTCTTGAAAGTTGGCGAACTGAAATAAAAATAAGAAGAAAAGAAAATAGGCAGGTCTAAGAATTCTTAAGACCTGCCTAAATAGTATTATTTACCTTCCTCTTTCTTCGCTTGCATTGCAGCTTTGATGAGTGAAATGAGTTCTTCTTCAAGCTCTGGGTTGTCTTTGATGGCAAGTTTTGCAGCATCGCGTCCTTGTCCGAGTTTCGTGCCATTGTAACTATACCAGCTACCGCTCTTGTTGATAATATCAAACTCTGTACCCAAATCAAGGATTTCGCCTATTCGAGAAATACCCTCACCGAAGATGATTTCAAAATTCACTTTGCGGAAAGGAGGTGCCAACTTATTCTTAGCCACTTTCACAGAAGTCTCATTTCCATAGACATTCTCCCCGTCTTTTAGCTGACTTCTTTTCTTAATCTCCAAACGTACAGAACTATAGAACTTTAGGGCATTACCACCAGTGGTCGTTTCAGATGGACCAAACATCTGCCCAATCTTCTCACGCACTTGGTTGATGAAGATGCAACACGTGTTTGTCTTCGCTATCATACCCGTTAGTTTTCTGAGTGCTTGGCTCATGAGACGTGCCTGCAAACCAACATTGCTTTCACCCATATTACCATCGATTTCTTTCTTAGGCGTCAGAGCTGCAACCGAGTCTATGACAACAAGATCAATAGCCGAAGAACTGATCAGCTGGTCAGCAATGTTCAATGCTTGTTCACCATTATCAGGTTGCGAGATCCACAAGTTGTCTACATCCACGCCCAATGCTTTTGCATAAAAACGGTCGAAAGCATGTTCTGCGTCAATGAATGCTGCGATACCGCCTTGTTTTTGAGCTTCGGCAATAGCGTGAAGTGTGAGCGTTGTCTTACCCGAACTTTCTTGTCCATAGATTTCCACAATTCTTCCACGTGGATAACCACCAATACCCAATGCTTCGTCGAGCTGAATACTACCTGTTGGTATCACCTCTACGTTTTCTATTTGCTCATCGCCCATGCGCATGATAGCTCCTTTTCCGAAGTCTTTTTCTATCTTTGCCATTGCGGCTTGCAGGGCTTTAAGTTTCCCTTCAGCTGCAGAGATTTCTTCTTTCTTTTCTTTTGCCATTTCTTTTGTTCTACAAGTTTAATCTAAAAGGTGAAAAATGTCGATTAGAGCTCCAAATCGCCTCCAAACTCTTCATGCCAAGGCAAGCCGTGTTTGTTGAGTTCTTCCATGAAAGGATCGGGATTGAAGTCTTCCACATTCCATACACCTGGTTTGCGCCATAAGCCTTTGAAGAACATCATTGCTCCCAACATAGCTGGTACGCCTGTTGTGTAGCTAACGCCTTGCATACCTGTTTCTTCGTAGGCATCTTGATGTTTGCAGTTATTGTAAACATAGTAGGTTTGCTCTTTCCCATCTTTCACGCCACGGATGCGACATCCGATAGATGTTTCGCCATCATAGTTTTCACCCAAATCTTGTGGATTAGGCAATACCGCTTTGAGGAATTGCAAAGGAACGATTTTCACCTTTGTTGTCTTTCCAGATCCATCAGCCAATGGTGCTTCGTATTCTATCTCGTCAATACGGCTCATACCCAAATTTTGAATGCAATCCAAATAGGTCAAGTATTGTTTTCCGAACGTCATCCAGAAGCGTGCGCGCTTGATGGTAGGATAATTCTTTACGAGCGATTCTAATTCTTCGTGGTGCAAGAGGTAAGAGTCGCGTGCCCCAATGTTAGGATAGTTCAAATCCTGATGAATTGCCAATGGTTCTGTTTCCACCCATTTCCCGTCTTCGTAATAAAGTCCTTTTTGGGTGATTTCTCGGATATTGATTTCTGGATTGAAGTTGGTTGCAAAGGCTTTGTGATGATTTCCTGCGTTACAATCAACGATGTCAAGATAGTGGATTTCATCAAAATAATGCTTTGCAGCGTATGCTGTAAATGCTTGCGTAACACCAGGGTCGAAGCCACATCCGAGAATAGCGGTCAAACCAGCCTTTTCAAATTTCTCTTTATAAGCCCACTGCCAACTGTATTCAAAATGTGCTTCGTCTTTAGGCTCGTAGTTTGCCGTGTCGAGATAGTTACAACCACATGCCAAACACGCCTCCATGATGGTGAGATCTTGATAAGGCAAGGCAAGATTGATGACCAATTCGGGTTTAAAATCATTGAAGAGCGTCTTGAGCTGTTCCACATCGTCTGCATCCACCTGTGCTGTTTTGATGTCGGCTTTGTAGCCCTTCTTGTGGATTGCCGCTACGAGTTCATCGCATTTTTCTTTTCTGCGACTGGCAATCATAAACTCTGTAAATATGTCTTGGTTCTGAACGATTTTAAAGGCTGCCACGGTAGCCACGCCACCTGCGCCAATCATTAAAACTCTTCCCATTGTGATGTTTCTTTATTTTATTTTGTTATTAATTTCTTCTGCCGTAATTCCCATTGCATTAAGGAGTGAATAGCCCAATATTTGTTGCTTGAAATTGCCACCTTCCATCGGTTGCATGGCGAAGAGTGTGATACTCTTCTCATCAGCGTCTGGCGTGTCAAATAGGTGTTTGAGTTGGTTCCATGTAGCCTTGTCGTCGGCATTGGGAACCACCATTATTCGGCGCACTTCCTTGTGTGCGAGTATGGTTTGAAGTAGATCGCTGATGACCGTTTCTTTTTCAGCAAATGCACTCCCTGTTGCAATCGTGTTGATGATAAATTCTCCCAAATAAGGATCGTTGAATGCTTGCTGATTGAGTTCTTTGGCATAGTGAGCGGGTTGAAAATAGCGAAGCGTTGCCTGACTTTTGTCATGCAGAAAAACCACCTGCGTTTCGTGTTTGCCTTCGCGCATTCGTCCGTCTAAAGCAATGTTCACTATCCATTGACTCAAATCGGCAGCATGAATTTTCCTATCGAGCATTCGTTCAAAGTTCACAATGAGGTCGAACGCCACCCCGTCAATGTAATCGCCATCAACAATGATGATGTTTTCGCTCATTTTTATGTTCTTTTCATCTTGTGGGATCATAGGTACAAAGATACATTAAAATGTTTGCTTTGCCAAATTATTGTGCTTTTTTAAGCCAAATGAGCAATGAAAAAACGTTCACGTGCAAGACGAAGATTGCAAGTGAAGCTCAGTTATAAATCAAGTAAGGCTCATTTTGCCGGTAACTGAGGCTCAGTTGGGATGCAAGTGAAGCTCAATTGCAAGCTACTTCTAAATCGCTTGATTTTCAATTGTTTAAACCCAAATCGGTCATTAGATCGCTTTGGGTTTAAAAATAAGAAAATAAAAAGGGCGAGATGCTTCTTCGGAAAGAAACATCTCGCCTTGTGAGAAGAGGATTATTTGTCTTCTTGGAAGAGTGGATCGTCTGGTGTCACCATTATAGGCTTTTGTTGTTCAGCCTTCAGAATGTCAGCAGGAACATATTTCTTATCGATTACGAAACGGAAGCTGTATTCGTTAAACCAGCGGTTGGTCATAATCAAACAGCCTTGATGACCATTTGTTGCGCCCCAGCTGTTTTCTACTTTCCATTTCTTGGGCTGTCCGTTTTCGTCCAAATCAACTGCCGTTAGTGTCATTGCGTGGGTTGAACCACTGTCGAAGGTAGCAATTCTGTCGGCTTTGTTCATTGGGAAATCAATGCCAAAGAGCGTTCCGTAGTCATAGTTTTCTAAATCGAGATAACCACGTGTACGGTCTAATTGCTTGCCTACATCATAGCTGGTGTACATCTTTGTGCCGTCTTTCAAAGAGGCGATGGTCATTTTTGCAATGTCTTCCATCGGCAAGTTGAGATACTTCCAGTTCTGTCCGTCGTAGGTGTGACGGTCGTATTCCACTTCGTAGGTTTTATAGTAATCTCTGCGTGGGTCGTTCATCACCATGATGAAAGAGCCTGTGAGATTTCCGCCCACGATTTCTTTTGCAAACTCTTGTGGAGTGTAGGTCTTAGGTGCACCAATTTGCTTGCCGTTTTTGTCTTTGAAAGCATATTGGAAAGTCTTCACGGGTTCGCCCAAAGACATCACAAGAATGTGGTAAATGTCTGCCAACATCTTGGTTTTGCGCTCTTTGATGGCAGTAGCCGATTTTTTGGCAGCCACCATGCGGCGCAATTCCAAACCATATTCGCGCAGCTTTGAAGTGATGATGCGTGCCATGCGTGATGTGTTCTCTGCCGAATAGGTTTCGGGCATCACCTCCATGGGCACCAATCCGTACTTATCCACCAAATCCGACACACCACAGAAAGTTCCGCCATCTCCTATCGGATTTTTAAAGAAGAACTGAACGATGGGATCTTCCATTGGTTTTTGGGCATTGTCGATGATGCCTTGCAGCATGAGATTGGCTTTTTCAAGCTGGTCGTGCATGCTGAGATAGACGTGTGATAGTTCGATGCGGATACTGTCGTTATGCTTGCGAGCATAATTGGCACGCAAAACGTTCAATCCCGTGAACAGCCAACAACGTCCAGAGCTTTTTTGGTCTTGTATGTTCTGCTTCGGTGTTTCCACACTGAAATACGAATCAATCGCACCTGCATTTCGGGCATTCTTTGCCAAATTATCAATTGAATTTGATGCCAATGCGTTCGTAATAGCGGGGTTATTTTTTGATGCTTGTTCGGCAACGATTTTCTTCATCATTTGGGCATCAATTCCACCAGATTTATGCTGTGCGTGCAGGGCAAGCGCAAGGCTCAACAAGCCGCAAGTCATTAAAATGTTTCTTTTCATTTGTTGCTTTTTGTCTTTTAGAGATTAATATCTTTTTTCATCGATAACACGCTCATCAAGGACGCAGGCATATTCACGATGTCGCATTAGATAGGTGTAGGCATACGAACACTCGGGAATGATTTTTTTGTGGTTTGTCTTCGCATAATCAATGGCAGCGAGTGTCATTTGTTCTGCGATGCCGCGCCTTTCAAACCCTTTAAAGGTTTGTGTGTGGTCAATGACAATTACTTTTTCTTTAATCTGAAAGGTTAATTCGCCTGCTTGCGCACCTTCGTCGAAAGCCTGTACAAGTCCGTTTGGATTGTTGGTAGTTAGTGTTATTTCCATAAGATTTCTTTTTGTTAGGTTTATGCTGCAAAGATATATAAAAAACTGAAGAACCTAAAAAAAAAGCCATAAAATTAGCTTTGTGGAATTTACAAAATGAAAGTAATTGCGTTTTATGTGGTTTTTTTAGGGTTTTAACACAATTCGGTCTCTAATGACCGATTTGGCTTTTAAGTATCTTTTTTTTCGTATCTTTGCATTGCTTATCAGACATAGAAATGAATAGAACATACAATCACCGCATCATGTTTATGGAATGGAGTGCGATTGCGCTCTTTGCTTTGGGTGCATTATACGGACTTTGGAACCGACAAAACAGCGTCTTAGTACTACTCGGCGTGGGCTTCGTTTTGTTGGTTATTCTTGCCTTGGAAAGGGCATTACACACCACGTATGTCACCACAACCGATCATAAATTAATTATCAAAAGAGGGCGTTTTGCCAAGCAACAGACAATTGCTTTAGCCGATATTAGAGATGTGCGTATCCTGCCGCTCGCCTTTCGGTTGGGTAATTATGTCTTGATAGAATTGAAGACGGGACGGGTGTTGAGCGTACAACCAGAAAATCAGGATTTATTCATAAAAACAATCAGCAAAAAAAATGATTAAACGAATTTTGAACATAGCGTTGTTCATTGCATTTTTCTCGCCATTGGGTTTTGCACAGGTGCGGTTGGACAGTGTTGAGGTGGCACGCATACTCAACGAGGATTTGCAGCCTGCCACCACGGTGCAGAATGTGCAGGCGGAAGAGGAAACAGAAGATACGATAGTTGTCTTTGAAAGCAACCCGAAGTTGTCATGGCAAGAAAACATCAGAGGTGCTTTAACAGATGTGTTACAAAATAGTCGACTCACAGAAACGGCGCAAATAGGTTTCTTAGCATGGGATCTGACGGACGACCAACCGCTGTATGCTTATCACGAGAAGATGCAATTGCGCCCTGCGTCTACCATGAAGTGTATCACTGCCATTGCGGCTTTAGACCGTTTGGGAAACGATTATCAATTTCAAACGCAGCTTTATCGCCGTGGGGAACTGACGGATTCAATCCAAACGTTCATGGGCGACCTATATATAGTAGGTGGAATGGATCCAATGCTAAAGGAAGCCGACCTTGCGGTGTTCGTAGATAGTCTGAAAGCGTTAGGCATTCAGCGCATCGTGGGTAACATCTATGCCGATCTTTCACTCAAAGAAAAAGAAAAATGGGGCAGTGGTTGGTGTTGGGACGACGATAACCCCACGCTTTCGCCTTTGTTGCTGAACAAGCGCAATGATTTTATGGGGCGTTTTTTGCGACGTTTACAAGCTGCGGGTATCACGTTACAAGGCGAAATGGGCGAAAAAGTGTTGCCAAAAGATGCCACGCCAGTGGCATGTGTGCAAAGAAGCATTGCACAGGTGATGCAGCCTATGATGAAACAGAGTGATAACCTTTATGCCGAGGCGGTGTTTTATCAGCTCAATGGCAGAGCCAACGGAAGATGGACAACTGCCAAACAGAATGCCGAACATGTGAAGGCATTGATAAAAAAAGTAGGCTTATCGCCACAGAATTATCGTATTGCAGATGGGTCGGGCTTGTCGCTTTACAATTATGCGAGTGCTGAATTAGAAGTGAGCCTACTGCGTTATGCCTTTCAAAACGAACAAATCTATCCTACTTTGCTTGCTTCGATGCCCATTGCTGGTGTTGACGGTACTTTGCGCAACCGGATGCGGGGAACGAAGGCAGTGGGAAACGTGCGTGCAAAGACGGGAACCTTGATAGGAGTAAGTTCGCTTGCAGGCTATCTCACGGCATTGAATGGTCACAGGTTATGCTTTGCCATCATCATAAATGGAGGTATGAGCAATGTGTCGATGCGTAATTTACAAAATAAAATCTGCATAATTTTAAGTCAATAGATTGACAACTATCGCTTTTTGCAGTTAAACATAATGATAAAGTAAACGTAAATGAAGGTATATATGATTGATATTATTCTTAAAATAGAAAGTCTTTTAATCACTTGGGGACTTGCGGGTGGAGAAAATTCACTGAACCGACACGCTATTTTGGTGCTTTTGTGCATTATTGTTGCATGGCTATCGGGCTATGCTGCCAAACGATTGCTCATTCCTTTGGTTTTGTTTCTTACAAGAAAAACGAAGGTAATGTGGGATGATGTTATCCTTGACAAACAAGTATTAAACATTGCCTGCAATATCATTCCTGCATTGGTCATTTCGGCTTGTTTGCCAATAGTGTTCAATCGGTATGCTAATGTGGAAGAAATTTTAAGCCGGCTGACTTCTGTTTATATCACTGTGAACGTTACACGTTTAGCAATTGGTATTGTGGGACGTTTTCAGTACATTCAAACCGACATCGGAAAGACTAAGAAACAGTATTTGAAGTCTTTCTGTGGCGTTCTGAAAATTGTTATTCTGTTCATCGCTGTGGTGGTGGTGATTGCCACTTTGATAAATAAAAATCCAATGACGTTGTTTGCTGGTCTCGGTGCTACGTCTGCCATACTGATGCTTGTTTTTAAAGATACGATTGAAGGATTGGTTGCTGGTATTCGGCTGACAAGCAATGAGATGGTGCATGTGGGCGACTGGATCACTGTTCCTGGTACGCCTGTCGATGGAACAGTTACAGACATTACGCTAACGACTGTAAAAGTGAAACAATTCGATAATACCATCACCACCGTAACGCCACTAACGTTGGTAAATAGCACGTTTCAGAACTGGAAGGGAATGCAAAAAAGCGAAGGAAGAAGAGCCAAACGATTGGTTTACTTAGATGTACGGGGCATCTGTGTGGCTACGGATGCATTAAAGGAACGACTTGTTGAACGCGGATTTTTTAAACAAGAAGAACTCAAAGGCGAAAAAATCAATAGCGGACTGTTTCGTACTTACATCGAAGCGTATCTCAGAAAGCGCAACGATATTAATCAGAAGATGACCCTTATGGTGCGACAAATGGAAGCAACACAATCTGGGGTGCCCATAGAGCTTTATTTCTTTGTGCTCAATAAGGAATGGGTCGCTTATGAACGCACGCTTTCTGAAGTGTTAGAACATGTTTATGCTTATGCAAACGTGTTTGATTTAAAGATCTACGAACAATATCCTGAACAATAATCAGCTGTAATAATGACTGATTTGGGTTAAAACACACAGCAATTTTTGCTCAAAAAGAAAGAAGCCACACCTTTGCAGCATTGCAAGGATGTGGCTTTGGGTATAAAGAAATTACGAAATAAGTTTATTTCACCATTACTTTTGCAGTGTGTTTAGCATTGTTTGTCTTTACCTTCACTACATAAAGACCATCTGCCAATGATTCATTCAACGATGTTGCAACAAGCTTTCCATCAATTCCATAGATTTCTACGCTGTTAAATGCTCCATCAACAACAATGCGATGATTGTCGCTAGTGATGCGTGGAGCATCTTCTGACACACCCACTTCATTAATTCCGTTGGTTATTTCCCAAGGAGCTGTGCCCGAGAAGAGCACTTGATGTTGTTCGTAATTGGTCTTCGTGCTTGCATTGAGTACTCTATGTGCCATGAAGACAAACTTCATATCCCCTTTCTTCCATTCACTCTTGATTTCTTTTGCAGGGAATTCGATTTCAAAACGACCATCTTTCACTGTGGCTTTATTGCCCTTTGCGTCTGAAAGGAAGGTGCGTGGAACGGCGTGATGAATGTATGTACCTGTTGCACCAGCCTGACTAACCGCCTTGAGATTGTCCTCTGTTACAGCGGCTGTGATATAGAGATCTTCATTGAAATCATCGGCAACTGTACCGCTGACCTTCACCACAACCTTGTTATCATTATAGGCCGCTTCTACGTTTTCGATAGTTCCATATTCAAGTTGGTTCAGAAGAAGTTCTTTCAGTGGTTCTGTCATTGCATATTGAGGAAGGAAAGCACATACACCTTTCTCTCCTAACGCCATACGATCGATGACAAAGCCAGGTGCAAAGGTTACGCCAAGATAGGGCAAGAGTGCTGATGATGGTGTAATAGTGAAATCATCGGTGTAATAACCAGCGTGGTGCATGATGACGTTCACCTTCAACCCTGCATCTTCAAAGGCTTTAACAAATTTCTCGAAAACAGGATCAACACGTGGGCAGTTAGGACATCTTTCAGTGGTGAAGCGTTCGATCATTACCGTTTTTTTCTTTGTTGCACCACCTTCGTGTAACACAAGATAAGGCTTTGTTGCAGCAATGTTTGCGAAATCATTTGCAATACCATTCACTTCAAGCACTTTTACAGCTACTTCTCCTTTACCTTTTTGAGGCAATGTGAGCGCAAAGGCTACATTACCAGTTTGTCCTGCTGCGAGGTCTGCGGTTGCTTCTACATTTTTCGATGCACCATCTATGGCAACATCGAGTTTCAAATTCTTAATTGCTTTTGTACCGAGGTTGCGCACCAATATTTCAGGTGTAATGTTTTCAGTAGGCTGAACGTTCAAAGAGGTAGTAATGCCGAGAAGATAAGCCATATTTTCCAACTTAGGCGCATTCTCTATTCCTGCAAAAATCAAAAGTGAACCGAAAGAATATTGCTTTGAGGTATCGAATATTTCTTGCATCACATTTGAGTTGAGTACAGGTGTAGAACTGTGTAATCCTAAAATGCTGGCTTGAGCAATGTTTATGCTTCCATCATAGCCTATGACATGAGGATACTTTGTTGTGGCATTAACAAAATAGCCTACGTAGTGTAGCTCGTTTGTTGTAAAGGTGTAGGGATTGTTCAATATCAAGTGGTTAAGACCCGTTTCGAGTGTCTTTGTTTCATAGAAAATCACCTTGCCTGCACTGTTGAGCACTGCTACGGCTGCTTTGGTATCTTTCGTCATATCAGGCATAACGACATCAACGAAGTTCAATTTGCCATCTTTTACACCCGAAATTTGGATAAATCCGCTTAGCACACCCGCATTGCCATTACCCACGCCCTGCACGCCAACTGCATTGCGGTCAGCATAGCCAAAGCCTTGTGCAACCTCGCTACCATCCTCAGGTGCGGCAGCTTTGATTTTTCTCATTTCCAATTGTCCTTGTGCTGTTGCCGAAAGACATAGGCTCAGCAATAATAAAAGAAAGTAATTAATTTTTTTCATACTGATAATAATTATTAAATAGGTTGTTACATAACATCAAATATCTAATTTTCTACAAAGTTATAAATAAATCATAAAAAAACAAGAGAGAAGCTATTTTTTTCTGCTTTTCTCTTGTTTTTAACATCATTAGCTATCAAGATAGCTAATTTTTCGCTAAAAAATCTCTTATGTTTACTGAATCATCACTTTCGATGCATAGCTTCCTTCGTTTGTTTTCACCTTTACAATGTAAAGCCCTGGAGTCAATGGTTCATCAACCGATGTAGCTATCAATGCACCACTCGTGTTATAGATTTCTACACGCTTGTATGTGCCATTTACTTGGATGCGGCCTTCTTTACTTGTTACTTCAGGATTTATTTCTTCTGCACGAATGTCTTCGACACCATTTGTTATGCTCCAATTATAAGTGGTTGAGAATAGAATTTCGTGTTGGTCATAATCGTATTGTGTATAGGAATTAAGCAAACGATGTCCAAAGAGAACTATTTTCATATTGTTCTTCTTCCATTTTGAATTAATCGTTTTTGTAGGGAAACTGATTTCAAATTGTCCATCATTAATGGTAGCCTTATCGCCTCGTCCTGATGAAAGGAAAACACGTGGAACTGCTTCATGGATGTAACCATAACTTGCACCACGCTGCGTGTTACTCGAGAGATTGTCTTCTGTCAAAATCGCCGTGATATAGAGGTCTTCTTTAAATTCATCTGCTACCGTACCAACTAACTTCACTGTCAGACCATTATTCTTAAAGCCAGCTTGGATGTTGTCTACTTTTCCCAACTCTTTATTTTTTAAGAGCGCAGATTTAATATTTGCTGCCATATATGACTGTGGGAAAAACGCGCAAACACCATTCTGTCCTAAAGGTAAACGATCGACTACAAAGTAAGGAGCACCTTTTACACCAAGATAACCAACAAGTGTTCTTGACTCTTCAAGTGTATAGCCATCAGTATAATAGCCAGCGTGATGCACCACAACATTGACTTCTAATCCTGCGTTACGGAAAGTGTTTATGAAAGTTTCCAAGGTTGGATCTGCTGAAGGACAGTTGGGGCATTGCTCTGTGCTGAAACGTTCGATGAGTACGCTGCGTTTTGTTGTAGACATGCCACCACCACCTATCTGATAGGCTTTCGTTACGGTAACATTGCTCATGAAATTATCAGTTCCGTTTACTTTAGAAACGTTAAAAGCAATTTCTCCCTTCCCCTTTGTAGGCATATTAACTTTGAAAGCAACTTCAGAATCTGCTCCCGATTTAATGTTCGTAGTTACGGTAGCTGTTGTTGCATTTCCGGCAATGGTATATTTCATTTCCGTTGTCGTCATTGCCTTTGCACCAATGTTGCGTACTGATGCCTTTGCCTCTGCCGTTTTTTTGCTTGGCGAATTGAAAGTTCCAGACACATCAAGCAAATAGGCAGCATTGTCGGTCTTTGGAGAATTTTCTAAACCGAGGAAAATCAAGATTGCACCATATTTATACTTTGCTGCTGTGTTAATCACCTTTTCTTTCATGCTGGTTCCTTTGGTAGGCATCGAAGTGTGATAACTCATGTAACTTGCCTGCGGAATATTCACATCTTTATCAAAACCTACTGGATAGGCAGCTGCTGCTGTAGCGTGAACAAGATAACCCACATAATAAGTTTCATTGGTCATAAAAGTATAGGGGGTGTTCAATACCAAGTGATTTAAACGAATATCGAAGCTATGTTGCTCGATGTGAACCACTTTCATATTCTTATCAAGCACAACAATAGCACCATTTTTATCGGCTTCCATTGCTGGCATCATTGCATCAACAAAAGTCAGTCTGGCATTTTTTATACCCGAAACTTCAATGAGTCCCGAGACTACACCTGCTTGATTATAGCCTAAACCATAGATACTTTCAGTGAAACGATTGCCATAACCAAAGCCTTGTGCTACTTTCGTTTGAGCTTTCAATACTGGTAACGCATTCTTCTCCATCTCTATTTGGTCTTGCGCATTAGTGGTGATGCACATTACCAATAAAAGCAATAGAAGGTTATAAAATTTTCTCATGTCTTTATTTTTTGTTTATAGGTTAAATATATAATTCTTAAATTTAGCTTTTTGCAAAA
>JALFSW010000052.1 GCA_022779305.1 Prevotella sp. | reverse complement strand
GGTCGAGTTTGTCTTCTACACGCATCAGTTTATCGAACAGGCGTTTTTGCCAAGTATCTTCTGTATGATGTTCTAAGTACGACATAGTTCTCCTTTTTGTTCTCTAATGATCGAATTGGGTTAAAGAAAAATTTCTCGGGCATCATTATAAAAAATCAGCGTAACCGCCATTGCCTGGCTACGCTGATTTTTCGTTATTGAAAGTAGGTTTTGCGCTTATTCGCTCAAAGGCACTGCAAAATAGGCTTTTCGACCTGTGGGATAGATTCCCTTAATATAGAGTACAGGGTCTTTGCTCGTTGATGCTGCCTTCACAATCTTTTGCAAGGATTCGATATTGTTTACAGGCGAATCGTTCACGTTTTGAATGATGAAACCACGATTAACACCTGCTTCTTTCAATGCTCCGCTATTGATTTTGATCACTTCCAAACCATAATTGATGTTGAGCTGTTTTTTGATTGCATCGGTAACAGGACGGAACTGTCCGCCAAGCACATCAATGTCAGCTTGTTCGAGTGGTTTCGTGGTGCCTTGTGCATTCTTGAGGGTGATGGTTTTTGAGATTTCTTTCTTGTTGCGCAAGAATGTGAGCGTTCCCTTGTCACCTGGACGTTTGCCATTGAGGGCTTGTTGAAGTTCGGCAAGTTTGGTAATCTTATTACCATCGAATTTAACAATCACGTCTTTTGACTGCAATCCGAAGTCAGCACCATTGCCTTCTTCTGAAACCTTTGAAACGTAAACCCCCTCGTTTGTTCCAAGATCGGGTTCTTTACCTTTTTCTTTTTCTGCATTGATGTAGTTCAGCACATCACCACCTTCGATACCGAGCGTTACACGTTGCACATTGCCATACTTCTTAATATCTTCTACAACTTTTGTCATAATGGCGGTTGGGATGGCAAAACCATATCCACTGTATGCGCCAGTTTGCGAATAGAGCATGGCATTAATACCTACGAGTTCGCCTCGTGTATTGACAAGCGCACCACCAGAGTTACCTTGATTGATCGCAGCATCGGTTTGGATGAAACTTTCGATACCGTTACCCGTTAAACCGCGTGACTTCGCACTGACAATACCTGCTGTAACGGTGTTGGTCAAATTGTATGGATTACCGACAGCTATTACCCATTCGCCCACCTTCAGATTATCCGAACTGCCCACTGCGAGATAGGGTAAATCCTTGGCATTGACTTTTATCAGTGCAAGGTCGGTGTTTTTGTCGGTTCCCACGATACGCGCAGAAAATTCACGGTTGTCGTTCAGTGTGACGGTGAGTTCATCGGCACCTTCTACAACGTGGTTATTGGTTACGATGTAGCCATCCGATGAAATGATGACACCACTACCTGTTGCTTGCCGTTTGGGTGTTTGGATTTGTTGCTGGCGTGTTCCTCCACCAGGATTTCCAAAGCCAAAGAAGTCAAAAAATCCACCAAATGGGTCGTCGGCAACCTCCACAGTGCGGGTCTTTGAATTTTGTACGTACTTGATGTGTACCACAGCTGGGAGTGCTTTCTCTGCAGCGTAGGTAAGATCAACGGGTTGTCCAGGTACTGCCACTGGAGGTTCGGCAGCATAGACTTTGATTACAGCACCTGTTGAAAATGCGAGTGCTAAGACACACGATGCACCTACTAAAATCTTTGATAATTTATTCATACTCGTTATATTTTAATTCTTTTATTGTTCAATTACGTCTTAATCTGGATGCAAATATAGGAGCAAAAAATCAAAATCTAATGGTTTTTGAGTTATCTTTATTCCAATTTAACATTTCAGAATGAGCACTTAACGGCTCTTAAAAAGAAAGATGCCGTTTTTTACATTCATTCAAAAACAAACTTTCATAGCCTAAAGGCATGAAAAAAGCCACTTTGAGAACTCGCAAACAATTGTTGCTGAATTTCTCAAAATGGCTTAAACGGATTAGAGATTTTCGATTTCTGCCAACCAAATGGTGGATGACGCATCGGAAGGCATACGCCAATCGCCACGAGGAGAAAGGCTCACACTACCAATTTTTGGTCCATCGGGCAAGCAAGAACGCTTAAATTGTTGTGAGAAGAAGCGGCGGAAGAAAGTCGCAAGCCATTGCTTGATGATGTCTTCTGTGAATTTTCCTTGGAACGCAATGCAAGCAAGATAAAAGATTTTCGCTGGACGAAAACCATAACGAAGGAAGTAATACAAGAAAAAATCATGGAGCTCGTAAGGTCCAACAAGATCTTCTGTCTTTTGCGCAATCTCTCCTTGTTCGTCAGCGGGAATGAGTTCGGGAGAGATTGGGGTGTCGATAATATCGAAAAGAGCTGTGCGCACCTCTTCTTTTTCTTCCTTTTCTGCACAAAAAGCAACCAAAGATCGTATCAAAGTCTTTGGAACCCCAGCATTGACGGCATACATACTCATGTGGTCGCCATTGTATGTGCACCAACCCAAAGCTAATTCGCTCAAGTCGCCAGTCCCAATGACCATACCGCCATACTTGTTTGACAAATCCATCAAGATTTGGGTGCGCTCGCGTGCTTGTGCATTTTCGTAGGTTGCATCGTGTTGTTCTGGACTATGTTCAATGTCCGAAAGATGTTGTGTAACAGAGGGAACAATGCTTATTTCCTTTGTTGTAATGCCCAAGTGATTCATCAACGTATGGGCATTGCTACGTGTGCGATGGGTTGTACCAAAGCCTGGCATCGTAACGCCTAAAATGCCTTTCCGAGAAAGTCCCAATCGGTCGAAGGCTTGCAAACAAACAAGGAGGGCAAGTGTTGAATCAAGTCCGCCACTCAATCCGATAACGGCTGTTTTGCAATGAGTGTGATGCAAGCGTTTGGCAAGTCCTGCAACTTGGATATTGAGGATTTCGCTGCAAGTGGTAGCCATGTCTTCTGCCTTCGGGATGAAAGGTGTAGGGTTGATGGAACGTGTGAGCGTGAAAGTGTGTTCGGGATTGATGGCAGGAAAACATTCAACGATGTTTGCTTGTACGGAACTCACATCTGCGTTGAGAACATTTGGACTTTGGGTGTGGCGTATCGTACGGAAAGTGGTATTATTGCGGCGCTCGCTTCGTAGCTTTTCCACATCAATTTCCGATACAATCAGTTGTGATTTCAACGAAAATCGTTCGGCTTCGGCAAGGAGTTTTCCATTTTCGTAAATCATTGCGTTACCACCATAAACCACATCTTGCGTGCTTTCGCCAAATCCACAGCTACTGTAGACATAACCTGCAAGTGTGCGCGCACTTTGCTGGGCAAGCAATGATTTTAAATAGGTGTGTTTACCAATGAGTTCGTCGGTTGCCGAGAGATTGAAAATGATTTCCGCATCCGACAGTGCAAGATGATTGCTGGGAGGCGTTGGCGACCAAAGGTCTTCACAAATTTCTATGCCGAATTTCACGCCTGCTGCCGTCTGGAAAAGTTTGGGCTCGGGGGTAATCTCCACATGCTGACCAGCAAAGTTTACACGTATTGGCGAAAGGTTATAGGCAGAAGCAAACCATCGTTTTTCGTAGAACTCACCATAGTTCGGAAGATGGGTTTTCGGAACAATGCCAAGGATTTTTCCTTGCTGAATAACAACGGCGCAATTGAGCAATTTCTGTCCTGCCAAGATGGGGACACCCACGATAGAAATAATATCAATTTGGCGTGTGAATGCCAAAAGCATCATCACCGTGTGTTCAGCATTCTCAATGAGTAACTGTTGTGTGAAAAGATCTTGACATGAATAGCCTGTAACAGAAAGTTCGGGAAAGACCACTATTTCCACTCCCATACCATCGGCAAGGGCTATTTGTTTTTCGATGGCAGTCAGGTTAAACTTCGTGTCGGCTACCCGCACTTCGGGAATAGCCGATGCCACTTTGATAAATCCGTGTTGCATTGCTGTTTTTTCTTTTACATTTAGTTTCTGTTTCCTATGCTTTTCTGATAGTTACTTGCGTTGCTCCGTAGCCATATTCTTGAAAAGAGGCATCTTGGTATTGATGTTTTTTGTAGCGATAATTCAATTCTCGAATGATGGCATTGCGTAAAACTCCCTCACCTTTACCATGAATGAAGATAAGTTTTTGTCCAACTCTGTCCCTATATTCTTCAAGTAAGTTGCGAAATACCGTCATTTGATAATCCAAGATATCACTTGCCGACATCCCTACGGTTGTTTCCAAAAGCGAATCAATGTGCAGATCGATGACGATTTTATCGTCTTTGAGGATTTGTTTCACTTTTTTGCGCTGCTCGGGGTTGTTTTCCGAAATGGGCGCAATAGGACGACGGGCGGGTTGCAGTGCTGCCTTCAACGCATTGAGATGATTAGGTTGTAGTGCGTCAGACTGTATTTCCACTGCATCTTCAGTTCCTTTTTGCAA
This sequence comes from Prevotella sp., assembly GCA_022779305.1. Lineage (GTDB taxonomy): Bacteria > Bacteroidota > Bacteroidia > Bacteroidales > Bacteroidaceae > Prevotella. Next base: position 33,925 of record JALFSW010000052.1, on the reverse strand, counting down.
ATTTTTCGCAGGTTCTAAGATGGGATAGAGCAATGCAGGTTCATCAAAGAAATCGTTTTCACGGAATGTGTTGAGCTTATAGAACTTTGTACCATCTATTTTCAATCTCACATCTAAAGCAGGTTTGAGTGCAAACGATTTGTCTTGTTTGTAGGCAAAGAGTTGCACACAACTATTCACCAAGCCATTCAAGTCTTCATAGCCAAATTCTTCTATGAAGAGTTTGGTATTGGGTTCGATTTCTCCTACTGATTTCACAGCCCATTTTTCCTCCTCACCCACCATATATATATAATGTATATAGTAGTTAGAATCGTTCACAAGATAAGCCGAAAAATCTGTGTTACCTATTTGTTTGATATTCTTTGGCACAAAAGCCAAATAAACTGCGAGTGCATCACCACCTTCACGCTCCTTCACGGGGGCTACAAAATTATCGGAAGGGTCGTAATCGGGTTCTTCTTCTTCAGCCCAATGATGGGTGGATGTGTTGCTGTCGATAGCCAATTGAGCTTTTATCGACATATTTTTATTTTCTGTTTGTTCGGTTTCGTGTTGTTCAAGATGGACGATTTTGGTTTTGCTCAAATCTTCATTGCCCACAAGCACCACTTCGCTGATGGGTGTAGGAATTTCAAAGCCATCTTCATCTTCCACCAAAACGATGTTTTTACCTTGAAAGCCAGATATTTTTCCACCTCCAGTTTCGCTAAGAAATCTTACTTTATCACCTATTTTCATTGTCTTATTTCCTCATTTTAACATTGCTTTTATGCTTCTTTATGCCGTCTTTTGGAGACTGAAAACACAAAGCATTTTGCAAAGTTATAAACTTAGAGGGGAATAAGCAAGAAAGCTATCAAAAAACATTACTCATTGTTTACCGCTGAAGTAAGTGCCCGAAATGCGTCCCATGTTGGGTCATTGGGCAAAGGGGAGGTTAGCTGAATGGCTTCCTTGGAAACGGGGTGGATGAACGCTACCTTATGACTAAGCAACGAGATGCTTCCATCGGGATTTGAACGTTGCGCTCCATATTTTAAATCGCCTTTAATGGGACATCCCATGTGGGAAAGCTGCGTGCGTATTTGATGGTGCCGACCTGTCATCAAATTGATTTCTAGGAGTGTATAATATTCTGAATGCCCCAATACTTTGTATTTCAAAATGGATTTCTTGGCATGTTCCACTTCCCAATCATAGGCATAGCTCTTGTTTTGTTGCGTGTTGCGCACCAACCAATTCGTAAGCGTTGCTTCCTCAAAGGGAGGTGGATTTTTCACCAATGCCCAATAGGTTTTATGTACTTCGCCATTGCGAAACATATCGTTCAATCGGGTTAATGCTTTCGATGTCTTTGCAAAAATCACAAGTCCAGCAACAGGACGATCCAAACGATGCACCACACCCAAAAAGACATTGCCCGGTTTGGCATATTTCTCTTTGAGCCATTGCTTCACTATGTCTGAAAGCGGAACATCGCCAGACCGATCAGCTTGTACGATTTCGCCACTTTCTTTATAGACAACGATGATGTGGTTGTCTTCATAGATCACTTGCATGGTTTTCTATTTTCCTTTCCGTTTTGGTTTCAAGAACAAAAGAAATGCTTTTTCGCTACACTTCATTGGCAAAAGATTGCAAGAAGACGTAGCGAAAAAGCATTTATGAGGTTTTATTTGATGATGAATTTTCGTCCGTTACGCACATAGACACCTGCGGGCAACCTACGAGAAGCATCCACTTCGATGCCCTGCAGCGTATAGGTTTTTCCGTTCTGTGTCTTTTCTGTCGTTTCAATATTCGCTACACCATTCGTTATTGTCGTTTCTTCAAAAAGTAGTGGGTTGATATTGGTTGCCTTTGCCTCACTATAATTTCCGAAAGACTTGTATTTCTCAGCATACTGAATGATTTGTCCACTGTCTGATGCTTTGATAGTGAAAGTTTTATCCCCATTTACTTCCACTTCCCAAATGTCTGCCAAGCTGGCATCATCGGTTGGAATGAATGATGTGTATTTCCCGTCTTGATAATAATATTTCCCTGCACTGTCCTTGATTTTAAAACCACTGCCTGCCGATTCAAATGTGAAAGCAAGCACGTCGTCGGTGAGCGTGATGGTTTCCCCGCTTTGCTGAACATCTTCCACAGTGAGATAAGCATAATTCTTACCGCCCGATGGCATCGCAGGTTTGGCAGCCTTCTTCTGTCCGCCACTTTCAGCCACGATAAGATAACGCTTACCATCTGTTGGCTGTGTGGTGATCTGTTTAAATACAAATGTTACTCCTTGTGGCGCAAACGTATATACCGCCTGTGCTACTGCGCTTGTTTCACTGCCTAATATGGCAATGGCTTGAAGCGTGGTATTTTCAGTGATGTTAATCGGTGAAACATAGCGTTGGCTCTGTGCAGTAGGCTGATTTCCGTCCGTAGTGTAGAAGATTTCTGCGCCTGCGGTTGTCGTCGTTATCGAAACGCTGATAGGGGTAGTGTATCTTCCTGAGCTAATGCTGAAAGTGGGTGTAGCCACTTTGTTTACAGGCGGGTTTTGCGAGAGATAACGACTATCATCCTCTGCCGTTGAGATGGATTGAGCAGGATTGAAAGCCACATTCATACTATCCCCCCATATATATTCAGCGAGATAAGGATAATCCACAAAGAGATTGCGATTATTTTGGATTTTCGCCACTGCATTGTTGCGATCGATTTCCACTTGATCCACCTTGTCTGCACGGCTCCATTTTAGATAAAGATCCGATGCCCATTTTTTGAGGGTTGGATAGTCGCCCGTTTCAAGGGTTTGCAGTCCAACATTCACCCACGAGAGATTTTGATAAGCTGTTGCCATATAGAGATAGCTTCGACTAAATTCGCCTTTGTAAGTATCGCCCGGTTCCCACATTTTCACGGTCTGATTACCTGCTTGTCCGGTTCCAATCTTTCCGAAACCAGCACCCGATTTTTCCGAACCATTGGTAACAACGCCCATCGGATAATTGCTCTTATCGCTATTTGCCTTAGCATCAGATGGATAGAGATTATAGAGGTCTTTGTAAGCATCGTTCTTCGTGCCACCCCACCAACTCTTAGGAAATGAGTGTTCAATGTTCATTCCCGCTATGGCAGCCCCAGTGTGTCCAGAAAAATAAAACTTTGCTTGGCTGTAACGATTGCGACACTCGTTGGTTGATTCAACACGATCGGTGTACCAAAATCCCCACCATGTGCCTTTACCACCTTGACTACCATAGCTTAAAACCTTCTTATTTCTAACAAGCTGATAAACAGCGCTTTTCAATTCTTTACCCTTCTTACCTTCCAGCGAAGCTGCATAGGTTACGAGCGTTTTTCTGTCTACGGCTTGTGCAGAAAAACTCATTGCCATCGCAAAAATGATTAGTAATGCTTTTCCTAAGTTAGTTGTCATGTTGATTATGATTTTTTAAGTTATTATGTTTATTACTCAAAATAGTAAAGAAAAACAGCAAGTCCTTCAAGGGCAGGCTTGCGTTCGCCTTCTATCTCAATATGGAACTTGATGCTGGTTTTGCAGGTGCCGCGCAAGTTTTCGATGCTGTGGAGCGTTGCCACAAGACGAATGCGCGAACCAGAAAGCACAGGACGGCCAAAGCGCATCTTTTCCATACCATAATTGACCATCATCTTGAGATTGTTCACCTCAATGATTTCGTTCCACATCTTGGGCAGCAACGAAAGCGTTAAATAGCCGTGGGCAATCGTTGACTTGTAAGGACTTTCTTTTTCAGCCTTTTCCGTATCAACATGAATCCATTGGTGGTCGAGCGTTGCATCGGCAAAAAGGTTGATACGTTCTTGATCTACGAGCAACCATTGGCTTTCACCGAGTTTTTCGCCTAAACGTGCCGCAAATTCTTCATAATTGTTGATGATTAATTTTTCCATCGTTTATTTCTTTTTCATTAATTATTGTTTATTACAGAAAACTTGTCGACAAAGATATATAAAAAATGTGTATGCTCCAAATCTCTTTTCGACTCTTGGCTCCAAGGTTTTTAAAATCAAGTCTCAAACAATTACTAAATATTTGATTTTCAATAGGTTGAATCGCTAAAAAAAGAGCCAATCCGTGCCCCAAAGAATGAGGGCATAGCGAATGGTTTTACTAATCGAAACGCTTAAAAAACTAATGAGCATGTTGGCACGCATCAAACCGAGTGAAATGGTTATGGCATCGCCAATGACTGGAACGATGGCAAAGAAACCCATCCATGCGCCGTGTCCACCCATAAAACGCTGGGCTTTATCAAGCGATTGACGACTGACATGTAAGTATTTTTCTATCCATTCAAGTTTGCCAAGTCGTCCCATGGCATAATTGAGTACCGAACCAAGAATGTTGCCGACACTACTGTAAATGAGCAACGGAACAGGCTGCAAACCTCCAGCCAACAGCCCCACCATAACGGCTTCACTACTAAAAGGGAGTATGCTTCCTGCCAAGAAAGCCGAAATAAACATCCCCCAATACCCATAACTCAAAAGAAATTGGTCAAAAAAATCCATAGGTTATATGCTAAGAGTGCCAAAGCACTGAGTGTTATTATCTTGAAAACAATGTTGGTTCCTCGTGTGTGGGTCAGTGCGAAAAAATGAGCAATGAGAGGAGAGGTTGAAACCGTTATGACACCAATGAGCGGAATGAAATGTTGGGGTTGAAGAATAAGAAAAATAATCGCCAAAGTGTTAATCGTCATGAAAACACCATAAAACAGGCGTGTACGAATGCTGTCGTTTCGCTGCTGACGGAGAAAATGTGTTGTCCCTATAAAAGCACAAAGAAAGATGAACGAGAAATAGAGAAGTTGGGCAACCGATAAACAGGTGTAATCTGCCAAGTCCGAAAACTCACCCAAACGTGTGAAATGTGCTATGAGCCTGTCGAACGATTGACGATAGACCAAGTAAGCGGTATAAAAAACATAGGGCACAAGTAGTCCCAAAAGTGATGAAACCCAGCTCTTGAAATTGAATGCCAAAAGGTTGGTGCGCAAGAAAATCCACAGAAATGGAACAAAATAGAGCGCTTGTACCCATACGATGCTCGAAAGACCAACGCAGAGAAAGGCGTAAAATACCCAGCCCTGCGAGTTCGGGTCTTGATAGCAGCGAAACAGGCAAGTGTAATAACCTATACAACAGAGCGTTACAATTGACAAAGCTAAGGAGGAGAACTGAAATATTGCTATTGAAGAGAGTATCAAAAAGGTTGCCGACACCATTCGACTATAAATTCTAATGAGTGCGTTGGCATTGTTGAGCTCCATCATCAGATAGTTTGAAAAAAGTAAACAAAAGGTAGGCAGGAGAATGCTGTGGTCAAAATAAGCCATAAAAGCCCACAAAGCAAACATCGGTGGCACGACAAACGCCAATAGCCAACGACTTTCTGCTATCTTATTTTGTAATCGTTTTCTCTGCATTCCCTTTGTTTTTAACCCAAATCGGTCTAACGACTGATTTGAGTTTTCTTTTTATTTATTCATTTCCCAACTGCTTGGTCTCTAACGATCGAATTCGGTTTACGCACTTTTCTCTCCCTTATGACATTGCAAAATTAGAGGTCGAAACCAATATCTCTGCGGAAATATTTACCCTTAAATTCTATTTTTGCAGCTTCTGAAAAACTTTTTTTAAGGGCATCTTCTTTGTCTTTTCCATAAGACGACACGGCAATCACACGTCCGCCATTGGTAACAATTTCGCCATCTTTAACGGTTGTGCCACTATGGAAAACCACAGAATCTTCCACCTTATCCAATCCGCTGATGACATATCCTTTTTCATAGGCTTCTGGGTAACCTCCACTGACGAGCATCACACATACTGCCGTACGCTCATCGAAGGCTATTTCTCGTTTATCAAGGTTGCCTTCTGTCACCCCTTCAAACAGATCCACAAGGTCGCTCTTGAGCCTCAACATCACACTTTCGGTTTCTGGGTCGCCCATCCGGCAGTTGTATTCTATCACCATAGGTTTACCCTCGACATTGATGAGTCCGAAAAAGATAAAACCTTTGTAATCAATGCTTTCTTTCTTTAACCCTTCTATGGTCGGACGGATGATTGTTTCATCAACCATCTGCATCCACTCGGACGTTGCAAAAGAAACGGGACTAATGCTCCCCATTCCACCTGTGTTCAAACCCGTATCACCTTCGCCAATGCGTTTATAGTCTTTGGCTTCAGGAAGGATTTTATAATGCGTGCCATCGGTGAGAACAAAAACCGAACATTCAATGCCGCTGAGGAACTCCTCGATGACAACTTTTGCAGATGCGTTGCCAAACATTCCACCAAGCATGGCTCTCAATTCACGTTTGGCTTCTTCTAAAGTAGGAAGAATGAGCACACCTTTACCAGCAGCCAGTCCGTCGGCTTTCAATACATAGGGTGGACGCAAGGTTTCCAAAAAGCACAGCCCTTCGTCAAGTGTTCTACTATCGAAAGTGGCATAAGCCGCTGTGGGGATGCCGTGGCGTTGCATAAAGGCTTTTGCGAAGTCTTTGCTACCTTCAAGCAAAGCACCCGCTTTCGAAGGACCAATAACAGGAATATGGGCAGTGAGGGCATCTTGTTTGAAAACATCGTAAATACCACCCACCAAAGGGTCTTCAGGACCAACAACAATCATATCAATTGCGTGGTTAAGCGCAAATTGCTTGAGTTGTTCAAAATCATTTGCGGCAATGGGAACATTCTCTCCACAGTCGGTCGTACCTGCATTTCCAGGGGCGATGTAGAGTTTAGTGCACCGTTTGCTTTGTTTGATTTTCCACGCCAATGCGTGTTCGCGTCCTCCGCTTCCTAAAAGTAATATGTTCATACGGCAATCTGTTTGTGGCATTGTTTATTTGCCAATGAGATTCTTATATATAATAATAGGTGAAGCCTACAAAAAAGCTATCATCCGTTTTTGAGGTAGCCGCCCATGTGGGAAGGCAACCTCAAGGATGTTTTCTTACTTCAAATAGTCTTCAAAGTATTGTGTAATTCTTTCGTGCAGATGCACACTCTGATGCCCACGCATATTGTGTTCTTGTCCAGGATAAACAAAGAAGTCGGGCTGTGTGCCTGCCTCGATACACGCTTTGAGGAAAGAATAACAATGTTGAGGCAACACCACTGGGTCATTCAATCCCGTGATGATTTGGAGTTTACCCTTCAGTTCTTTGGCTTTGGGCAAGAGTGAAGTCTTTGCATAGCCTTCGGGATTGGTCTGTGGTGTATCCATGTAGCGTTCGCCATACATCGCTTCATACCATTTCCAATCTATCACAGGACCACCTGCAACTCCCACCTTGAAAACTTCAGGATAGTTGGTCATCAACGAGATTGTCATAAATCCACCAAACGACCATCCATGCACACCAATGCGGTTTTTATCAACGTAAGGAAGGCTTTGCAAATAGGCAACACCCGTCATTTGGTCTTGCATTTCAACCTGACCCAACTGACGGAAAGTGGCTTGTTCAAATGCACGTCCTCTGTTTTCGCTACCGCGGTTGTCCAAGATAAAGAGCAAATAGCCTTTTTGCGCCATATAGGTTTCCCACGAACGTGATCCATAATGCCAACTTGCATCAACATTATGGGCATGCGGACCACCATAAACATAAACCACCGTTGGATATTGCTTTGATGGATCAAAGTCGGATGGTTTCACCATGCGATAGTAAAGATCTGTTTTTCCATCATTGGCTTTGAGCGTTCCACAACTAAATTCAGGTTGTTTGTAACCTGCCCAAGGGTCTTTTGCCGCGAGCCAATTGTGTGTAGTGGGTTTCGCCGCAATTTGTATGAGGTCTATTTTTCGTGGAACAGTGGGTTCAGAGTAGCTGTCGTAAAGTGCTGTTCCGCCTGCATTAAGCGATGCGTAATGATAGCCTTTTCCATTATCGAGCAAGGTTCGTTTTCCAGTTTTTAGATCTACGCTCCACGTGTTGCGCTGAATGGGCGAACATTCGTTAGACACATAAATGATGCTTTTTTGTTTGGCATTGAAACCGAGCATCTCCATTACCACCCATTCGCCACTCGTGAGTTGTTTGATTTCCTTTCCGTTGGTATCGAAAAGATAAAGATGATTGTAGCCATCCTTCTGACTTTGCATCACAAAGTGATTTGCATCCCAAGGAAGGAAGCAAATTGGATGAGCGGGTTCTACGTATTTGGGATGAGTTTCACGATAGATTTCTTTCACACGTTCGCCACTTTGGGCATCGTAGGCAACCAAGCGAGCATCATTTTGATCTCTATTGAGTTCAAACATATAAATCGTTTTACCATCAGGCGACCACGAAATGTTTGTGAAGTAACGATCCGTGGGGTCGCCAGCATTGAGATAAATGGTCTTTTGTGTTTGAAGGTCGTAAACGCCTACAGTTACTTTGTGCGACGCTTCACCTGCCATCGGATAGGCAGTGGGTTCAAGCTGCGCCATGCGTGATTGTCCTTCCCCGGGTGTCCAATCTAATTCGGGAGTTGAAAAGAGCGGAAAATCTGTTACCATACTTTGATCCATGCGATAGAAAGCCAATCGTTTGCCGTCTTCGCTCCAAAACAATCCGCCATCAATACCAAATTCGTTGCGATGCACCGCTTGTCCATAGACAATTTGGCGTGACCCATCCGTGGTTAACTGTTTCACATTTCCACTGCCATCTGCTACATAAAGCTGATTATTCAGCACATAGGCAGTTGCGCCAGAAACCTTGTTCCATTCGCGTGCTTGCACATTCTGAACACGTTCCCAACGCTTTTCGAGTTTTTTTGTTTTAAAATTGATAATCAACGTTTCACGCCCATTCATCACCATCACCCAAGGGCGATCGCCATAAGGAAAAGTAGCGTTGTAAAGATGGCGTATCTGTTCGTTACTCTGGCTCAGCGACGCCCATTTATTAATGTCATCAAGACTGAAAAGACGCCTTTCGCCACCTGTTTTGAGGTCTACTAAAGCACAATAATCGTTTTCTGTGCGCACAAGTTGATCGCCCCACCATGCAACATAACGATTTTCGGGTTGCATTTTCCGAAAATTCTTACCGCCAAAGTTGAGGTCTTCCAGTGTGAATGTTTTTTGCGCCATGGTCTTTGTGGGTATTCCCATCCCTATGAGGCATCCGATTGCCAACAGGGTCATTAAAGTTTTTACTCTCATTTTTATGTTGTTTTACGCTTAGAATTTTCTTTCTGCTCGTTTACCGCTTGTCTTTCGGCGATCATTTTCAGATCCCTTGCGCCGTGGATTATCTTGTTTGAAACTGCGGCGAGGCTTACGCTCGTCATCGTCACGATACGCACGTTTGCCGTCTCTTCTTTTCCTACGACGTGCTTCGTCTTCTTTTTCGGCTGCAAACCTACTGTCTTTGATGCTGTGAAAAGTGAAAGAACGAATGTCGGCATTTGCGTTTTCTTCGTTTTCATCTAACCGTTTCTTGAATTCTCTGTTCTTTTTAAAACGGTGTTTGGTTGCCATTTCTTTCTTTTCAGCTTCGGTCTTGATCACACCACCCTCTTCACGGAAGTTTTGCAACTTGCCATCAAACATCTGGTATTTCCTAAATTCGCATTCCAACGATCCATTATAGACAGGAATCTTGATGCTTGGCTTTAGTCCTATTTCACGGAAACATTCTTCTCGATAAGAAAGAATCCATGCTTCGTTGCCCATAAACTGATGTTTGAGCCGCTCACCTATCATTTTGTAAGTACCAAGAAGGTTCGATGTTGATATGCGTTCGCCATAAGGAGGATTGGTGATAATGATACTCTTGTTTGCTGGTTTTTCAAAGGTTTTGAAATCGCGATTTTCAATGGTTATATCGCGTGTAAAACCAGCCGCTGCAACGTTGCGTTTTGCCGTATTAACGGCTTTCATATCCACATCATAACCATAAATATGGTGTTCAAATTCACGTTCACCCGACTCATCATTGTAAATCATATCAAAGAGTTCCTGATCAAAATCAGGCCATTTTTCAAAGGCAAACTCTTTCCGGAAAACACCTGGAGAAATGTTGCGGGCAATGAGCAGGGCTTCAATGGGGAGCGTTCCCGACCCACACATAGGGTCGATGAAGTCGGTTTCGCCACTCCAGCCACTCATCAAAATCATTCCTGCTGCCAAAACTTCATTGAGTGGAGCTTCCACGCTTTCTTGCCTATAACCACGTCTGTGGAGCGACTCACCACTTGAGTCGAGCGAAAGCGTTGCCTTGTCTTCAGCGATGTGGATATTGAGTCGAATATCTGGATTGCTCACAGAGATATTCGGACGTTCGCCTGTGCGCTCCCGAAACTGGTCCACAATGGCGTCTTTCACCTTATACGTAACGAAACGAGAATTTTTAAATTCTTCTGAATATACGACCGAATCCACAGAGAACGTTTTTCCTTTTTCAATATACTGTGCCCAGTCAATTTTCTTCACTTCGTCATACATATCTTCCGCACTCTTTGCCTTGAAATGGGCAATCGGTTTGAGCACACGAATAGCCGTGTGAAGTTGAAAGTTTGCTCGATACATCATTTCTTTGTTACCCGTGAACGAAACCATACGTCGTCCTATCTGTACATTATTTGCACCGAGCTGGGTGAGCTCTTGTGCCAAGACTTGCTCAAGCCCCATAAATGTCTTGGCGATGAGTTCAAATTCTTCCATGAAGTTTTTTTATCTGTGATTGTAAAACATTTCTATTTGGCACAGCCCCACAACAACATCGTACTTACCACACAATGCACCCTTCGGAGACGTCGCCTTGAAATTGGACTACAAAGGTACGATTTTTTTCATGCCTTTCCAATTATTTATGTAGGTTTTTGTCGTTCGCTTGCCCAATTGTAGTTTATTTTTCCTACCTTTGCCTATACAAAGACAAAACATGCTATGCGTTTAAACAAACTGTCGATTATTCATTACAAAAACATCGAGGCGGCAACGCTCCATTTTTCGCCAAAGCTCAATTGCTTCATCGGACAAAATGGTGTGGGAAAAACCAATCTCTTGGATGCGATTTATTACCTTTCGTTCTGCCGGAGTGCGTTCAATCCGAAAGATTCGGAAGTGATGAACCATGCTGCCGATTTTTTTGTTATCGAGGGCGACTATACCAATGACAACAACGAAAATGAACAGATCTACGCCAGCATGAAACGAGGCAGTAAGAAGCATTTCAAACGCAACAAAAAGGAATATAAGAAACTATCAGAACACATCGGTCTTTTCCCACTCACGTTCATTTCGCCTGCCGATAATTCGCTCATTGATGGAGGTAGCGAGGAAAGGCGACGATTGATGGATGTAGTCGTCTCACAATACGACAGGCGATACATCGACACGCTCATCAAATACAACAAAGCATTGCAACAGCGCAATATGCTCCTCAAACAAGAGACCGAACCCGATGAAACTTTGATGGAGCTTTTGGAAATGCAGATGGCAGAATATGGCGAAGAAATTTTTCAAAAACGCAATGCCTTCATTGAAAAACTATTGCCCATCTTCAAAGAGTTGTATCAAACAATAGCACAGGGCAGTGAGGAGGTGGCATTAGAATACTGCTCACACTGCCAACGTGGACCATTGCTGGATATTATTCAGCGCGACCGAGCGAAGGATCGCATCATGGGCTATTCGCTGCATGGCATCCACAAAGACGACCTAAAGATGACACTTTCAGGCTATCCCATGAAACGAGAAGGCAGTCAAGGGCAAACCAAAACATTTGTCTTGGCACTCAAGCTGGCACAGTATCGTTTCTTGCATCTCACAGCAGACAAGAATTGTCCGCTCTTGCTCTTAGACGACATCTTTGACAAGCTCGATGCCACACGGGTGGAACAAATCATCAACCTTGTTTCGGGCGAGAATTTCGGACAAATTTTCATTACCGATACCAATCGAGAACACCTCGATAAAATCCTGCTCAAAACAACATCCGACTACAAACTCTTTGTTGTTGAAAACGGGGAAGTAAAGTAGGTATCTAATGACCAAATTGGGTTAAAGAACACTGGTTCGCAAAAGAAAATAAGTAACGCTATGTTTAGAACAAAAGTAGAAACAGTCTCCGACTTACTCAAACGTGCATTGCGCGAACGGGGCTTAGAAACACCGCTCTTGCAGAAACGCATCATTGATGGATGGGACGTTGTCGCAGGAAGCGTCATCGCCCAATATACGCAAGAAAAAAGCATCAGAAATCAAACCTTATATATAAAGATTAGCAACCCTGCCTTGCGCAACGACCTTTCCATGCGCCGTTCAGAGTTCACACGTCGCCTCAATGAACACGTTGGTGCATTCATCATTGCCGACATTCGATTTTATTAGTATTCCATGAATTTATATCTATTTGATTTTCAGAAGAATATATCCTCATTTTAACTAAGGCTCACTTGGCAACCAAGTGAGCCTTAGTTATCTCGCAAATGAGCCTTAGATGGGAGATTTTTTAATGGGAAATGGGAGATGGGTTAATGGAAGATGGGGAAATGGGGTAATAAGAGATGGGGTAATGAGAGATGTTTGCGCCTGCTTTGCCGATTGGCAAAGCAGCTAGGGAAGCCTAGGAAGCCCTAGGGAAACTAGGGAAACCTAGGGAAACCTAGGCAAAACTAGAAAATCCTAGGAAAAACTAGAAAGCCTTAGAAAAACCTAGAAAAACACATTGAAGAAAATATTTTTCACCCTCTATTTAAGACATAAACACCTGATAATAAAACACTTAAAAACACATATAGAAACTTTCTATTACGCCATTGATTTTTTCAGTTGCGAGAAAAACAAGATATAAATAACTTTGCATCACAAAAGAAAATAAAATTTTAAAAAACAAATAGAATATGGAAACAATTATCAACGCAAGAGTTCCTGAATTCAAAGTTCAGGCATTTCAAAATGGTGAATTTAAAGAAGTAAGCAACAAAGACATCGAAGGCAAGTGGGCTATTTTCTTCTTCTATCCAGCCGACTTCACTTTCGTTTGCCCAACAGAATTGGTCGATCTTGCTGCAAAGTATGAAGAGTTTCAGAAAATGGGTGTTGAGGTGTTCTCTGTGAGCTGCGACACACACTTCGTTCACAAGGCTTGGCACGATGCATCAGAAAGCATTCAAAAAATCAACTATGCAATGCTTGCCGATCCACGTGCAGTGTTGGCTAAGGGCTTTGGAGTGTTCATCGAAGAAGAAGGTATGGCTTATCGTGGCACATTTGTTGTTGATCCAAATGGGCTCATCAAAATCGCAGAAATTCAAGACAATAGCGTAGGTCGCAATGCCGATGAATTGCTCCGCAAGGTAAAGGCAGCACAATTCGTTGCAACACACCCCGGTGAAGTTTGTCCAGCAAAATGGAATGAAGGTGCTGAAACCTTGAAGCCAAGCATTGATTTGGTGGGTAAAATCTAAACCAACTGGTAGAATTAATTAAAAACATCCTGTCGATCATCGACAAAGATGACCGACAGGATATTCTCAAAAAATACGTAGCATATTTTTGTCTTCTGGCTTTAATACAGAAAGATTCCTTACATAAACATACATTTCTTCTTCCTTTATATACACAAAGGCTAAACTGACCACAAAAAAAACTACTTTAAAAGTCAGAAGACAGCTACGATTAAAAATGTGCTACACAATAATTACAAAAGACCATGCTCGACCAAAGTATTTTAGACCAACTCAAGGGTATTTTCGCATCACTTAAGTCGAACATTACCTTTGCCGTAGAACATCAAAAAGACGATGAAAAGATTGAAGAGCTAAAGGCTTTTCTCAATGATTTCTCATCAACGTCCGACAAACTCCACACCACTTATGCGGAGAAAACAGAAGGTGGGCTGAACTTTTGCCTCTTGAAAGACAACCACCCCACGGGTATTGCATTCCGCGGTATTCCCAATGGACACGAATTTACATCGCTTATCCTTGCCGTACTCAACACAGACGGACAAGGCAAGAACTTCCCCGACGCAACCATCCAACGGCGCATCAAGGCACTCAAAGGCAATTTAGAACTGAAAACCTATGTTTCGCTCACATGCACCAACTGCCCAGATGTGGTGCAGGCATTGAATTTAATGTCGCTCATCAATCCCAACATTCGTCACACGATGATAGACGGAGGTAGTGCACAGCAAGAAGTGTCGGATCTCAACATTCAAGGTGTGCCAGCTGCATTCTGTAATGGCGAATCATTCCACATCGGACGTGGTGACCTCGGCATGTTGTTACAAGAATTAGAAGATCTCATGGGCAGCGAAACCGACGACAACAGCGAACCTATCGTGCGCAATTTCGATGTCATCGTTGTGGGTGGAGGACCAGCGGGTGCATCTGCCGCTATCTATACAGCTCGCAAAGGACTACGCGTGGGGTTGGTCGCAGAACGCATTGGTGGTCAGGTAAACGACACAACAGGCATAGAAAACCTCATTTCGGTTCCACAAACCAATGGTACGCAACTCGCAACCGACCTCAAAAAACATCTTGCCACTTACCCAATAGAACTCTTTGAACACAGAAAAATAGCCAGTGTAAACCTCAAAACGGCTGAAAAAACAATTGCTGCCAAAGGTGGTGAAATCTTTAAAGCACCTGCCGTTATCATCGCAACAGGGGCAAGCTGGCGAAGACTGAATGTGGGCGATGAGGCAAAATACATCGGACACGGCATACATTTCTGCCAACATTGCGATGGACCATTCTATAAAGGAAAGAATGTGGCAGTCATCGGAGGTGGCAACTCGGGTATGGAAGCAGCCATCGACCTTGCAGGAATCTGTAAAAAAGTAACGGTCATTGAATTTGGCGAAACGCTCCGTGCCGATACCGTCTTGCAAGAAAAAGCCCAAACACTTACCAACCTTGACATCTTCACCAACTCACAAACCACAAATGTTATTGGCGATGGAACAAAACTCACGGCATTGAGCGTGAAAGATAGACAAACAGACGTGGAAAAAACAATGGAGTTTGATGGTGTCTTTGTGCAGATTGGTTTAGCTGCCAACAGCGAAGTCTTCAAAGGTGAACTCGACATGACCGAACGTCACGAAATCAAAGTTGACGAATTTTGCAGAACATCACTTCCAGGCGTCTATGCTGCAGGCGATGTAACAAACGTTCCTTACAAACAGATTGTCATTGCAATGGGCGAAGGTGCAAAAGCTGCCCTATCTGCTTTCGATGATCGTTTACGAGGAATAATATAAAATAAAAACAACAGACTTTTTTAATATATCATTCTTTAATTTTTAAGGAGTAGGCTCGTGAGAAGTCTACTTCTTTTTGGTTTATTAAACCTAAATCGGTCATTAGACCATCATGGGTTTCTTTCATCTATTCTAACAAAAAAAGGAATGTACCTCATTTCAGGCACATTCCTTTTAATAATATTCTATCTGCTACCTCCAAACGATCCATTGTTTTGCTGTTGACTTCGCTGATTAGACGAAGAACGTGTGGGTTGCGATGATGTGTTACTGCTTCTCGAACCACCAAATCGGCTGTCGCGTGTCGTTGTTTGAACAGTTGTACCGCCCTGACTACGAGGCGTTCCGCTGCCGAAATTGGTTGTTGTTGTGGTGCGTATGGTTGTTGATGAATAATTGTTATTTTGTGACTGCGTTGGACGTTGGTTGCGTGCATTGCCGAAACTGTAACTACTATTGTTTGAACGCTGCGTAGTAGTGGTAGTTGTCGTTGTGGAGCGTCTTCCGTTGCCAAACGAACTATTTGTCTGCACAGACGTATTGGTACGATTGCTGTAAGTGCCGCTGGGGCGAGTCGTTGTTACCACAGACCTACCACTGGCACTGCCGTATGCGGGTGTTGATGGGCGGGGAGTTATGACGGGCGTTCCACTTCTTGAACCAAATCTCCCTGCATAGTAGCTCTTTGTTTGCAAGTTGCGTCCACCACGATAGCTGTCATAATACACAGGACGACTGCGATAATAGTAAGTCGGACTATCATAATAATGGTAAACGCTGAGCGTAAAGTCGTTGTCATACCAATAAACAGGACGATAGAAATATTCCAAGTCTATGTAGCGGTTGTATTGTCGTGCGTCGAGCACAAAGAAAATATCGCTGTTTCTCCGTGTCCAATAGTCGCCATAGATAGATTGCTCACCCTTCATTGATAGCAAATAATCAAGGTTGATTTCATAAATGGCTTCAAACTGATCATCGGTTAGTCCGAGCTCGTATGCCATCTTGTCTGAAAGATAATAGGCTTCACGACGTGCCTGTTCGTAGGCAATACCGCTTGCGGTTCTTCCCGATCCGTAATATTGATAATCACCACCGTAGCCAGAGCTGTAACTTGTAGTGCTGTAGCCATTGTCATAGACTGCGGTTGAAGAACTATAGACTGCTGCTGTAGGAGACGAGTCGTATAAAAGCGTGCTGCATGAACTTAAACTTACCATTCCAGCGACGATAGCTGCTATGTGTGCGAAACAATTCTTCATAACTTTTCTTTTTTATAGGGTGAGTACCTTTTGTTTTTGTTCTCATTGTAATTCCAGTTTTTTACGACACAGATGGGCTTTGATAGCCATTTTTATCCTTTTCTTTGTCGCACCAAGCTGAAAGACAATGCAAAGGTAGGACTTTATTCCCTATTACCACAAGGAAGACACCTATTTTATGGTGGGGATTTCCCTTTTCCTTAATAAGAAATTTTCACACCTACGAAGAGTGAGCGTGGCTGACTTGGTCCATAAATATAGCCTGCATCACGTCCCCAGCCTCTGTCTAAGTCTTTTTGATAAGCAGCACTTATGTTCTGAACACCACCATTGAGTTGTAGGTTGGCATATTGGCTCAACTTGAAATCATAGGCAAATTTAAGGTTCAAAGCAAAGAACGTTGGTGTGTTCACTGCCTTCGCACTCACTTTGGTTCCGTCTTCAAGCACGTGTTCTGCATGTGGCACAAGCATAGCCCCCGTATAGGTTCCCGAAAGCGATATGTTAAATGCTTTCAGTGGTGTGAATGTTGCTGTGAAATAGCCGTAAGTTTCTGGCGTACGCATCATTTTCCGTTCTTTGGGTGCATTCTCGTCCCATTCGGTTGGTTCGTTGTATCTGCTTTTCTGCAAGGTGATACCTGCCTGTAACTGAAACCAAGAAGTGAAGGCAGCCTTTCCCTCAACATTGAATCCATAGACTTTTGCGCCACTACCATTATAACGTTCTTGTATGCCGTTGCCCTCGGCATCCTTTTCGTCCAACGTGCGCAGTGCAAAGACATCATTCAAAGAGGTGTAGAAACCCTCAATGAGGAGATTGGTTTGCACATTGCCAATAAGTCGATAGATGTCGGCAGAGACACTGATGCTGCGAGAACGTTCTTCTTTCAAATTCTTTGCCAATCGGGTAACGAGTCGTTCGCCTCCAGCAAAGCCCACATGCAGGTCTTCGTCGAAAGCTTGTGGTGCTCGAAATCCTTCCGAATAACCAAGGCGAAGATTGATATCAGGTGTGGGATTATAGCGCAGATTCATACGTGGGCTTACGATGACTCGACTGATCAGATTATGTTTGTCCATACGTGCACCCACAAGGAAGCTCCATCGATGGTTCTTCCATTCGTTTTGCAAGAATCCGCTCCATATCCGCACATCTTGATACAGCTTGTGATGATAGCCAAGAATATTGTCTTTCAGATGATCAAAACTAAACTCTCCACCCGCAGTGAGAGTTGATGGCATAAAGAAGAGATGGTCGAAATGGTGCACATATTGTCCACCTGTTACACACGTAAAATCCTTTGTGCGTCCGTAGGCTTTGAGGGCGTCTTCGATGTTTTCAGGCGTTCCCTCACTGATACCACCATAATAACTTTTGCGCAGGGTGTTAGAGAATGAATAATAGGCTTTAACACGATCTTTGGCGTTGCGTGAAATAAAGTCATATGAGAGATTGGCACTGTGTATGTCGTGGTCAAGCTGTTCGGTGATGTTTGCCTCGTGGGGTGCGAGAGTTAGTTTGTTGCCACCACGCCTAAATTCACTGATGTGATGATATTGCAGTGAGAATTTAGAGAAAGGATTCAGTTTGTAATAAGTGCTCAAGCCGATGGTGTTGTTACGAAGTTGTGGTAGTTCGGTATATCCGTCTCCATCATGATCATAACCTTGTCTGTTGCGATTTTGTCCATACAGATAAAAACCTGCCTTTCCGTCTTCACTCACGATGGAAGCATTGGCAGTCGTGTTGTTATCAAAACTACTTTTCCCACCAACGGAAGAGAGCGTATGAGCAATTTCTGCCGAATTGCGCAAGGGCTCTTTGGTAATTACATTGATCGTACCCCCTATGGCAGATGCCCCATAGAGGGCAGAGCCACCTCCACGCATCACTTCTACACGTTCTATCATATTGGCAGGGATTTGTTCCAATCCATAAACACCATTGAGCGATGTAAAGATAGGGCGCGAATCAATAAGTATCTGTGAATAGTGTCCGTCAAGACCATTGATGCGCACCTGTGAGAAACCACAATTCTGGCAGTTATCTTCCGTACGAACACCGGGTTGAAAGTTCAGTCCTTGTGCCATACACATCGCATTGGTGGTTTCAAAGAGTTTAGTGCTAAGCACATTGACCAATGCTGGCGCTTCTCTTCGTAGGGTTTGCGACCGATTGGCCGTTAGTACGACTTCATCAAGCGAGATGGCATCTTCTGTGAGCTCAAAGTTGCATTCTTGCGATGTCTTGGGGCTGGTTACAACAGTCTTACTTTCCGTGCGATAGCCCATGCTACTAGCTTCTATCTCATACTCACCAATGGGAAGGTTCTTGAGAAAAAAGTGTCCTGTAGCATCGGTTGCAGCTTCAAGTGTTGTTCCTTTTACAACGATGCGAACATAGGGAATATGTTTACCGCTTTTAGCATCTACAACGTGTCCATAGACATTGGCATCGGTAACCGAAGGAGTATTTTTTTCTGTTGCTTTTACGGATAGTCCTATCATGCAATAGCATAGAATGAGAACCAAATGAAGTACTTTTTTTTTCATAATAATCATAGATTTAATTCAATAGAGGGGAAATTACAGTCTTTGGCATGTTAAAAAAATCACGCAAATTTGTTTCCTTAATGCTATTTTTCTATTCTTGATGCCTTTACCTGTTGCGTGCAAAGTTACGTACTTCTTAAAGAACTGGCAATACCTAAAATTTACGATTTTTCTCTATCTTTATTCTCTCTCCTTACCTACTTATATTGATAATTAACGTGAGTTCGTCGAACTCACGTTAATTATAACTTAATGAAAGAACTGAATGACGGAAAACAAATGACAGACGTATGGCGCATGCCAGCCATTGGGCGTTGGGAAAAAACTTGTGGCAAACATCCAACTCAAAAACCTCTGCGCCTTCTTGTGCGCATGATTCTTGCTTCAACCCATCAAGGCGATTGGATTCTCGATCCATTTTGTGGCAGTGCAACAACAGGTATTGCCGCTAATTTATGCGGACGACGCTTTGCAGGCATAGAGCAAGAAAAAGTGTTTTGCGAGTTGAGTAAAGCACGAAGAGAAGAAATTGAGAACATTGAAAATTATAATAATTTGATAAAACATATTGAGGACTTACACAAGCAACAAAATGCCTTTGTGCTCAATGAGAATATTGCTCATTATTCGAAAACTCCATTTTAAAATTCTATTTTCAATATAAAATGATGCCTCTGCCATCTATTTTTTCAGAGTTCTTTGAGCTTAAGAACTTTACCTTTGGTAATCATCGTAATTTGTGTTCGTTATTATCCGCTCAGCTGTGAGAACGATGCAATGCCTTTCTTTTACTTGAAAACGAATGTTGTGCCCTGCATATTCCATACCATAGATGCGTTCCGAGTCGGTTTGATAGGAAGGGCGAGGGTCTTGTGCAAGCAATGTGCTAAGAACGTTGCACATCTCTGGTTCAAGCGCAGCCTTGGCAACATCCGAGAACGTTACGATGAGCTCCGTCCAAGCCTTCTTTTCCGTAAATCCTCCCCTTGCCTCAGGGTGCGCATCGGTGTAAGGAAGGTAGGGTTTGAGGTCGTAGATCGGTGTTCCGTCCATCAAATCAGCTCCTGACACAACGATTTCTCCTTGCTCGATTTTCTCTATTCGAACCGAAGAAAGTCCCAATCCGTTCGGACGGAAAGGCGACCTACTCGCAAACACTCCTACACGCTGATTGCCACCAAGGCGAGGAGGACGAACCATTAAACTATCGCCTGCTTTCCATGTTTGTGTTTCGTTGCCAGAAAATCCCCAAATGAGCCAAAGATAATCAAATGACTCCAATCCTCGTAGGGCTTCCTCTCTGCGAAATGGTGGACAAAAAACTATTCTCCCCTGCAACGCTTCTGCCACACCACTTTGTCTGGGAATGCCAAACTTAGTGGTGAGGGGCGAACGAAAGATGGCTATGGGCTCGATTTCTTTCATCGGTTAAGCGGTTTTTCGAGTTTTGAAAAATCTCCACAACTCACTGACCCACAAAACAGAAGATGTTCCGATAATAATCACCAACCAATCGCTGATCGAGAGCGGAGTTACGTTGAAAAGTTGTCCACCAACGGTTACAATCAATATCTGACCGCCCAAGATAACGGCTGCAATGCCTAAGAAACTCTTGCAACGCTTGAAATGAAAGGCAGAACGGCGGGTTGAGAATGCGCGCGCATTGAACATGTTCCAGAACTGGAGCATCACGAAGATTGTAAAGAACAAAGACAGTTCATAGGGGGTTAGGCGGTCGTGATTGCCCAAGCGAATGGTTGCAAAGTCGGAGAGCGATGTGATGTCGGTATGTTCAAACACATAGACCAGTGCCAAGAGGAAAAGGGAGAACAAACCGCCTGTGGCAAGGATATTGAACTTCATTACCCTACTGATGATGAAACTGTTGCGGTTGCGTGGTTTTTCTTTCATCACGTTCGGTGTAGGTGGAAGTCCAGCAAGGGCAATGGCTGCAAAGGTGTCCATGATGAGATTTACCCATAACATTTGGGTTACAGTTAGTGGCGACTCAGTGCCCATAAACGCACCCACCAACACCACCAAACATGCCGCTACATTGACCGTCATTTGGAAAAGAATAAAACGCTGAATGTTGTGATACAACGAACGTCCCCACATCACTGCCAAACCAATTGATGAAAACGAATTGTCGAGAATCGTTATGTCGGATGCTTCCTTTGCCACCGAAGTGCCGTCGCCCATCGACAGACCCACTTGAGCTGCTTTCAGGGCTGGTGCATCGTTGGTGCCGTCGCCCGTAACTGCCACCACTTCGCCCTTGGCTTGCAATGTCTCCACCAAACGCTTCTTGTCCATAGGACGTGCACGCGAAATGATTTTAAGATCAAGAATCCGCCTTGACAGTTCTTCGTCAGAGAGTGCGGCAAATTCTGGACCAGTGATGATGTTCTCATCGGTGTCGGTAGCATCGTTCCAAAGACCGATTTGTCGCCCGATTTCTTTTGCCGTACCCGACGTATCGCCCGTAACGATTTTCACTCGAATTCCCGCTTGAAAACATTCACTTACTGCTGCAGGCACATCGGCACGCACAGGGTCGCTGATGGCAACCACACCGAGGAACTTCAGCCCGTCAGCATGCAACACGCCATCAACTATCACACCGTTTTCATCATCAATTTCTTGATAGGCAAAACCCAATGTGCGCATGGCTTGGTTTTGATATTCAGCCAATTGTGCGTCGATTTCTGCCTGACCGACACCGCCCAATGCTTCTTTGGAAAGCGAGAAGATAATTTCTGGTGCACCTTTTATATATAAAACCTTCCGCCCATCAGCACCACGCACCAACGTTGCCATGTATTTTCGTTCGGTTGAGAAAGGTATTTCTTCGATTACTTCTGTTTGTGCTTTGAGTGCACGATAATCAATGGCTTGACTGTGGAGCCACAAGAGCAATGCTCCTTCGGTTGGATTACCAATGACGGTTGCTTTCTCTGGGTCGGAAAAATCGAGCTGGGCAGTTGAATTAACGGCTATTCCTTCTTTGATGCGCAATGAAAGCGTGTCGTTGGAAAGTTGATTATCTGCCAAGGCATAAAACTTTGTCTGATAAACCTGCATTTGGTTTTGCGTGAGTGTTCCTGTCTTGTCTGTACAAATCACGGTGGTTGCTCCCATGGTTTCGCATGCGTGCATCTTGCGCACAAGATTATTGGTTTTCAACATCTTTCGCATCGACAAAGCAAGTGCCAACGAAACTGCCATTGGCAAACCTTCTGGCACAGACACCACCACCAAGGTAACGGCAATCATAAACGTTTCCAACAAATAGGAAACAAACTGAATGAGGACAAAGTCTTTTGCAGTGAGAAAAACAACTATGCGCCCGATGATGACGAGGATAGCAAGCGTGTAGCTCAATTTCGTAATGAGCGACCCTAAACCGTCGAGTTGCTCGTTGAGTGGCGTTTTGATGCTATCATCGATTTGTGCGGCTTCCATTACTTTTCCGTTTTCTGTTTGGTCGCCCACGGCAAAAACACGTGCCACACCATGTCCTTCCATCACCTTTGTTCCACGCATGATGTGGTTGCTTGGGAACGTTGCTTCATCATCAAACTCTGTCTCAATGATGGTTTTCTCACAAACGGGTTCGCCCGTGAGCGATGATTCATCGAGTTTGAGCGTGGTGGCTTCTAAGAGTTCTGCATCTGCAGGTACTTCGTTTCCTGTCTCTATGATGATGATGTCGCCAACGACAACGTCTTTCTTTGGAACCAGCAATCGATTGCCATTGCGCAAGACCTGCACTTGTTCTTCATCGTTCACCTGATTGAGCAAAGAAAACTCCTTATCGGCTTTCAATTCAAAGACAAAGGCAATGCCCGTAGCAAGGAAAATCGCTATAAAGATGCCCAATGGCTCGAAAAAAACACTTGCATCTTTACCTTCCAAACCAAACCAATGCAAATACTCTGAAACGGAGATGAAAAGCGACAGAAGGGCAGCTATCTCAAGAATAAAAATGAGGTGGTCGCCGTCTTGCCATCCTTTGATGTGGTGACCAAATGGTCCTGTGAGTTTTTCAAAAAAGCGTTTCCAAAGCGAGTCTCTTTTTGCAGGCGAGAGGATGTTAGCTCCGTGCTTCTCTCTACTCTGAATCACTTCCTCGTCTGTGAGACCCGTAAATGTTTTGTTGTTCGTTGTCATAATGTTTTTGTAGAAATGGAAATCCCTGACGGTCTAATGACCGATTTGGGTTTAAACCCGATGTGCATTGTTTCATGCGCATGTGAGTACAACAGAAAAAGCTCGGCACACATACGTTTGAATGTTTGTCGAGCTTAAGAATTCTTTTTATTACTATTCTTTCTTATTTCTTCTTGTTAGTTTCTTTTGCTTTTGCTTTGTTGCATTTTCCCTTGTTAGGACAACCCTTGCAACCTTCTTTCTTTACATCTTTCTTTTCTGCAGTTGCCTTTTGAGCGTCTTTGCAACAACCCTTCTTGTCGACCTTTGCGGTAGTTTTGTCGCAAGCAGCGTCTTTCTTATCGCATTTTTGTTCTGTCTTGCAGCAAGATTTGTTAGCCTTATCGCTTGCTACTTTCACGTCTTGCGCATTTGCGAATGTGAGCGATGCAACGAGCATGGCTGCACTGAATATCATTTTCTTCATAATTGTAACCTTTTTTTTAAGTGAATAAAATATTGTTTCTGTTTTACGGAGGGCAAAGATAAGACTTTTCTTTGCATCTCCAAAACTTCTTAAACATCTTTAGCTAAAGCACGGAGGAATATATAGAAATTAACAAAGCCAATATTCGATAAGTCTACTTGCCATTTAAACGAGGCTTAGTTGGTGTCCAATCGTGGCTCAGTCATCCTCCGACTGAGCCTCATTTATTTTCCTTTCAATTTCAGTCGATTTTTTGCTTTGCAAGCGTTCAAAAGAACGGTTACTTAATTTAAATCTACAATAGTAGAAATTAAATTGACTTAGTAGCCATTAATTCGTTAGCTTCCTTGACTGCGTATCTACAATAGTAGAAATTAAATTGACTTAGTAGCCTTATATCATTGCTTAGGTCAATAGTCGAAAATCTACAATAGTAGAAATTAAATTGACTTAGTAGCCAAGAAACTATAATGTAGGAGGACAACGATATCTACAATAGTAGAAATTAAATTGACTTAGTAGCCTACTGGCGCCTATGTCAGAAATAACGAATCTACAATAGTAGAAATTAAATTGACTTAGTAGCCGATAAGTTTACTTCCTATCCTTGCCTTTTAATCTACAATAGTAGAAATTAAATTGACTTAGTAGCCAACTTAACGCTTTCCTTTTGCCACTAATATCTACAATAGTAGAAATTAAATTGACTTAGTAGCCGACAATGGAGTAATAAATCAGCTTTCCAAATCTACAATAGTAGAAATTAAATTGACTTAGTAGCCCATACCCGCATCAGTAACGCCGATAGCCCCGATCTACAATAGTAGAAATTAAATTGACTTAGTAGCCTAGTGTTGCGGAATTAAGGTTTATAATTATTATCTACAATAGTAGAAATTAAATTGACTTAGTAGCCCGCAGTGTTATCCATCCGGCAATGGAGCGATCTACAATAGTAGAAATTAAATTGACTTAGTAGCCTCGAGGACATAGACCCCACCCCACTGAAAATCTACAATAGTAGAAATTAAATTGACTTAGTAGCCCGAAAATCAACCCGACCCGTTTATAACGAATCTACAATAGTAGAAATTAAATTGACTTAGTAGCCTTTATTTTCTGCAAAGATAATGAAATATCTTGATTTAAAAGAACTTATGTCTAAATATTATTAGGATAATTTACCCCCATACACATACTGCCACGAGTTTCTTTTCTCTTAAGCTATTATCAATCAAACAATTACGTGGAATTTACAGAAAACATACAGAGCATGGTTTGTTATGACTAAAAATAAACTATTGGCTTATCTCTATATATTGCATTGCCATATTTTTTTATGTTATCAGAACCAACATCAAAAACAACAACACTATCATCTTGCGTAAAATGACGAGAAAAAGCCTCAATCTTAACAATTAAATTATCGATTATTCTTTTGGTATTCTGCAATTCATACACAGAATACTGCAACCTAATAGCACCATTCTTCTTCAGCATCTTGGAGAAATTCGTGCGCATTTTGTCGTCTGCAATGTCGTAACTAACTATTATCATCTAAAATTCAAATAAAGGGTATTCTTTTACGGACTTGCATCCCATGAAACATCTATAATATTGCTGGACAAACTTGAAGAAGTCTGTTTTGTGGGCAATCAGTGCATCATAGAACACTTTGTAATAATCTGCGCATTTCTCATATTTCAGATGATACTCTTGCTTGATGAGCGTAAAATCTTTTTCTGAGAATTGTTTGCGGTTGAATGCGAGCAAGGTTGCATGGTCTATGATACATCTGAAGGGTTCCATCAAATCGCATACAAGAGATTTGCGCTTGAACCACAGCCGATGATAGACGCCAACATAGAGGTCGAATCCAAACATTCGTATGAAAGATTCAAGAAAGTTGAAAAGTATGGTATAACCAATGTCCAAAGTTACATTCAAGGCATCGCTTTTTATCCTTGGATGTCTTCCTTTCCAATTCTGATTTTGAAAATAGGCTGTAAAGTATGATTTAGCAATGGTTCCCTCTAATCCCATCAGCTGATTATAGTCATCGATGTCGGGCAAAGTGTTAAGGGCGGCTTCACATTGGGCGATGGCTTCTGTTGTGGCTTCGTCTTTCTTCCTTGTCTTCAATAAGGATGCTTTTTGATTTAACACCTTATTATATACAATGCCTTTGGCAATGCTCAAATCATCTTGTTTGAATTCAAACTGTCTTTTTCGGAGCAAATAGTTGGCTTCTGCCGAGTTTGCCCAAAAGAATACAGGACGCAAGTTTGGTTTCATCACCACTAAAGCCACTCCGTATTTCTTACACTTCTCGATAAGGGGAGTGGTTACGGTGATGTGCCCTATGATGAAGAGCGCAAGCAACTTTTGGAAGGGGAACTTGGTGAGCGTCTTTTTCTTTTCTCCATTAAGTTCCTCTAACATCAGTTCGCCACTGTTCACTCTCAAACTGCGATGGTGCTCAATGCAATTGACCACGAATATGGTTCTCATGTCTATGTCCTTATGTGTAAACATTATCAGATTCGGTTTTGTCACATAGATTGCAGTAGATGCAATGGATGCATTTGTTGAGATTTATCTTTATCGAAGTAGAAGATGGGTCGTAGGCCTTGAATTGCTTAATGAAACCGAGGAGTTCTTGTTTATCTGTTTCGCCCGGTAATTCCACGTCAATCATTTTGTTGGTGGAAATTTCAT
Organism: Prevotella sp.; assembly: GCA_022779305.1. GTDB lineage: Bacteria > Bacteroidota > Bacteroidia > Bacteroidales > Bacteroidaceae > Prevotella. Next base: position 7,482 of record JALFSW010000052.1, on the reverse strand, counting down.
AGAAAGCAAGTTTCTCCACTTCATATCCCATTTCTCTCATACAGAAGTATTGTCCCCATAGTTGATAAATCTGTCCACGGAAGATGTGCTTTAGGTTATTCTTTCGCTCTATCAGGAGCTGTTTGTCTTGTTTATAGATGTCAATTTTTCCTGATATGCCAAATTCATCGCTATATACGGGGAGCGACATGATGTCGCTCTTGCGAGTGCTACCTTTCTTTTCGTCGACTCCTTGATGTGCAATGGTGCCTTTGGTTTGTGGAGTGGCTTTGTAGATGTCTTCTGCTGCCTCCATATACACACTATGCAGGTATATGGAGTATGGGCAGAAGGTAAAGTCATTCAAGGTTGAAAGCGGAATGTAATCATTCATGTTTGTATGGCTTTTGTTGTGCAAAGTTGAGCCATGATTTGTTTGAGATGTCGAACTTCAATTTAGACAAATCATCGGATGCCTTGATTTGCTCAATGAGCATCAATCCCTTTCTGGCAATGTTGAAAGCTCCATTGGCATCGGCATTCTTTGGAAGTGAAGCGTCGCACGTGCAGCTGTCATAGAAGTTTCCGTTTTCATCGGCTACGGGTGAAACCAAGTAGTCGGTTTCTTTACCAGTAATGCTGTTACGCATTTGTAGGGTTAATTTCAAAAGACGCATCAACTCAACAAAGAATGTCTTTTCTGTTTGGTTGGATATGGCATCTTTGAGATTTCCATTGATGTCAATGTCATAATGGGCAAACAGTTGTTTAAACTCAATGGTCAAATCAATTTCTTGATCATCCCACTGGGAGTTCTTCTCGGCATTACGGAATGTCTTGATGCGCTTGCCCTGTGTGCAGAGTGTCCATTTTGTTCGTGTTCCCTCGGCTTTATTGCCAAAGTTATCATAATCCAATGCAAACTCGAACCAGTCTTTCTCTTTGTTGTAGCGAATAGAATCGAACTTGGCAAAGAACGCTTTTGACTTATCAACATTGTGATATCGAGTATCAAGCAGGTTGACAAACCCTGTGACAGGATCAATCTTTGATGTGTTCCATGCTGGGATATAGAAGAGGAAGCCACTTTGCTTACTCAACTTTTGGAAACTTTCAAATTTGCTGGTTAATTGGTATGCGTTTAGCAAACCACCCGTTGTTTCAATGTCGGTCTTTTTGTCTACGAGATAGTTCAGCTTGTCTATCAACATCTTCTCGAATTTCTGATAAACTTGCTTTTCCACCTTTTGGCGACCACGCATGAAACCCTTGTTCAAATCTTCCAAAACAACAATAGCATGGTATTTGATCATGAGCTGTGTAATTTTGTGGATGACTTGCGACAAGTAGCCTTCCTTGAGTTCCTTGATGTTTTCTATGGTTTGCCAGCTCTGACGTGCCTTTTGTCGTTCTGCTTCACGAGCATTCAATAAGTCGTGATAGTTGGTGCGATAAGTATTGCCATTATGTTCATTCACGATGTCATTTAGCGTGTATTGTTCAACGATATTTCCCTGAGGGTCAATAACGACAAGATAGAGCAAATGGCGTTCACCTCGGTCAATACCTATGATATGCGTATCATTGCTTGTTTGCAAATACTCTCTTACAGGTAAGTTGATGTTCTCTGTGCCAGTACTCTTGAAATTCATTGTAATAGGTACATGAAAAATAAACTTATCAATGGTATATCTGCGGTCTTTAATCAAGTCGTACTCAAACACACTCTCCTTCTTCTTGTTGTCCTTATTCTTGTTTTGAATGGGTTGATTGGCAGGATGAGTAGGATGATTGCAATTGATGCTCTTCTTGCGGAAGAACATTTCTCCTTGACCATTAAGTTTATAAACAACATCTTTTAAGTTGCGATCATCAAACAAGGCTTTCCAATATAGCGTGTGCATGTTAGGTGTGCCTTTGCTATATTCGGAGAAGTCCTTGTTGTAAATCTGGAAGAGATACATCTTGCCTTTCTCTACGAGCTTATCAATGAAAGATACAGAGACATTTGTGAAGGTTATCTTGTAGCCTTGCTGTTCAACTTCTTTGTAAAAACCACTCAAATCTTCATAGGTGGAAGTCTCAGAGAAGTTGAAATCAAAGTTTTTCCAGTCTTCGTGTTTGTTTATAGACTGCTTAAAGTAGTCTATAAGCGCATGGCAATCAGAAATGCTAAAATTCTTTCCCTTCTTGTGTGTGTCCTTGCTGTAGTTTTCTAAAAGTTGCTCGCTTGGTTTAAAGTCTTCAATTCGTGACTTAGCAAAGAAAACTTTAGGGAGCATTTTGTTGGCTCCTGGCAAGAGCTTGTAAACCATCTTCTCATAGCATTCTCCTTCAGATGGCATACTCTTTCCTAAGAGCTTCTTCGAATCCTTGTCCATGATAGCCAAGTAGTACTTCCCGTCACGACGCAAAAGGATGGATGCGTAATCTTTCTCTTTGTTGGCATCCCATCCTCCTAATAGCTGTGAATTGTCAAAATTGAGCTTTATCTTGCTATTGGAATATGGTTTGCGTGTCATATAATTGCGCACCATATTATATAAAGGTACGACGGTCTCCAATTCTGTCCACAGTAAAGTAAAATCTCCATAGAACTTCTCGTCTTTATTACTTTCGTCTCCCTTACCAAGTAAAGGCTTGACAAAGTGCATTAAAGACATCAAAGCATCGAGGAAAAGTTTGATTTTTGCAACATTGTCTTTGTCTTGAGACAAATTCTTGTCTTCAGGATATGCAGAATTAAGCAAAGACTCTATGCCTGTGTATGCATTTTTAATCTGTGCAAATATGTTTTCAAGCTGAGTAGTCTGAGTGTCTACTGCACCTAATGTGGCAAAATAGCCTTCTATGGTATGAGTATTGTTATCAACGAATTTATCCAAGCAAGCGTCTATGTAGTCGATACTGAAACTATCTTGCTTTTTAAACAAGTTGTCGATTCTCTTTTCGTAATCCTCTTCTGATTCTTTGCGTTTTTTAGCTGGTGCAACATCTTTAATATCATTCTTGATAGCATTGGGGATGACACTCCAGTTTCCAAACATCTTCTGTGATATGTCTGTCAGCTGCAAATCATTGCGGAGGAAAATGCCTTTGGTATCATACTCTGCCAAAGAACATAGTAATTCTTTAAGAATCTTATCTCCCAAAACATTCTCAGAAAGACGGGCATAACAATCCTTGATTGCATTCAGTGCTTCTTGATCATCCTTAAACTCTTCTGGTAACCATGAAATAGCATTCCTGTCACTGAGAATTTGTTTGAATAGGACTTTGAGCTTAGGTAATTTTGCGTCCTTATGTGTTTGGTTGTACAGATTGACATATTCATTGATACCCTTGATCTTTTCTTTATGCTCATTGTCGGTTTTTCCACCGATGATGGCATTATATACATCAATTTGTTTTTGCGTAAGAAGCAAATTGTAATAGTCTAATTGGAACATTTCATGGATGTTCTCAACGTTCAAGTATTCGGCAAAATTTGCATATAGTTGTTTCAGGTTATCTTCCATTTCTGGTATGGCAGCAATCTTCTTAAAGCTCTCCATGTTGTCTATAAACTTTGGGAGATTTTCATTGATAAGTCTATAGGCAATACCTGTAGATTTCTCTTCAGCAGAATACATGTTTTGTCTATTCTGATGGAAGCCTCCAAAATACGTCGTGAAGCCGCAAAATTCCTGAACCAAATCTTTAGCTTCATTCTTGCTGAGGGAAAGTAGTTGCTCTGGGTTGGCAGCGTTGATAAATTGCACCAAGTCTGCTTCGATAAGTTTGTTCTTATTCTCTTTGTCTTTGTAAGACTCTATAAGTTCTTTGCCAAACAGGTGTTTGTAAGCATCGCCATCAGTAAGTTTCTTTACAAGCTGATTTCTAAGATGCTGTTGTGTTTCTTTGAAATGTTTTTGTGTTGCCTCATCTCTCTTTTGGGTTGAGTAAAGGGCATAGTATTCCGTCAAGGAATCACATTCTCCCTTGTCCTCGTAATTTAGGGCACCATCATTCAACACTCTATCAATAAAAGCCTTGTGATACTCATCTATCAATTTCTTCACTTTCACATAGCTTTCGGCTCTGTGCTCATCACGTTCCAACAGACCGTTGTTAATGAAATGGTGTAGCGTTTCGCCTATTGGTCTTGCCTCAAAACGCAAAGTCTTTGATAAAGAATACAGATGAATGAAGTCGTCAAATTTTCGTATCATATTTTTCTTGTTTTTAAATTATTACTTTATACTTAAACCCAATTTGATCATTAGAGACCAAATTGCTTGCATCTATTTGTCTGTACAGGTTGTTCAGCGTTTTATCACAGATGTAGCGGTCTAATGACCGGTTTGGGGTTATCTTTGCTCATATATTTTTCCAAAAACAAAGATAATCAAAAAGACTGATACCTCGTGAGAAGTATCAGTCCCTAATTGTTAATATTAACAAAAGTTTTATTGAACAGTAATAATTTGTTTTATATATCAGTTCAAAGAAAGCGGTTATGCTTTGTGTTCGTCACGCAACAAATCGTTGACGGTTTTCACAGGATTGAATGTGATAGCTGGCACTTCCACAAAAATGGTGTTCCAATCGCTCATCGCACCATTCCAAAGTCCTGGCAGCTCTAAGGCTTTCAATTCTCTGCCGTTTTTCGACTTGCTACTAATAAAGCCCGTAGACGCATCCACATAATCGGGCAGATGATAGGGAGTTCCGTGTGTATCTTTCAATGCACAAACCAAATCAACGGGGTTAAAATGTGTTCCTTCGCTGAACATCCGAACGGCTGTTTCGTCATGCTTGTTGATCTGCGAACTTTCCAAAATTTGCAGGCTCACACTGCCATCGGCATTCTGCGCAAAGAACGGACCACCACCAGGTTCACCACTGTTGCGCACCATTCCGCAAACACGCATCGGACGATGGAATTTCTTGCGCAAATAGGTTGCTAACGTTTCATCACTCATTTCTGCAGTGGCTGGATTTCGACAAGATAGTTCGGTTTCCAAAAAATGCAACATTTCGGTAAGTTCTTCCCTTGTTTGAGATGGGGCGGTGAGCTTTTCCACATAGGCAGTAACTTTCTCCTGCAAATCAACCAACATCCCGGCAAGGATTTGTTTCCATCGTGTGGTTTCGGCTTTGAGCCTATCGGGCACCACATTGTCAATGTTTTTCACAAAAACAATATCGGCATCGATGTCGTTCAGATTTTCTATCAATGCGCCATGTCCGCCCGGACGGAAAAGCAATGTACCATCTTCGTTTCTGAAAGGGGTGTTGTCGGCGTTGGCTGCGACGGTGTCTGTGGATGGTTTTTGAAGCGAAAAACTGATGTCGAATGACAAGTTGAATGCCGCTTCATACTTTTCTCTCACCCTTTCTGCCTGTAAGCGGAAGAGATCAAGATGTTCGGCAGAAACGGTGAAATGCACCTTTGCTTTGCCTTCGCTTCCTGCATAGAGTGCGGCTTCAACAAGATGTTCCTCCATGGCAGTGCGAATACTATCAGCATATTGATGAAAGGCGAGCAAACCTTTGGGCAGTTGTCCGTAGTTCAGTCCTTCGGTTTGGAGCAAGGCGGCTACAATGGCTTTATAGTTACCCTTGGCGATGAGCGTGTCGGTTTTTTCTCCGTGGAGATTTTGGCAAGTTTCCTCCAACTGTGATTTGAAAGCAAAACGATCAAGATGATTGAAAAAGAAACGTTCAAAGTCGGTTTGGGGTTCGGTGTAATCGGCTTCGAGAAAACCAAAAAGGTCTTTAAACATTCGACTGGCAGCTCCCGAGGCTGGCACAAACTTCACAATCTTTTTCCCCGCTTGCTTGTAGGAATTCCAACGAGCGATGTATGCCTCACACATATCATCAGAGGGGCGCATAATGCCTGAAGAAACGGTGGCAGCTTTTTCTATGTGCAAATAGGGAAAGCCTTGTTTGAAACACTCAATTTGGCGCAGGAAAGTTTCCTGTGAAATACCTTTTTCGCTGAGTTGATGAAGATCTTGATTTGTAAGCATAGTGTAATGGTTTTTATTATCCTTAATTTTCTTCCGCTTTGTGCGTTGGCCATGCTTCGGGCGTGTTGCCTCTTGATGACAATTCGAGCCACATAGACTTTCGCTTTGAAGGAAAACGTATATTTAATGATTGGTTGGTACAAATATACTTACTTTTTCTTAAATACTCATTGCTTTCTAAGTTTTTTTGTACCTTTGTCTTCAGAAAGGGTCGCTCTTTCACTGGGGATATTTGTATAAAGGAGAATAAAGCAATGGAAAAGATAAGATTATTGTTTGAAGAATTGAAAGTTTATCTCAAAGACAGTCTTTCGTCCGACGACGAAAAAAAACTATTCGAACATTTCACAGCAATGGACGCCGACAAGCAAACTCAAAATAATGTTTTTGGCTTAAATCGCTTGATCTGTGCGCTTCAAACAGCCATCATTGCAGCAAAAGACATTGGTCTGAAACGCGACCCAGTATTGGCAATTTTGCTTTATGACAGTGTGGAAACAGAACACCTCACCATCAGCGACATTGCCCAACATTATGGTAAAGGTGTGGAAACGATCATCGGTGGTCTGTTGCGCATCGAACAACTTTACAAAGTGAATACGACCATCGGGAGCGAAAACTTCCGAAATCTTTTGCTCTCGTTTGCAGAAGACATGCGAGTGGTGCTCATCATGATTGCAAAGCGGGTGAACATCATGCGACAAATCAAAGACACGCCCAACCTTGATGCCCGTCGTGAAGTTTCTGAAGAGGCAAGTTATCTCTATGCCCCACTTGCCCATAAACTCGGATTGTACCAACTTAAAAGCGAGCTGGAAGATCTCTCGCTTAAATATCTTGAGCATGATGCCTACTATTTTATTAAAGAAAAGCTCAACGAAACCAAGGCTGCACGCGATGCCTACATCACACAATTCATTGAGCCACTTCGCCAAGAACTCCTGCGTGCTGGATTGAAGTTTCACATCAAAGGACGAACCAAATCCATTCATTCCATCTGGCAAAAAATGAAGAAACAGAAATGTGGTTTTGAGAAGATATACGACCTTTTTGCCATTCGCATCATTCTCGACACGCCAGAAGAAAAAGAAAAAATGCAATGTTGGCAAACCTATTCGATAGTAACCGATATGTATCAACCCAATCCTAAAAGATTGCGCGACTGGATTTCTGTACCCAAATCGAATGGTTATGAATGTTTGCACATCACCGTTTTGGGTCCCGACAAGAAATGGGTGGAGGTGCAAATCCGATCAGAAAGAATGGACGAAATTGCCGAACATGGGTTGGCTGCCCACTGGCGCTACAAAGGGGTAAAAGCAGAAGGGAGCATGGACACGTGGCTTGCCGACATCCGGACAGCTCTTGAGGCAGGCGACAACCTCGAGGTGATGGATCAATTCAAACTTGATCTCTATGAAAAGGAAATCTATGTGTTCACACCTAAGGGCGACTTGTTGAAATTTCCCAAAGGAGCAACCTTGCT
>JALFSW010000046.1 GCA_022779305.1 Prevotella sp. | reverse complement strand
CGATAACACTAACATCTAAGTCACCATATATCGTCATTGCCAAAGTACGGGGGATAGGCGTGGCAGTCATTACCAAAATGTGGGGTGGTTGGTTATTCTTTGCCCAAAGTTTGGCTCTCTGCGCCACCCCAAAACGATGTTGTTCATCGATAACTGCCAAACCAAGGTTGAGAAATTGCACCTTGTCTTCGATGATCGCATGCGTACCTATTATAATATGTATCGTACCCTTGCGCAACCCCTCCAAAACTTCTTCTCGCTTTTTACCCTTCACAATGCCTGTGAGCAAAGCAGCCTTAATGTTCAGTCCTTCGATCAAAGCATTAACGGTTTGCAGATGTTGCTCAGCAAGTATTTCTGTGGGTGCCATCAAACAAGCTTGAAAACCATTATCAATAGCTATCAACATTGACATCAGTGCAACCAAGGTCTTGCCCGAACCCACATCGCCCTGCAGCAAACGATTCATTTGTTGACCGCTTTTGAGGTCGGCATGTATTTCTTTCATCACTCGCTTCTGTGCGTTTGTGAGTTGGAAAGGAAGGTTTTGTGCGTAGAACGTATTGAAGTGAGTTCCAATGGTTTTGAGAATATAGCCTCTATATTTCCGTCTGTGGTCGCTTGCATACCTCAGTATGTTGAGCTGAACATAGAAAAGTTCCTCAAACTTGAGCCGTTGTTGTGCTTTTGCAGTGTCGCCGACCGATTTTGGATAATGAATGTAGCGCATTGCCTCATCTTTTGAGACAAGATGGAGCGATTTGGTAATAAAATCGGGCAATGTTTCAGAAATAGGCATTGTAATTTTCGATAGCAACGTCTTTGTGAGTTTTTCTATTGTGCGCGACGTTATACCCGCCTTTTTCATCCTTTCGGTGGTGGAATAGAAAGGCTGCATACCCATATTGTTCAATTGAAGTTCCGCAGGGTCGTCAATATCGGGGTGTGTGAATTGAAAGCGTTGATTGAAAACACTGGGTTTTCCAAACACGACATATTCTTTTCCGACGATATAATGCTCGTAAATGTAGCGACCACCATTGAACCAAACAAGATCGCAAACACCATATCCATCACTGAAATGTGCAACAATTCGTTTTTTCCGACGTCCCATTTCAAATTCCTCAAAACTCAAAATGCGTCCTTTTATCTGCACATAGGGCATCTCTGGCACCAGCTCCGAAATGCGATAAATCTTCGTTCGGTCTACATATTTATAAGGGTAATACTCCAGCAAGTCTTGATAGGAATTGATATTGAGTTCCTTGCTCAATATTTCCTTTCGCTTCGGACCTACGCCCGCCAGATACATGATGTCTTGCTTGAGAATATCCATTTTATGTCAATATTGTTGCAGCAATTTGTAGGTCGAAAGGGGTGGTGAGTTTGATGTTTTCACGATTTCCATCAACCATTTCAATGTACGCTCCTAATTGTTCCACTACACTTGCATCGTCGGTAAACGCCTCCCATTCATCTTGCGAAAAGGCTTTTTGGGCAAGCGCAATGTTGAAAACTTGTGGTGTTTGTATTGCACGATAGCTACTCCGCAAAACATTTTTGCTGGTTCCATCTGCTGCAACAAGTCGCAAACTATCAGTTACGGGCATCACTGGTATGGCTGCTCCACGGACAAGTGCAGCTTCATAGCACCGTGCTATGGTATCAATTGCCACAAACGGGCGCACACCATCATGAAAACCAACCACCCCAACTGCGTCATTAGGGATGAGCGACAAACCATTTTTAGAAGACTGAAAGCGCGTTTCGCCACCATTCGCAATTTGGTGAGCTATGTGGAAATCATATTTTTTACACAACTCCTGCCAATAAGTCTGTTGGCTTTCAGGCAAAACAAGAATGATCTCTATCGTTTCATCGTATGCCTTAAACCTTTCCATCGTGCGCATGAGTACAGGTCTACCTCCAATGGGTAGAAACTGTTTCGGGATGTCGCCCCCCATACGCATTCCTTTGCCACCAGCCACAATAATTACGTAGTTCATCTTCCTGTTACTTATGCAGCGCAATGAGCTCGTTGATCAACATTCCGTTTTTCACTTCTTCCGCCTTTTCCTCTGAAGTGAGTTGACGCAAGAGGGTGAAAGCATAGAGAAAAGATGCAGCTGGACCTTTTGCCGTAGTGATATTGCGGTCTATGGTTACTAATTCGGCTGTATAATTTGCTCCTTCCAAAAATTTATCGAAACCCGGATAGCAAGTTGCTTGCATACCTTTTAAAATACCAAGACAGCCCAAAACCATCGGAGCAGCACAAATGGCACCAATGCGTTTGCCTCCTTCGTGATGCTTTTGCAACACAGCAGCAAGTCTGGTATGATCTTTCAGATGGGCAGCTCCAGGCATTCCACCAGGTAACAACAACATATCTGCATCGCAAAAATCATCGATTTCATCGAATAATAAGTCGGCTTTCACAGTTACATCATGTGAAGAAGTGACACAAATATCGCCTGAAATGCTCACCGTTTTCACTTCTACGCCACCTCTTCTCAGTATGTCTATCACAGCAAGAGCTTCGACATCTTCAAAGCCATTTGCCAAAAATTCATAAACCTTAGCCATAATATATTGCGTTTTATGTTTAACTTATCAACAAAATTACTTATTTTTGCAGAAACGAAACCCACAACAGCACTTTCCCAACCACATAGGTAGGGCGCAGTTGTTCTTTTCGTAGCATTTGCAAATATACGAATTATTCACGATTTAGCGTAAGAAGAAAAAAGAAAAGTAAAGTAAACCCTATTGAAATGACAAACAAGACACTTCGTTTTGCAATCTTTGGCAATGAAAGAAAAGCCACAGAAGGCGAACGGATAAAAGAAATATTCGATAATCTGTTGCACCGCACTGCAGCCGTCTACATAGAAAAAACTTTCTATGAAGTCCTCCCTCCTACCCTAAAAAGCGACCCACGCCTTGCAGGTGTGTTTGAAGACGATGATTTCAAAGCCGATTTTGTCATCTCGCTGGGGGGCGATGGCACGTTTCTGAAGGCAGCCAGCAAGGTGGGAACAAAGCGCACACCCATCATTGGCATCAATCTTGGTCGATTAGGCTTTCTTGCCAACGTGTCGCCCGAAGAACTTTCAACCACCCTTGATGAGATATATGCAGCCGATTTCGACATTGACGAACGAGCATTGATTGCCGTTGAAACCGAGGATGGGTCATTGAAAGGCTATCCCTATGCGCTCAACGACATCGCCATACTCAAACGCGAGGACGCATCAATGATTTCTATTCACGTCAGCGTAGACAAAGAATACCTCACTACCTATCGTGCCGATGGTTTGATCATCAGTACTCCTACTGGTTCCACAGCCTATTCTCTTTCTAATGGAGGTCCGATCATGATCCCTAGAACGGGCATAATGAGTCTCACACCTGTTGCGCCACACAGTTTAAACATTCGTCCGATTGTCATAAGCGATGACACTGTCCTTAAATTAGAGATGGAAAGCCGCAACCACAGTTTCTTAATTGCTATCGATGGACGTGCAGAAAGGCTTAAAGAGGGTACTGCACTGAAGATAAAGAAAGCTCCGTTTAAACTCCGTATTGTAAAACGACGTAACCAATCGTTCTTCTCTACCCTGCGCACAAAGATGATGTGGGGGGCAGACATGCGGAAACAAGAATTGCCATAGGGCGATTTCACAATAAAAAAAAATACTTATGCGCATAAAATCCCACTTCAAAAGACTTTTCCAACTGCCCGAAACCCATTACTCCACGAAAGAAATTTTTCAGTGGTTGTGGGTGGCATGGCGGGGAAACCGCTTACAAGCCGTCCTCAATGCCGTAATAGGTTTGTTGGGAGTAGTGGTTTCTTTGGCATCGGTATGGGCGGTTCAGCGTGCTATCGACATTGCATCGCATACCTTGGTGGGTAATATCTATTGGGCAGTTGCAATCATGGGAAGTTTGGTGCTTTGTGATTTTGCGCTCAACATCGGCTCTGTTTGGATCAGAAATTTGCTCGGTGTGAAGGCACAAAATCGCATGCAACAAAAGTTACTTGCTCGCATTTTGCGATCTGAATGGCACGGAAAGGAACGCCACCATTCGGGCGACGTACTCAATCGGTTGGAAATTGACGTTGCCAATGTGGTGAATTTCCTAACCGAAATCATTCCCAACTCCATTTCTACATTGACACTTTTCATCGGTGCTTTCCTTTATTTAATGATGATGGATTGGCGTTTGGCGTCTATCATTGTTGCAATGATACCGCTGTTTGTGCTTTTCAGCAAAGTGTATGTGCGTCGCATGCGCACACTTACACGTGAGGTGCGAACAACCGACTCAAAGGTGCAAAGCGTTCTCCAAGAAACCATACAACATCGGATGCTTATCAAAACGCTCGAGGGCGACACTTCAGTCATTGGTAAGCTCGAAGAAACCCACAGCGACCTGCGAAAGAAGGTCATCCGCCGCACAAAATTTTCGCTCCTATCCAATTTTGCGCTCAATTTTGGATTCTCGCTCGGCTATCTTGTGGCTTTTACGTGGGCAGCCATCCGTATGGCAGGTGGGACACTGACTTTCGGTGGTATGACAGCTTTTTTGCAATTGGTCAATCGAATTCAAAGTCCTGCACGCCAACTCACACGCCTTGTCCCATCCTTTGTTTCTGTTTTCACGGCTGCCGAACGACTGATGGAATTAGAAGAAAGCCTCCTTGAAGAACAGGGCGAACCGATAGAGATGGGCAGCCAAATTGGGGTGCGATTCAGAGAAGTGAGTTATGCCTACGAAGTGGCAGATGGGAACGTTATCGATAAACTTTCTTTCGATTTCCAACCAGGTTCTTGTACGGCTGTTTTGGGCGAAACAGGGTCAGGGAAAACTACCCTCATACGCTTGATATTGGCTTTGTTGCGCCCACAAAGTGGAACGGTGGAAATCTACAATAAACGAGAAAGCCACCGACTGACTCCACGCTTCCGAACGAACATTGTATATGTGCCGCAGGGCAATACACTTATGAGTGGTACGATACGCGACAACCTACTCTTAGGCAAACCCCATGCAACTACTGAAGAAATGGAAGATGCACTGCGAAAGAGTTGTGCCGATTTCGTTTTCGATTTGCCCGAAGGTTTGGAAACACAATGCACAGAACAGGGCGGAGGACTGAGCGAGGGACAGGCACAGCGCATTGCCATCGCACGTTCACTACTGCGCAACCGCACCATTATGATATTCGACGAGGCTACCTCTGCACTCGACCCCGAAACAGAACGCCTTTTGTTGCGCAACATTCTTTCAAAGAAAGACAAGACGATTATCTTCATCACCCACCGTCCTGCGGTGATGAACTATTGCGACCAAATTTTAAAAATAGAAAAAATATAGATGATTATGAAACGAATAATTCTTTTTACATTCCTATGGCTTGCAGCCTTCATGGGTGTGCAAGCGCAAGAGCTTGATGCACAGTATGCTAAAAAACTTCTAAAGCCTGGCGTGACTGCACCCAACTTCACGCTGCAAACTGCCGATGGTAAAAATATTCAATTGAGCGACTATCGTGGCAGCTATGTTGTGCTCGATTTTTGGGCTTCATGGTGTGGCGACTGTCGGAAAGACATCCCCGCAATGAAAGCACTTTGGAAAGATTTCAATGACTACAATGTGCGTTTCATAGGTATCTCGTTTGATACGAACAAAGACGCATGGGTGAAAACCTATTGGGAGACCTATCAAATGAACTGGATGCAAGTGAGCGAACTCAAAAAGTGGAAGCGTGAGACGTTTATCGATCGCTTGTATAATGTGGAGTGGATACCTACGATGTATCTCATCGACCCACAAGGAAAGGTAGTGATGGGCACTGTGGAAATCAACCGCCTGCGCCAAAAACTCGAAGCCTTGAAGCCTTCGTTGCAAATCAATGGAGCTGCAGTGGATGTGAACCCTGAATTTGTGGGTGGTAAGGAAGCACTCGATGATTACTTGCAAAACAATCAACGCTACACGTTCAAAACACAAAAAATGAAGATGGAAGCCAGTGTTTTGGCTGTTTTCAATGTGGAAATGGACGGCAGCATAACAGGCATAAAAGTAATGGAAGTTACCAATCTGAAGGCAACTAACCCTAAATTCAGTCAACTCAAGGAGGCGGAACAGAAAGCACTCACCACAAAGGCAGCACAACACTTCCGCAAAGAAACCATCAGACTGCTTTCGGCAATGCCTAAATGGACACCAGCACAGAAAAACGGGCGCCCTGTTCAAGGTCGCATCGTTCTCCGACTGAATTTCGATCCAGCATCAAAAGGGGCGAAAAAACAGATCCATTGGTTTGTGAATTTGGACAAAGTAGGTCTGTAAAACATATTGATTATTAACAATTTAAAGATATTCAATTAATCGAATACAGAGGAATACTTGGTCAAAGCATCCCTACATCCGTGAAGTACGCTTTGCGTAAAAAGTCGGGCAAATAAAACCCACATAATCCCAATTTGACCATTAGAGACCAAGGGGAAGTGAATAAATAAGATAAAAAGAAAATCCTAACGGTCTTAATGACCGATTGGGGATAATAAATGAGCCTCAGTTAGCGAATAACTGAGGCTCATTTGCGTTCTAACTAAGCCTTACTTGCAACGCAACTGAGGCTTAGTTGGAATATCGATAAAATGCACTAAAAATTGCTTATGGCATTGAGGGTTTTCTCTAAAGGATTTGCAAAGGTTACTTAACCTTTTATTTTTGCATCAGCAGCGGCAAAAATTTGTTCAGCGTGTTCTTTCACCTTGATTTGTTTCGGTGTGAAGATTTCCTCAATATTGCCGTTTTCATCGATAATAAAGGTGGTCCTGTACGTACCCATATAGGTTCTGCCACACATCTTTTTCTCTCCATAAACGCCAAAGGTCTCATTGAGCGTTTTGTCTACATCGGCAATGAGCGGAAAAGGTAGGTTGTTTTTCTCGATGAAACGCTTGTGCGATTTTTCATCCTGCACACTCACACCAATGATCACATAACCACGCTTGAGCATCAGTTCGTAGTTGTCGCGCAAATTGCAAGCCTGCGAGGTGCAACCTGGGGTGGAATCCTTTGGATAAAAATATAGCACAATCTTCTTGCCTTGATAATCGCTCACTTTCAGTAGATTGCCATCTTGGTCTTTCCCCAATACGTCAGGGGCTTTTTCTCCTATATTCATAATTCTAATAATGTTTGATAGATACTTCTGCAAAGATAAATAAAAAAATGAGACAATGCTTTACAAAATGACAGATTTTTTGAAAAAGAAATCCACCTATAATATCACCACTTTACATTTTGCCGTTAAACAACGTTAATCATACTATATTTTTAGGGAATAATGGTAAGAGGAATAAATTATTTGGTATATTTGCAGGGACAAAAGCAATCATATCTGCCTTTTAATGAAATTATGGTAACAACACTCGTAATATTACAACTTCTTGTTGTCCTCCTGATGATCTTCATCGGTGCACGCATAGGCGGCATCGGATTAGGAATTTATGGAATGATTGGCGTCTTTATTTTGGTCTATATCTTTGGATTACAACCTGGAACAGCCCCTATCGACGTGATGATGATCATTGTTGCCATGATTTCTGCTGCCGCAACTTTGCAAGCCTCTGGAGGTTTGGAATACTTAGTGAGGGTGGCTGCAAAATTTCTGAAAAAGCATCCCACGCATATCACCTATTTTGGTCCGCTCACCTGTTGGTTGTTCTGCATCGTGGCAGGTACGGCACACACCTCCTATTCGCTCCTCCCCATTATCTCCGAAATCGCACAAGCCAACAAAATACGCCCTGAACGCCCGATGAGCCTCAGCGTTATAGCCGCATCGCTGGGCATCACAGGAAGTCCGGTGAGTGCCGCCACAGCAGCGATGATCAGTCAAGACATTCTCGGCAATCAGGGCATAGAGCTCGGAACTATATTGATGGTTGCTATTCCCTCTTCGCTTGTTGCCATCCTCGTTGCAGCCTTTATTCAAAACAAGGTGGGCAAAGAATTGGAAGACGATCCAGAATACCAACGCCGTGTGAAAGCTGGCATTATTAATCCAGCAGACGACGCCCGTCTTTTGGAAATGGCAGACACACAATCTAACCCACGTGCGAAATACTCGGTTTGGGCATTCTTGCTGGGTGTTGCGTTGGTGATTGTCTTCGGTTTCTTCCCTTCGTTGCGCCCCGAAAGTGTCACGATGAGCCAAACGATAGAAATGATCATGATGTCAACAGCCGCACTCATTCTCTTCGTTGGAAAAGCTGATGTGAACGAAGCGGTGAATGGCAACATCTTCAAAGCAGGGATGAATGCCGTTGTTGCCATCTTCGGTATAGCGTGGATGGGCAGCACGTTTTATACGGGCAATGCCGAAACACTCAACAATGCCCTTTCGGGAATGATTGCCACAGCTCCATTGCTCTTTGCAGTAGCCTTGTTTGTGTTGAGCATCATGCTCTTCTCGCAAGCTGCTACGGTTACAACGCTTTATCCTGTGGGGATTGCCTTGGGTATCAATCCGTTGCTTTTGGTAGCAATGTTTACCGCCTGCAATGGCTATTTCTTCTTGCCCAATTACCCTACAGAAGTGGCAGCCTTGAGCTTCGACAGAACGGGTACAACCCATGTGGGAAAGTATGTCATCAATCACAGCTTTCAGTTGCCTGGCTTCGTCACCACCTTCGTGTCGATAGCCGTAGGTGTTTTGATCATTCAATTCATATAGTAGACTTCTATAATTAAGGTAAACAACATTCATATAACATAAAAAATAATTGCACAATGAGAAGATTTAAGATTTCATTTTTGCTATTGATAGCGTGCTTTGTTTCGTCTATAGCAGTGGCACAGAAACCCAAAATCAGGGTATTGGCAACGGGTGGCACCATTGCCGGAGTATCAACATCGGCAACCAGTTCTGCCTATGGTGCTGGACAAGTGGGTATTGAAACACTGCTGAACGCCGTACCACAGATAAAAGACTTGGCAAACGTGTCGGGTGAGCAAGTGGTGAACATCGGTAGTCAGGATATGAACGATGAAGTGTGGCTCAAATTGGCAAAACGCATCAATCAACTTCTCAATAACGAGGACTATGATGGGGTGTTGGTAACCCACGGAACTGATACAATGGAAGAAACAGCCTACTTCCTCTCTTTAACGGTAAAATCAGACAAACCCGTTGTATTGGTGGGTGCTATGCGCCCTTCAACCGCCATCAGTGCCGATGGTCCAGCCAATCTCTATAATGCTGTTTGTGCATTGGTAGATCCAGCATCGAAAGGACAAGGCGTAATGGTGTGTATGAACAATCAGCTTTTTGAAGCCAAATCGGTGTTCAAGTCACACACGACAGATGTGGCTGCGTTCCAAGGTGGTATATATGGCGAAACAGGATATGTCTACAACGGAAAGGCAGTGTATCTCCACAAACCTATGAGTAAGCAAGGCACTGCATCAGTATTCGATGTGAGCAACCTATCGACACTCCCAAAAGTGGGCATTGTTTATGGATATGCCAACTGCTCGCCCCTCCCAATACAAGCTTTCGTAGATGCAAAGTATGACGGCATCGTCTTAGCGGGTGTGGGAGATGGCAATTTCTATAAGGACGTTTTTGATGTTGCAGTGCGTGCGCAAAACGAAGGTATTCAGATTGTGCGGTCGAGTCGTGTTCCTTATGGAGCAACAAACCTGAATGGAGAAGTTGACGACGAGAAATATAACTTTGTTGCTTCACTCAATCTCAATCCTCAGAAAGCACGTGTTTTGCTTATGCTTGCGCTGACAAAGACAAAGGATTGGAAAGAAATTCAACACTATTTTGAGGAATACTAAATCGTGTGGGTGAGCAAAAAAGACACACGAAACGACAATATATGAAGTATTTGAATCATTTATAATAATCTTAAAGGCTAAAAAAGATGAACAACAATGAACAAGCTTTCCGCGTAGAAAGCGACCTTTTAGGGGAATTGAAAGTTCCTGCAAACGCTTATTATGGCGTGCAAACACAACGTGCAGTGAACAACTACCACATTTCGCGCAAACGGATGTGTGATTATCCCGATTATGTAGTGGCTATTGCCTATGTGAAACTGGCTGCCGTGGAAACCAACCGTGCGTTGGGCGAAATCGACAACAGCATTTGCGACGCAATGGCGCAGGCTTGTCGCGAAATCATCGAAGGAAAGATGCACGGCGACTTTGTCACTGATATGGTGCAAGGTGGTGCAGGCACGTCGGTGAATATGAACGCCAACGAGGTAATCGCAAACCGTGCAATCGAAATCTTAGGACACCAAAAGGGCGAATATCAATATTGCTCGCCCAATGATCACGCCAACTGCGGGCAGTCTACAAATGATGTGTACCCAACGACTATTCGTTTAACCATCATTCGTATGAACAAAACGCTCACAGAGTCGCTTGCAAAACTCATTGCCTCATTCCGCAAGAAAGGCGAAGAGTTTAAAGATGCCATCAAAATGGGACGTACGCAGTTGCAAGACGCTGTGCCAATGACCAGCGGACAAGAGTTCAACGCATACGCCAACACCTTGCAAGAAGAAATTCTGAACCTCAACCGCAATGCAGCTTTGCTCCATGAAATCAACATGGGTGGTACGGCTATCGGTACAGGATTGAATGCTGCACCGGGCTTCCCAAAGATTTGCGCAGAGAAGTTGAGCGAACTCACGGGTATGGAATTTGTTGCAGGCGAAGATCTCGTAGAAGCAACACCCGATACAGGAGCTTACGTGAGCTACAGCAGTGCTTTGAAACGTTTGGCTGTGAAACTTTCTAAGATTTGCAACGACCTTCGTTTGATGGCATCTGGTCCTCGCTGCGGTTTGAATGAAATCAACTTGCCTCCTATGGCACCTGGATCAAGCATCATGCCAGGTAAGGTTAATCCTGTTATTCCAGAAATAACAAACCAAACCTGTTTTAAAGTGATTGGCAACGATACAACAGTGATGATTGCTGCGGAAGCTGGACAGTTGCAGCTGAACGTTATGGAGCCTATCATCATTGAATGCTTGATAGAGGGTATTACATGGATGGGTAATGCAATGGACACACTCCGTGAGCTTTGTATCGATGGAATCACCGTAAACAGAGAACGCAACCTCGCAGCTGTAAAGAACTCAATCGGTATTGTTACTGCATTGAACCCCTACATCGGCTACAAGAACAGTACAAAGATTGCGAAAGAAGCCCTCGAAACAGGCGGTTCTGTTTACGATCTTGTGCTAGAAAAAGGAATTCTTACAAAAGAAAAACTCGATGCAATTCTTGCACCTGAACACATGCTAAGTTTTGAAGAAAAAGTGAAATAATAAAAAAGAAAATACCAAAAAACAACTATAATATTATTGTAATAAAATAGAAGCATTGCAGCTGCATAAAAGTGGCGCAATGCTTTTTTTTATAATCCTATCGTTACAAAGTCAAAGTGAAATACGACGCAGGAACATAGGCAAAGAGAAGAAGCCTATTTTCGTTTCTTTTTCAGATACCCCAAACATTCATTGAGCATCTTAGCCCCCATCAAGCGAAGCAAAATAAGATAAAGCGTGAATGCCAACGAGAGCCTGACAAAGAGTAAGAGCAACAGATTTTCAATGCTTTGCGTTACCCAATAAACCCCAAACATCACCAAAGCCGAAAGCAATAAATAGGGGAAAACATCTTTCAAGACATGGTGAAGTTTCACACCTATTGCCCGCCAAGCAAAGTATTGCCAAACGAGTAACCAAGAAATGACTAAAAATGTATATATACGCACAATGAAAAGCATTCCCTCTGCATGGAAAACAAGGATTGAAAGCACTTGCAAAGCTATCAAACATAACGTACACCATAGGTAGATTGCCGACTTACCACGACTGATGATGAGGTTCTGATAAATCGCATAAAAAGGCAAAAAAGCTCCACCAATCGCTAACAAACGCAACATTGGAATACTATCAAGCCACTTTTCCGACAAGAGTATGACGATAAACTCATGCGAAACCATTGCGAGGGCAAACATTGCAGGGAAAGCAAGGAAAGAAGTGAAACGCAGCAATTTACGAAAAACGCTCACCTGGCGATCCCTATCATTGTTCACCTCGACAAGTATGGGTTGGGCTACTTGCGAAATTGTTCCCGTAACCAGTCCACTCGCCATCGTTTGCCATTTAAACGCTTGTGTAAAGTTTCCCACGGTTGCCACTGGATAAAGGCGAGCAAAGATGAACGTAAGAATGTTTTGGCTGAAAACGTTTACAATTGTGGTTAGCAAAATCTTATAACTAAAGGCAAACATCCTACGAATGGGGCGAAAGTCAATGTGCAATGTGGGACGCCAATTAATGAGAAAGAAACGACCGACATTCATCACAGCAATAAACGTTACTTGCTGCCACGCCAAACTCCAATAAGCATAACCTTTCAGTGCTAAGACAACACCTACAATGCCCGAAAAACATAAAGAAGACACACGCAAGATGGTAACTTCTTTCACGATCATATTCTTGAAAACATAGGCATTTGGAGCTGTTCCGATGGCAGAAAAAAACAGAGAAATGAAGAGAAAACGCGATAGCTGCGTCAGTTCTGGATGCTGAAAGAAACCAGCTATTAAAGGAGCAGAGAAGAAAAGTAATCCATAGGAAACACAACTCACCAACACACTGAACCAAAAAACAGCATTATAATCATTGCTCGTAGGACGTTTGAGATTGGTCAGTGCCGAAGTAAAACCACTTTCTTGCAACGCCCCTGCCAAAGCTGTGAAAACGGCAAGCATTCCCACAAGTCCGTAATCGCTCGCAGAAAGTAAACGTGCCAAGAAAACACCAATGACAATATTGAGCAATTGCATCGCACCATTGTTCAAAGCACTCCAAAACAATCCCCGTGCGGTTCGTTCCTTTAATGTTTCTGTTGGCTTATTTTCCATCGCTCTACCCTATTCCTAATACAACTATGCAGTCCGAAAATGGCGCACAACAAACCACAGATGTTGCACGATGGTTGTCCATACGCCATAATGGTGACACATAACATCGAATCGTTCTTTTAAAGACGTACGATGATTTTTCGTTGTTTGTCCTTCATTGAGATAATTGGCAATCACCGAATGCACATTGCGCAAGGGCAGTCCTTCCTCCTCTGCCACTTTCATAATCCTAATGCACCAATCCACATCGGCTGAAAAACGATACCTCAAATCATAGGTAACACGGCGAGCAATGTCCAACCGTGCATAGAACGCTTGATGGCAAACCAACATGCCTTCTTTGAAAGAATGCCACGAAAGTGTTTCGGGAGGTTGAAGGCGGCGATGACGAACAAAATTGCCCATTTCATCGATAATATCCGTATCACCATACACCACTGCCGGGTGGTCTTCTCCATCGCCTCCCTCGGCAATGAGTGCCACTTGTTCGAGCGTATCTGTGGCTGGAAAAGCATCTCCTGCGTTCAAAAAAACAACATAATCGCCCGATGCCAATGCCAACCCTTTGTTCATGGCGTCATAGAGTCCCTTGTCGGGTTCACTTTGTATGCGGATCACGTGTTCGTTCTCCGCATTATTGGAGACCTCTTCATAGGCAGAAGCTATGCTCAACGTGTCATCGGTCGAAGCACCATCAACGATCAGGTGTTCCACATGGGGATAGCTTTGCATCAGTACGCTGTCGAGCGTAGACTTCAGGTGCTTGGCTGCGTTGAATGTTATTGTTACAACTGAAATTGTTATCATATTTGATAATTCTTACTTGCTATTGCTTGATTATAAACTTCGATATATCGCATCGCTACACTGTGGTGCGAATAACATCTCCGTACTTTTTCCACAGCTCCCAAAGACAAACGTGTGTGGTTCTCATCGGCAAGTGTCCAAGCTATGCCCTCTGCCAAATCGCGGCTATCGCGTTCGGCGGCTACATAGCCATTGAGGCGATGGTCTATCATTTCTGGGATACCGCCGACTCTAAACCCTACACAAGGTACACCACATGCCATCGCCTCCATAATCGTGTTGGGCAGATTATCTTCTAAAGAGGGCAACACAAAAACATCCGCAGCATTATAAACATTGCAAATTTGCTGCGCATCGGTAACATAGCCGAGTGGATAGACAGGCATTGCTAACGCTTGGGTGAGATCTTCGGCATGGCTGCCTAAGATAGCGATGCAAGCAGACGACTGCCACGTGGGATATTGTCTCGCCAATCGTTCGATGGCTGCAATAAAAAAGTCCATGCCCTTTCGTTTGTCGGTAACACGTTGCGAAACGAAGAGAATCACTTTCTTTTCTGCGGGTAAGCCCAATGTTTGACGTGTTTTCGCCTTGTCTTGCGGACAAAAAAAGTGGGTATCTATGGGGTTGGGGATGTTCGTAACAAACTGTTCGGTTAGCAATCCGCTTTGACGTGCTTGTCCTGCAAGCCACTGACTGCACGCCACAAACCAAATATTGTTGTGCGAAAAAATAGCTTTTTTCTTCCGAAAAACCTTTGCAGAAAGGTCGTTCTTACTTCCGCCACCTGGCAACAATCGGCAATTTCCACAGCCACACTTAAATCCTTCGCAGCCATGTGCATAATGACAGATCGACGAGGCAGGCCAAAGGTCGTGCATCGTCCACACCACTGGTTTTCCGGAAGCCAATATGCGGCGAATGTTGTCTATCGAAAGCATACCTTGATTGATCCATGAAAGATGGATGATATCGGCTTCTTGAAACTCCCGCAATTTTGTGATGTCGGCGCCAATATTGGCTATATCAATTTCAAAAAGATGTTTACGAGATAGGCGTAAGTGCCAAAAAACACACCATCGCTCCCATAGCAAGTTCCATTTGGTGCGCACGCCTTGCGCAAGTCCCACCACCGTGACATCATCGGTGATTTTGTCGCGCACCAACATTTTTGCCTTCACACCATTATTGTTCAGTGCGTCTTTCAGTCTGTTGGCAGCAACGGCAGCTCCTCCTGTCTTATCGCTTGTATTTACTATGAGTACCCGCATTTTCTTCTCAGTTTTTGCAAAGATACAAGAAAAGATAGAAATAATCATCAATTCATCAAGAAAAAGCATCCATACACTTTGAACGTCGCATTCGTGAGTGTAAATAAAGATGCCCACCTTAATTATATATACCTTCTGTGAGAGAAATAGACAGGCGCAAAGGTGCGAACACACTGGCTCGCCTGTTGGTTAGCAATTGAGCTTACTAAATTTTACCAATGAACACACGGTTTTCCCCCTACGGAACAAAACAAAATCAATGAAAATAAAGGATAAAACAAAGAAAACGTGGTTTTTATATGCCTTTTCTCAGCATTCCGTTTGACATATATCAAGAAAGGAGCGCAAATTTGCATTTTAAGCTCAAATTATTTGCAGCTGAAAGAAAACTCTTGTACCTTTGCATCGTCAAAAGGTTAATAGATTGTTTAGGTTAGTAGTAATAAATTTAGGTTTTAGTTATTTATTTAAGGTAAATTTAATAGATTGTTAAGGAGAGATAACAAGGTTGCTGTGAAGCCCCCTTTCTCATTTTTTGAAAAATTTTAGTTAGAGATAAAAAAAGCCGAATCTCGAGAGAGGTTCGGTATTTTTTTTGTATTTTTCCTGCCAAATTTCATTTTTACCCCAACCACCCATCAAATTTTCTTGAATCCATTTTTAATTGATAAGCTATTATTTAGCATACACCTAGCGTCATTTTCCAACTGAGGCTCACTTGTCGTGCAAATGAGCCTCAGTTACCTCGCAAGTGAGCCTTAGT
>JALFSW010000089.1 GCA_022779305.1 Prevotella sp. | reverse complement strand
AAGCAGATACAAGCCCTTGGGAAGTGAAAAATAAAAGAAAAAGGAAACCCTAACGGTCTGATGACCGATTTGGTTTAAATCATTCCACAAACAATACAGAAAATTAATCAACACGCATAAATCAAATTAAAAGAAAAAAAGAAAAAGATGAACAAAATTTTATGGATAGTGGCAATGGCTTTCATGAGCCTCACCACAATAAAGGCACAAGAACAAACAAGAGTTCACGAACAGATTTATCGCAGTTCGTTCAAGGTTGCAGCAAACAAGTCGGAAGACACCAATGTTAGAAAAATTGCATCGTTCAAAGTAGATGCCATTTCCTATTTGAAGTCTAAAACGCTCGAACGAATCACTGATGATACGAACACGCTCAAAGCCGAAGAGATAAAAAGTTTGAACAATCGCCTTGACTCAATGGCTTATTTCATGTATGACTTTGTAAATCTCTTCACAAAAGAATATACCAAAGCTGCAACAGCAAAAGACCAAGCGTGGATCATGAAAATCTTTCGTGATGCGAGTCTCAACCATCCGCTTTACAAGGATGAGGACAAAGATTTAGTACTTTCTTATGTCAACAATTCTGGCTACCTCACCCAATTTTCACTCGACACAAACTGGGTGGACGCTTTAGCTGAAGCAAAAGGAAAACTCCGCCAAAAATAAATGATTTTTTGCCGAAGATCATTTGCATTGTAACTGAGGTATAGTTGCAAGGCGAGTGAGCCTTATTTGCATCGCAACTGAGGCTCACTTATAAATCATTCTTTACAAAGAAATTTTCTTCATGATTATCAATAGATTACAATATTAATCCCAATTCGTTCATTAACGCCCAACAGATTGTAGCTGATTGTCTGTACGGATTGTTTAGCGTTTTAGCGCAGATGTAGCGAACTACTTCAAGAGAAAACAATAAACAAAATACCGAAAAGCGAATGCAAGCCGTTGGGAAGTGAATAAATTAAGATAAAAAGAAAACTCTAACGATCTAAAAAGAAATCATATGAAAAATAAAAACTATATAGAAGAAGAACAAATTCTCATTCGCATCACAGGTGAAGATCGTCCAGGATTGACCGCTTCTGTGATGGAAATTCTCTCAAAATATGATGCAAAAATCCTTGACATCGGTCAAGCGGATATTCATTCCACTCTCTCACTCGGTATTCTCATCCGAACAACCAGCCTCAACTCTGGACAAGTGATGAAAGAATTGCTATTCAAAGCCACTGAATTGGGTGTGAACATCGGCTTTTCACCCGTTTCAGACGATGAATATGAAAACTGGGTGGACGGACAGGGAAAAAACCGCTATATTCTGACCATCATTGGACGTTCCTTGTCGGCAAAAAGCATAGAGGCTGCCACAAAAGTCATTGCCCGACATCACATGAACATCGACTCCATCCTTCGTCTCACAGGACGTCGAAGCATTCGTAAACAAAACCAAAACGTGCGTGCCTGCATAGAATTTTCGCTACGTGGAACACCCAAGAACTATGACCATTTGCAAGCCGAACTCATGCAGATGAGCCACGAACAGGGCATTGATTTTTCATTGCAGAAAGACACAATGTACAGACGTATGCGCCGACTGATTTGTTTCGATATGGACTCTACACTCATTCAAACTGAGTGCATAGACGAATTGGCAAAGAAAGCAGGCATTGGTGAGAAAGTGGCGGAAATAACAGAACGTGCGATGCGGGGAGAAATCGACTTCAAAGAAAGTTTCACAGAACGTGTTGCATTGCTCAAAGGATTGGATGCCAGTGTGATGCAAGAAATTGCAGAAAACCTGCCTATCACAGAGGGGGTAGACCGCCTAATGACCGTTTTGAAGAATTGCGGATACAAAATCGCCATACTCAGCGGTGGATTTACCTACTTCGGGCATTATCTGCAACGCAAATACGGCATAGATTATGTCTATGCAAACGAACTTGAAATAGACGAAGACAACAAACTCACTGGACGTTATTTGGGAGAAATCGTTGATGGCAACCGAAAGGCAGAACTCTTGAAACTCATTGCACAAGTGGAGAAGGTGAATTTGGCGCAAACCATTGCTGTGGGCGATGGTGCAAACGACCTGCCTATGATTTCGGAAGCAGGATTGGGAATTGCTTTCCATGCTAAACCACGTGTACAAGCCAATGCCGAACAGAACATCACAACCATAGGACTTGATGGTGTGCTCTATTTCTTGGGCTTCAAAGACAGCTATTTGGGAGAAGCTGGGCGGCTATAAATAAAGCCACTAACCGCTCTCTCAACGCTCACTTGAAGCGAAAAAAATGACTTATTACATCTATTTCGATGATGATAGCCAACTATTTACATTCACGCCAGAGGTTTATATTTCCTTAAAAGAAAACCTAACTGAAATTCCCTACAACTTCACGGAAGACTATGACATCACGTTTGACGCATCGTTGCACAAGATCTATTACTTCATGGACAATTTCACAAAAGTAGGTGTGCAGTCGGTTTACTATGGTGGCAATAAAAAAAGGCATTCTGAAATTGCATGGCACTTACGCCCAAGTGCAGGTATAGAAAACGTAGCAAACACAGAAACGTCAAACGCATCGACAGTGTATTACGACCTGTCTGGCAGACGTATTCAAAAACCAGCAAAGGGCATATATATTAAGGTTTTGACGGATGATAATAACAAGAAACATGCAGTGAAAGTGATGCGCTAACAGAGCGTTTCAGCAGGCTGCAAACCACACAATTGCTCGTTTGGCTGTCTTCCATTACTTTGGCAAGACAGCCTATTTTCATTCTTTCTATTTGTGAAAGGCGCGCCTGCCAATCCTCGCTGCTGCGATAAGTCGAATAGGCACGCTCTGCCAACGAGAAGTAGTCTGCCGCCACTTGCCACGCTTTCAAGAACATCTGTGCAACGGCAAGCTTATAATAAATCTCTGCACGTTCTCCCTTGTGCGCCAACTGCAATGCTACCAAATAACGTTCGGATGCATTTTCATAATTGCCCAATTGGAAATAACTCTCACCGACAGCATAGAAATAAACCAATTGCTCGCTCGGTGAAAGCATAGAAAGACGTGGCAACACTTCATCAAGATATGCCACAGCCTTATCGTAGTCCCATTCATAATAGTAGCACAAGCCAATATAAGCACGAAAACGATCGTTCAACTTATAATCGGTATCCAAACGTTGGAAAATGAGCAACGCCTCGTGGTATTTTTCCGAATTGAAATAAGCCAAAGCCTTCTCAAGCTGCACTTTATCTGTGTCGTCAGCATAGGTGCTTAACGACAAAAACGTCATCAAAAGAAAAAGAAAAACACCTCGTTTTATTGCCATATTATGTTTTTTATTCTGCGCCCATCAAGTTCGATGAGGTCAATATCAATCCACACAAAACCCTGTTGGTGATTTGCATGCGAATCGCCCATACTGCGTTCAATTTCTTTAAAAATCGTTATCAGTTCGGCTTCTTGCTTCATAGTCTCCATTCGTCCTAAACAATTGAGAAACAAGTCGGAAACAATGCCAACAGGTTTTGTCCAAACAGGCGCATCGAAGACAATGTTTGGGAAAATTTCCATCAAACATTTCTGCGCCCGTCGTATGTTTTCTTCCTGATTTTTATTCGACCCTAATGCGACAACTACTTTCATAATAATGCAAAGGTAGACATAATTTTCCTATTCCGTGAGCAATAAATGAAAAATAATACTTATCTTTGTAGCCTACAAAAAACATATATCGGCGATCACATCGGATTGCTAAAGACGCAAAAGAAAACAATGGAAGGAACTATCATAGGACTTTTACTGCCCCTATTGGGTACGATGTTAGGCTCTGCTTTCGTCTTTTTCATGCGAAATGAGATGTCCATCAGACTGCAAAAATCACTATTGGGTTTTGCCTCTGGTGTGATGGTGGCTGCTTCAGTGTGGTCGTTGCTCATCCCCTCCATGGATATGGTGGAAGACCAAGGACGCCTGCGCATTATTCCTGCACTCCTCGGTTTTTTGTTTGGTATCATTTTTTTGTTACTCATTGACTACATCACCCCTCACCTTCATCTCAATAGCACCAAGCCCGAAGGACCTAAAAGCCGCCTCAGCCGAACAGCAATGCTCACATTTGCCGTAACCATTCACAACCTGCCCGAGGGCATGGCAGTGGGCGTTGTTCTTGCAGGCGCATTGCAAGAAGGCAGTGCCATTTCAATGCCTGCCGCACTGGTGATGGCAATAGGTATTGCCATTCAGAACATTCCAGAGGGTGCCATCATCTCAATGCCCATGCGGGAAGCTGGCAACTCTCGTATGAAATCATTCGTCATAGGCTCGTTGAGTGGTATCGTTGAACCCATTGGTGGTATTCTTGTCATACTCTTGGCAAGCACGCTTACCCCCGCCCTGCCCTATTTGTTGAGCTTTGCCGCTGGTGCAATGATCTATGTGGTGGTGGAAGAACTCATACCCGAAGCCTCACAGGGCGAACATTCCAACCTCGCCACCATCGGTTTTGCCATTGGCTTTGCCTTAATGATGACCTTAGATGTTGTCTTAGCATAGACAAGTACAAGACTGTTTAACTCAATCCGGTCATTAAAGACCAAGCGAATGCAAGCCGTTGGGAAGTGAAGAAAGAGAATAAAAAGAAAGCCGAGCGGTCGAATGGCCGATTTGGGTTTAATAAAACAATCATTATAAAATCAGAAACGCATATGAAAGACAATGAAAAACTAAATGCAGAACTCCCCGAAAACGCCTTTCGAGAACTGAAAGAGGGCGAGGATTATGAACCGATAATGAGCCCGTCAAGGCACTTCAAGGAAGTAAACGGATGGTCGGTAACATGGGGTATTCTCATGGCTGTACTCTTTTCAGCTGCAGCAGCCTATCTGGGATTGAAGGTTGGACAAGTGTTTGAAGCCGCCATCCCTATCGCCATCATTGCCATCGGACTTTCTTCGGCAACAGGCAGAAAGAATGCACTGGGCGAAAACATCATCATTCAGAGTATCGGAGCATGTTCAGGAGCAGTGGTGGCAGGTGGAATATTTGTCATGCCCGCCATTTACATGCTCAATTTGGATGCCGACTTTCTACAAATATTCATCGCTGCAGCCTTAGGTGGCGTGCTGGGAATTTTGTTTATCATTCCATTTAGAAAATACTTTGTAAAGGATCAACACGGAAAATATCCATTTCCAGAAGCTACCGCCACAACACAGGTACTCGTGAGTGGCGAAAAAGGAGGTAGTCAGGCAACACCCCTACTCATCGCTGGTTTGGTGGGCGGACTTTACGACTTCGTAATTGCCACCTTCGGATGGTGGAATGAAACCGTAACGAGTCGTATGGTTGGCTTCGGAGAAACCATCGCCGAGAAAGCAAAATTGGTTTTAAAACTCAATACAGGGGCTGCCGTATTGGGCTTAGGCTACATCATCGGATTGAAATATGCCTTCATCATTTGTATGGGGTCACTGGCAGTGTGGTGGCTCATTGTACCAGGTATGGCACTCGCCTTTCCCGACACAGTTCTTAATCAATGGGATCCATCCATCACAATGGCAGTGGGCGACATGAGTCCAGAGCAAATCTTTAAGGCTTATGCTCGCTCAATAGGTATTGGAGGCATCGCCATGTCGGGTATAATCGGTATCATCAAGTCGTGGGGCATCATCAAAAGTGCCGTAGGACTGGCAGCACGTGAGATGAAAGGAAAGGGAGGAAATCAAGAAAGTGTACTGCGCACACAACGTGACATTTCTTTTAAAATCATTGCCTTTGGAAGTATTGCTACATTGATTATTATCTTCTTGTTCTTCTATTTTGGTGTGATGCAATTCAACTTGCTCCATGCCGTTGTAGCCATCTTGTTGGTAACGGTGATTGCCTTTCTGTTTACAACCGTTGCAGCCAATGCCATTGCCATTGTTGGTTCTAACCCTGTATCGGGAATGACACTCATGACACTTATTTTGGCATCTGTCGTGATGGTAGCTGTCGGACTAAAAGGCAACGCAGGCATGCTTGCTGCACTACTGATGGGAGGCGTTGTCTGCACAGCCTTGTCCATGGCGGGTTCGTTTATAACCGACTTAAAGATAGGATATTGGCTCGGAACAACTCCAAAGAAGCAAGAAACATGGAAGTTTTTGGGTACGATTATTTCGGCAGCAACCGTTGCGGGTGTGATGATGATGCTCAACAAAACCTATGGTTTCGATTCAGGTAAACTCGCAGCCCCACAAGCCAATGCAATGGCAGCAGTTATCAAACCACTGATGAGCGGACAAGGTGCCCCATGGGTGCTTTATGGTATTGGTGCGGTGATTGCCTTAGTGCTTGATCGTTGCAAAATTCCAGCTTTGGCATTTGCCCTCGGTATGTTCATCCCTATCGAACTAAACGTACCCTTGCTTGTGGGTGGTGCGGTGAATTGGTTTGTCACTTCACGCTCAAAGGACGAAGAAATCAACAAGTTGCGTGGCGACAAAGGAACATTACTTGCTTCGGGCTTCATTGCAGGTGGCGCACTGATGGGCGTTGTCTCAGCATTGTTGAAGTTCTGTGGTATAGAATTTGATTATGCACAATGGTGGGAAAACCATCTATCGGAATTCTTTGCATTGCTTGCCTACATCGCCTTGATTCTCTATTTCATCTTAGCTACACGAGTGAAGAAAACAAAGTAAGGCTCAGTTACAATTCAACTAAGGCTCAGTTATCGTACGACTGAGCCTTAATTGCTGGGTAAGTGAGCCTCACTTACAAACCAAATAAAATATTGTTTTCCTCTATCTCTTAATACTCTGATTTTTAGAAAAATATATTTAACTCCAATCGGTCATTTATCCCAATTCGATCATTAGAGAGTGGGATTGTAGCAGATTCTAGTTATCATTTTAACCCAAATCGGTCATTAGACCGCTTGGGTTTTCTTTTTTTCTTATTTATTCACTTCCCAACCGCTTTCATCTGCTTGTCGGCATCTTCTTCATCGTTTTCTCTTGAAGTAGCCCGCTACATCTGCGATAAAACGCTAAACAACCTGCACAGACCATCAGCTGCTATCAGTTTGGTCTCTAATGACCGAATTGGGTTAAATAAATCGTCATTCGGTCATTAAGTGGTATTTTAACACATAATGACCGAATATTTTTTCGTAAGTTTTTTATTTTTTTCTTATCAATATAGTTTATTATAAAAACAATATTGTATCTTTGCGACCGATAAATACTCACAATTTAGATTTAACTACTTATGACAAAGATTTTTAAAACAACACTTCTTGCGGGAGGTTTACTCTTGCCTTGCATCGCTGTGGGGCAAACTGTCGACCACATCCTTGTCAGTACGGCAAATGGTAAAAAAGCCTACAGCATGGAAGAGGTGCGTAGTATCATTGTTCAGGAGGAAGGAATTGTGGTCAATACAGCCACTTCTACAAGCAATTTTAGCTATGAAGATCTTATTAGCCTTAAGTTCCTTGATGCTGCAACAGGCATCTATCAACCTTCCCTGACTGTAAATAATTTCACACTCGAAGCACTTGGCGACATCATTCGGGTGAAGGGGTGGAATGCAAATCGGACAACAACCGTGCGCATCTTCTCCATCAACGGACGAAACATTATGCAACTGAAAGGATGGAGTGGGGCAGATATCCATCTTGCATCCCTACCTTCTGGCATTTACATTGTTAATATTGACAACCAAACCATTAAAATTAAGAAGTAAAAAAGTATGAAAAAAATAGTATTAGTAGCACTTTGTCTCATCAGCACCATTGGTGCAATGGCACAAAAGAGTAAGAGCGTCTTCATTCAGAAAAAAGACGGAAAAACCATAGAAATTCCTGCAAACGAAGTAGATAGTATTTATTTCGGCAATTCGGCACGTCTCATACAGACAGATGCAAAATTCAGTGAAGCAACCTATCATGGAAATGCTTTTGGAACAGGCGTTGGCGTTTACACGGTAATGATGAGCGACAAAACATTTGCTACTGGAGAACTCGATGCACTACCCATACTTCAAATTGCTTTTGCAACCGATATTGCACCAAGCGCATCTGCAATGGACATCCCTGCAGGCACTTATAATCTGTCAAAAAATAGTTCTGAAAAAGGGGTTGCCGTTCAGCGTTTCACCTATTATATTGATGAAAATGGTGTGCGAATAGCTTTTAAGCGTGCAACTGTGAATGTTGAAAAGAAAGGAACAGATTATGCCATCCGCCTTTCAGGCTACCTCGTAGGCGATACTGTGCGTGTGGAATATACTTTCAATGGTGCTATCAACTTCAATTACAGCCCACAACTTCCCTACGAACCACTTAGCAGCGATGTGACCATGGTTCCAACACAAGGTGTTGGTGTTTATACAACGCTCGACAATGACGTCGCAAAGGCAGGAAACTATACTTTTACACTCTTCAATACACCATTCAATTCAGAAGGCGTTGTAGATGGAGATGGCGAAATCCTGAATATTGAATTGCTCACAAACCTTTCAAAACCAATGAATCTTGATGATCTTACTGGTGAATACGAAATCGTTATGCCAGTTGCAGGAGCGACTTACAAACCAGGTCATTTCATCGGTGGACTTTACAACACAGACTATGCTGTTCCGATGGGTACATACCTCAACTATATCTACGACTTTGAGTCACAAGAGACTTATAGCGAACAATATGGTTTCATTGCAAGCGGTACGATTAAAGCAAAGCATGAGAACGGAGTTGTAAACCTTCAAGCCAACTTGCTTACTGCCGAAGGAAAGCGCATTACCCTCAATTATGATGTGCCCGAAGCTTCCTTCATGGACAACAGTGGTAGTGAATCTGGCGCACCCCAAAAAGCTAAGAAACTTTTCTTCGCGAAAAAGAATCTAAAGAAAGTAAGCGTTAAGTAATTAGGATTAAACCTAAGTAAACTAAAGGGATAGAAAAGTGCTGAACTTCTCTTGTATAGAGAGTTCAGCACTTTTAATTTATATTATACTTCTATCCAATTCGGTCATTAGAGACAATGGGAAGTGAATAAATAAAATACAAAGAAACTCCTAGCGTCTAATAACCGAATTGGGTTTAACCTTTTGAGTTTTATAATTGCTTTAGTCAGACAAATAAACTAAAATTCACACGTACACTATTTATCATAACTGTTATTATATTTGTTATATAGTATAATTATCAACACACTGAATCATTATAGAATAAGCACTCAAAATTATTATCCCAATTCGGTCATTAGAAACCAAACTGATTTCGCCTAATTGCCTGTGCAGATTGTTCATCGTTTTCTCGCAGATATAGCGGGCTACTTCAAGCGGAAAACGATGAAGAAGATGCCGACAAGCAGATGTAAGCAGTTTGGAAGTTAAACAAAAAAATAAAAAAGAACATAGGCGGTTAATGACCGATTTGGGATTATCATTGTAAGTGAGGCTCACTTGCAAACCAACTGAGCCTTACTTGCAGCATAACTGAGCCTCAGTAAAAATGCTATTAAGCCATACTTAGAAATTAGACAAAGAAGGCTTGCTTACGGATTCACCATTTTTACTTGAAAGACAGAGCAAAACATCGCCTTCTTCCAAAGGTAATTGACCATTGGGCACAATGATGGTTTTCCCACGTTTCACCATCATCACCAATGTGCCAGTAGGCAAATCAATCTGAAATAGTTTACTGCCATTAACCAACATTGCCTGCGTAACTACCGACTCTTTCAGTTGTGAGCCCAACTCATCGGGAATTTCCACACCAAATTCATTGCCTGTCTTTTCGGGTTCTGTATCAAGATGAAGTTTCTTTGCCATAAAAGAAATAGTCGTTCCTTGAACTATCAACGAGACGAGTGTAATGAAAAAGACGATATTAAAAATCATATCAGCCCCTTCTACTTTATTTATTAATGGATAGGTTGCAAAGATTATCGGTACAGCGCCACGTAAACCTACCCAAGAGAGAAACATTTTTGCCGTAGTATGAAGACTTCCGAAAGGCAAAAGACAAAGAAAAACGGTCAATGGACGTGCCACAAGGATCATAAATACAGCTACAGCAGTTGCTATCAATGCCACATCAAACATCTCAGAAGGGTTTACCAACAATCCAAGTGTGAGGAAAAGCACAATCTGCAACAACCAAGTGAGCCCATCAAGAAAAGTAGTCATTTCGCGTCTGTAGGATAATTTGCTGTTCCCTACAACCAAACCTGCGATGTAAACAGCCAAATAGCCATTCCCCTTGAGCATGTCAGTAAGCGTAAAACAAATAAAGGCGATACTCAAAAGCAATACGGGGTAAAGCGAAGCATTGGGAAGGTTAATGCGGTTAATGAGCCAAACACTGAACTTCCCTATTGCAAAGCCCATTGCGCCTCCCACCAAGAATTGTTGAAAAAGATTAACAACCACACCTGATAGAGAAAAATCAGAACCTGAAAGGGCTATTTCCATCAGAGCAATTGTAAGCATATAGGCCATAGGGTCATTACTTCCACTTTCTAATTCAAGAATTGGGCGAAGTTTATATTTCAAACCTATGCCCTGAGAACGCAATAAGTTAAAGACAGACGCAGAATCGGTAGACGACATTGTGGCAGCAAGTAGCATAGAAACCACCAACGATAATTCAAATCCTACTCCTGTCCAATATGTCAGTCCAAAGATAAAACCGCCTGTGAGTGCAGTTGTCAAAACTACACCAAATGTAGAGAGAATAATGCCAGGAGCAATAATCGGACGTATTTCTTTAAATTTCGTGTCAAGCCCACCTGTAAAAAGAATAACACTCAATGCGACCATACCAATGAATTGTGCTTCCTCTGGACTATCAAAATTAAGCCCTAAACCTTCGTTTCCAAACAGCATACCTGTAAAAAGAAACAACAAAAGTGTGGGAATACCAAATCGATAGCCTGTTTTTCCGATGAGAATGCTCACGAGGACAAGAAAAGAGCCAAGCAAAAAGATATTTTCTGTTGTAAATGTCATAATTTGTAAAACATATGTGTGATTTCTTTAGGTTTCGTGCACTACATAAAGAAAAAGCGCACTATCCTACCCTATTCACTTACAAAGATATAAAAAAGTAACGAAATAGACAAAAAGGTTGTAAAATAAATTCCTTTCGAGTTTTTACATTAATTTTAGACAGCTACTCATGAGAGGGATTGGGAAAGTATATGAGGAAGTTGTAAAGAAATGACATAAAAAAACTGGGTCAGCATTGTTGCTAACCCAGTAGAAAAGGAGAATGTCATAAAATTAATTATATAAATTTACAACCTTCTCAATTAAGTTTTGCTTACTTGCCTTCTTCCATCTTTTTCTTGAGATCAGCAAGGACGCCAAGATCGCCGAGAGATGTTCCAGCTGCAACGTTGTTCACTTGTGGAGCTTGTTCTGCTTTACGGTTGCCACCACGTGAACGACGAGGTTGTTCTTCTTTCACTTCTTCAAAAGTGCGAGAGTGAGAAAGAATGATGCGCTTGGTGTCTTTTACAAATTCGATCACAACAAATTCGAGTTCTTCGCCCAATTGTGCTTGTGAACCATCTTGCTTCACAAGGTGCTTTGGTGTTGCGAAACCTTCGCCACCTTCATTAAGTGTAATCACCGCACCTTTATCCATCACTTCTGTAATCTTACCTGTGTGAACAGAGCCAGGAGTGTAGAGTGCTTGATACTCTTCCCATGGATTGGTTTCGAGTTGTTTGTGACCGAGGCTCAAACGACGGCTTTCTTTGTCGATTTCGAGTACCACGACTTCCATTTCTGAACCTTGGCTGGTGAGTTCAGATGGATGTTTCACCTTCTTTGTCCATGAGAGGTCGCTGATATGGATAAGCCCATCAACACCTTCTTCGAGTTCAACGAAAATACCGAAGTTAGTGAAGTTGCGAACCTTTGCAATATGCTTAGAACCAACAGGATACTTCACTTCGATAGTTTCCCATGGGTCTTCTCTCAATTGTTTGATACCGAGCGACATCTTACGTTCTTCGCGGTCGAGTGTAAGAACCACAGCTTCCACTTCATCGCCTACCTTCATAAATTCTTGTGCAGAACGGAGGTGTTGGCTCCAGCTCATTTCTGAAACGTGAATGAGACCTTCAACGCCTGGTTGAATTTCTACGAATGCTCCATAGTCTGCCATAACCACTACTTTACCTTTCACGTGGTCGCCCACTTTGAGGTCTGGCTGGAGAGCATCCCATGGGTGAGGAATGAGTTGTTTCAAACCGAGGGCAATGCGTTTCTTTTCGCCATCGAAATCGAGGATAACTACATTGATTTTTTCTTCGAGTGTTACCACTTCGTTAGGATCGTTTACGCGACCCCAAGAAAGGTCTGTGATGTGGATAAGTCCGTCAACACCACCGAGGTCAACGAACACGCCATAGGTTGTAATGTTTTTAACAACGCCTTCGAGGATCTGACCCTTTTCAAGGTGAGAGATAATTTCTTTACGTTGTGCTTCGAGTTCAGCTTCGATGAGGGCTTTGTGTGAAACCACAACATTGCGGAACTCTTGATTGATTTTAACCACTTTGAATTCCATTGTTTTACCAACGAAGACATCGTAGTCGCGTATAGGATGAACGTCAATCTGGCTTCCTGGAAGGAAGGCTTCGATACCAAACACATCAACGATCATACCACCTTTCGTGCGGCTCTTGATATAGCCCTGAACAATTGCGTCTTCTTCGAGTGCTTCGTTGATGTTTTCCCAGCTCTTTTGGAGGCGTGCTTTGCGGTGAGAAAGAACAAGCTGACCGAGTTTGTCTTCTTGATTTTCTACGTAAACTTCTACCTTGTCGCCCACTTTGAGATCTGGGTTGTAGCGGAACTCAGATGCAGAAATGATACCATCGCTCTTGTAGCCGATGTTCACCACGACTTCTTTCTTGTCGCAAGAGATAACCGTACCTTCTACAACTTGTTGTTCTTGAATTTTGTTAAGGGTGTCGTCGTAAGCTTTGGTTAGTTCTTCTTTGCTTGTACCAGCAAAAGAACCGCTTTCA
Source organism: Prevotella sp. (assembly GCA_022779305.1). GTDB lineage: Bacteria > Bacteroidota > Bacteroidia > Bacteroidales > Bacteroidaceae > Prevotella. The sequence continues at coordinate 9,377 of JALFSW010000089.1, read as the reverse complement.
AACTCGTCCCAATTGAAATCTGATAACGGATTAACGTTTTCAAAATTTGCCATAAAAATTTTTAAAAATAAATTGAATTAATAAAGTTAGACTTTATGTGAATACTCTCTATGGAGGGCACTATTCACCCATCCGCGACAAAGGTACGAATAATATTCTGAATATAAGCAAGTTTCTCATTCTTTTTAATAACAAATTTAAATATTAAGTTGTTGTGGACTCAACCCGTAAATGCCAAATTAATTAATTTTCGAAAAAACGCTGCAATTTGGGGAGTGCAAATCTTTCTAAAGAATGATAATTCTCTATGGCAATGTAAAAACTTTTCGTTCCTTTGTTTTTAATTGTTGTTTTTGATACTAAAAAAATGATAGATTACAAACTATTTTCAAGTCATCCTACATTTGCTTAACAACTTGACCTTTAGTTTGCTTAATAACTATTCCTCAGCTGGATTGCAACTGAGGAATAGTCTTATTTCACCCAAATCTTCTCTTTGAAGTCAGAGAAAAACTGACGTTTATTCGCTTTGGTCTACTTTGATAAGTGGTGGATCTAATGTTAATTTCGCTTTCATTTCAGCCACTCCCTTAGCGTCCATTCTGCGATAAACGGTGTAGGCATAGATGCGTTGTCCGTTTTCATCTGTGCCAAACGGACCAATTACGCTCACTTCTTCGTCGTTCATCCGCACGATTTTAAACATCAAAAAGTCATTGATGGTTAAAGAATTATCAGCTTCATCATATTTAAATGAATAGGGGTTGCTTGTTATCCGCCCTGTCGCATTATTGAAGAAATAAGAATAGCATTTTCCGCCTTCAAAATAATAGCTAAGCGGACTTTTTCCTCTTATTCTGTGATAATAGTCGTCTTCCTCAAGTTTGCCATTGCCTAAAACCCTATGGGTTGAAACCCAACGAAGCCCGCCATCCTTAGCAAGTTGAGCAAATTCTTTTGCTGAAATCTTTTGGGGATTGGTTGCATAGCATTCGCCTTGTGCATTAAAAGCAAAAATAACGGCTGGCAAGACTTGTGCCATTTCCGGTTGATTTTTTGTTGTAGAGCATGCCACAAGCAATAAGCAAACGGCAGCGAGGGCAAGGGGTAGAAATGTTTTCTTTGTTTTCATGTGCGTTTTGTTGAAAATTATTTATTCATCATTATTTATTATCTGATCCATGCGAGATAAAGCGCATTTAAATTATTGTCTGAAAGCCGATAAACGGCATCATATTCGGTGCGTGGAACATTCTGTTTGAAAGTCTCTGGTAGGAATTCTTGGGTTACTTCGCCATCAAAATGCAGCGTTTGATAAAGTGTTGTCACCTCCTTAAACTCTATGTCACTCTTACCTGGCGGAATCCATTGTAGACCTATGTCAGCAAAACATCCATCGGTATAGAAAGTTACGTAATTTTCCAAAGTTTGTTGACGTTTCAGAAAGATAAGAATGTCGATAATATCTTTCGGATTGGGACGATGCACACTGCCACGATATTTCTCATCCAACCGATAATGAACTGGTTTCAAGGTGATTTCATCAATGAAGAGAGATTGTCCTGTGATGTTGTCGTATTGTGTTATCAAGGGCGTGGGCAAACCATCAGGATCAAGCAAACGAAAAGTTTCTGTGCGCAGTTTCAACTCCTCAATACCCAGCGTAGCGAGCCATTCATCAGCGAGCGAATCGTAACCAGAGAGAGAAGGCAGACCACGAGCTTCTGAAAGTAAATCAATGATACTGCCAATGGTGAACTCTCGTATGCTCATTAGATGCTTTCCGTAGCGAAACCATTGTATATGCTTACCTATGCACAACTTAGCATCATCTAAAGACAAACGCTCCAGAAGGCGGAATTGAAGTAGTTTGAAATACTCTATTTTCTCCATAGATTGCCAATCGAGATGGGTTGGTTTTGTGCAGATTGATAGCTATACAAGAAAGTAAAAGTTTCCTGCTATGTTGCAAAGTTACGATTAAAAAAATGATTTTTCTTATTTTTTTGTACTGAATTTAAAACTTTAAGATGTTTTCTTTAGAAAATAAATGCTTAAGCATAGACGCATAAACGATAAAAATAGAAAGTTCACTAAAAACTACCGCATAAAAAGTCGAAGAAGAAAATAAAAACAAAAAAAAGAGATGTTTTTTTGCAGGTTTATAAAATTCTTTGTATTTTTGACACCGAAAAGTATTTTTTCATTATCACATTGATAAACTCATAGTGTAAAAACACAATATAACCATCGTTTAAACAATGTTTTTCAAAAAACTGCGTGATTGATGCTTATATATAAATAAGGTAATAGCAAATTACAGGTTTAAAGATTGAAAGGATATTTACAGTTTCTAAAGGCAACAAAAAGCCTATCAAAGAAAAACTTGCATAAAAACAAAACATCTGCAAAATAAAGCAGGTAATGAAAATAGTAAATAAAACACTTAATAAAACTATATAGATTATGAATAAGAAACTACTACTTGGATTAGCCTTGATTCTGTCGACAACGACAGTATCAGCTGACCCCATTACAAAACAAAAGGCACTTAAAAGAGCTAAAGTTTTTTTAGCACAGAAAGGCATTGCCATCAGCGAAAGAAATACAAAGATTTTGTATGCGCCACGCGCAGGACAAACGTCTGAAATACAGCCTTATTACATTTATAATAATGAAGGAGAGAAAGGGTTCTTCATTCTCTCGGGCGACGACAGCACAATACCAATTTTGGGTTATTCTGCATCAGGAACATTTGATGAAGCTAACTTGCCTGACAATATGCGTGGATGGTTAAAAGGCATTGAAAAAGAAATGCGCTATATTCAAGCCAATAACCTGAAGATGAATTATGCACCCAAAGCAGGGCGAAAAACAACTGCCCCTATTCTAAAATCTCTATGGGGACAAGATACTCCTTATAACCAATCATGTCCAGATTTCTACACTATGGGGAAGTCGGCAACAGGTTGCGTTGCAACAGCTATGGCACAGGCGATGTATACGCTTAGGAACCAGGAAGGAGCTGCTAAAGAAATCAAAACAGCTATTCCTTCCTATACTTGTCAACAAAACTACGGACTTGGTGCAAAAATATCTGTAAACGGAGTGGCAGCAGGAACCAAAATAGATTGGGAAAATATGCGCGATACCTATAAAGGCTACCGAACAACAGCACAGAAGAAAGCTGTTGCCGATTTGATGGCATTCTGTGGTGCTGCTGTGAAAATGGAATACTGTCATGCCTCTTATGGCGGCTCTGGAGCACTCAATAGTGACGTAGCAGCAGCTTTGAAAAAATACTTCGGTTACTCAAAGTCTACACGTTACGTGATGAAGAGTAGCTATACTATTGACGGATGGAATGAACTTATCTATAACGAAGTAACGGCAGGACGCCCTGTGCTTTTCGGTGGTGTGTCTGACGAAAACAGTGGTCATGCCTTTGTGGTAGATGGTTATAACCACGAAAATGGACTTTTCCACCTTAATTGGGGATGGACGGGTAGTTATAATGGTGAGTTCGCACTTTCAGCCCTTGCACCAGAATCAGGTGGTACAGGTGCTGGTACGATTGGATCGGGATATAATTTCGATCAAGATGCCATCATCGGATTAGATGCAAGCGGAACTGCAGCAGGTGAAGATCAAACGATCGTGACGGGAATCGTAGATTTCAATTCTACCAGTATCACAGCAAGCTACATCAATGCGTCTGGTGATGCAGTTAACGGCTATATCACACTGGCTTATTATGCAGAAGATGGTAGTTTGAAGCAATTTAATGGAGTTGCAACAAGCAACGGCACATGGTCTGGAAAGATCTATTATCAACCTAAATTTGCCCTCAATATTATTTCAACAAATTTGAAAGATGGAGTTTATGATGTAGTACCTGTTTATCGTCTGAAAACCAATGGTCCATGGTTGACTACATGTGAACGGAATCGTTGTGTACAGGTAGTAGTAAAAAATGGTACAGTGAAAGCTAATACTTCAAAGATAACTGCTATCAACTTCCAAACCTTGGGTGACCTTGTTGCCAATACAGTACAACCAGTGAAGCTCACTGTAAGAAATGAAGGACCAGAATATGTTGGTAAGTTCTATCTTTTTGCAAGTAAATACAAATCACGTAAAGGTTCAGTGCAAGGTAAATCGCTTGTGGAACTGCCAGCAAATGGAACAGCTGAAGTAAACATGAAGTTTAAACCTGACCTTAGCGGAACATTCTATGTTTGGATAACAAAGGATGAAGCTGGTTCTAATGTGATTTATGAAGGCACAGTTCAAATCGCTAATATGACAGCAGCAGGTCCACTTTATGTTTCAGACATTACAGTAAAGAACGAAATCAGTCGTACATTTGCAGATGGCAAAACACGCATTGAGTTCTCAGGTAAGAGCACAACGCCAAACATTACGGTGACGAACATCAGTTCAACAAGCTTTAGTGGGTCAATGATCATTGGTTTGCGCGATTTCAAAGAGTTCTCAGCAAGCATTCCATCTTTCCCAGCAGGTCAATCAGCACCTATTAGTGGCATCACCTTCTCTGGATTAGAATATGACAAAGAATATGTCCTACAAATCACGAGCAACGCTGAAGTAAACGATGATCACATCATTCTTATTCCACGTAATCCAACAGGTATAGAATCAGCAAGTGTTGAAGGTAGAAATGTGTTCACCATTTATAACCTCAACGGAACATTGCTCAAGAAAATAGAAGCAACCAATGCTGATGCAGCACTTGTAGGATTACCTAAGGGCGTCTATCTTGTGAATGGTCAAAAGACAGTAAAACAATAAGAAAATAAGCATGAGATTTTAGTGATTCTTGTCACTACTTTTCATTCTTCAGAAAAGGATGTATCAAAATACAAATCCCTTTTTGGCAGTATTATAGTTTGAAACACTTCAATAAGAAAAGTCCATTTCTCTACTCAATAATGAGTTTTGAAATGGACTTCTCTGCACTTGTAGAAAGACTTAACTTAACGTGAGTTCGATGAATTATTAAGTGTTTGTAAATTTGGTGATTAGCGAAATTTATTATAACCTTATAGTACTGAAATACAAAGCATTACAAATAAAAATTGCAATGACCACCGAGAACAAAGTTATGAAAACATTTACGAATTTCAACTGAGCCTCAGTTATTGGCTAAGTATAGTTCATTTGACACATAACTACAGAACCCATCTATTCCAACCATATTTTAACGTTAGTTCAGCGAAGAAAGCGGATGCTCCGATTGCATATCCAGATAGAAGAAACAGCAATTTTGGAAAGACAAAATACCCTAAAAATATCATATTTTAACAACCAAATCAGTTCTTGCTATTGCAAACGCATCAAAAAAACGCTATCTTTGCAGGTGTAAGGTTTAATTATTAAATTGATTTAGGGTGAAAAATCTATATATCTCATTACTTTTTCTTGCCCTTCCTTTGGCTTCAGTAGCACAAAAGAGTGCCATTGGAACAGTGAAGACAAAGGATGGTGGTACTTATACGGGACAGATTTCAGGAGGAAAACCTTCTGGGAAAGGGAAAACCACCTATGCCAATGGTGCTAGTTATGAAGGCGAATACGAAAAAGGGAAACGCCAAGGAGACGGCATCTATACGGATGCGGATGGCGAAAAATACAGCGGTCAGTGGTTTCAAGACGAACGCCACGGAAAGGGAACTTATGTTTTTAAATCGCGTAATAAGTATGTGGGGTTTTGGTATAAAGGCGAACAAACAGGCGAAGGCAAGATGCTTTATCACAATGGCGATACATACGAAGGAGAATGGCTGAAAGGAAAACGCAACGGCAGGGGAAAATACGTTTACAAAGATGGATCATATTATAATGGTACGTGGAAAGATGATGAGAAGAACGGAGAAGGCACATTCGTCTGGAAAGATGGGTCGAGCTTCAGTGGAAACTGGATAAACAGTCTGAAAGAGGGTGAAGGCATTTATATTTATCCAAATGGCGATGAATATAAAGGTGGATGGAAAGCCGACTTACAACACGGAAAAGGTATTTATAAATACAAGAATGGCGACCTCTATGAGGGCGATTTCATTGCAGGACAACGCACAGGATCGGGGGTTATGCGCTACAAGAATGGTGACACCTACTCGGGCTATTTCTTTGAAGGACAACGAGCGGGGCAAGGTACTATGTCGTGGCGCAATGGCGATATTTATACTGGCGGATGGGAGAAAGATCTCATGAGCGGACTAGGAAAACTCACAAAACGCAATAAAGACATCATCGAAGGAACATTTCGTCGAGGAAAAATGGAGGGTGAAATAATTATTCGATATGCCAATGGCAATAAGTTTCGTGGAACTTACAAAGACGGACGAAGAAATGGACATGCGGTGGAGGAAAGTGCAAACGGAACACGGTTTGAAGGAGCTTACATGAACGACCAAAGACACGGAAAATTCATCGAACGCGATAAAACAGGTGCAATCACGGCACGTGGTTATTATGAAAACGGAAAAAGAATAACGAACTAAAACCAAAGAACAAAGTATTTAGGCAGGTTCTATAAAACATTTCTTTTAAATTAAGGAAAAAGATGAAGAGGACAACAACAACCAAGACTGCAACGCAGAAGAAAGTAGCTCCCAAGAAGAAGCAGCAAGCATTAATGGGTATTTGCAAAAACGATATCTACCTTGAACCCTACAATGAAGCCATCAAAGGACGACACGACCACGCAACATGGAAATTAGCACAGCTCACAGAAAATGGTGCAAAGTCGATTGCAGATTTTGCCAATGGGCATCATTTCTATGGCTTGCATGCAACGGATAACGGATGGGTTTTCAGAGAATGGGCTCCCAACGCTACAGCAATCTATCTCAAAGGTGATTTTAACGATTGGCAAATCAATGACACCTACAAACTTTCGCGCATCGAAGAAACAGGCAATTGGGAACTCACGCTGCCTGCTGACGCACTGAAGCATGGCGACCTTTACAAGATGCAAGTGTTTTGGGAAGGTGGAGAAGGCGAAAGAATACCCGCATGGGCGCAACGTGTGGTGCAAGATGAAACTACGAAAATCTTTTCAGCACAAGTTTGGAAGCCACAGAATGTTTATAAATGGAAACGCAAAACCTTCAAACCCAATACATCGCCGTTACTCATCTATGAATGCCACATCGGTATGGGACAAGATGCCGAACGTGTTGGAACCTATCGAGAATTTAAAGACAACGTTTTGCCACGCATCGTGAAAGCTGGCTACAACGCCATTCAGATTATGGCTATTCAAGAACATCCTTATTATGGGAGCTTTGGCTATCACGTCAGTTCGTTCTTTGCTGCAAGTTCACGCTTCGGAACACCTGAAGAACTAAAAGAACTCATTGACGCTGCTCACCAACAAGGCATTGCCGTGATCATGGACATTGTGCATTCTCATGCTGTGAAAAATGAAGTTGAGGGCTTGGGCAATCTTGCAGGCGACCCAAATCAATACTTCTATGCGGGCGACCGACGCAATCATCCAGCATGGGATTCCCTTTGTTTTGATTATGGAAAAGACGAGGTGTTGCATTTCTTACTCTCAAATTGCAAATATTGGTTGGAAGAATACCATTTCGATGGTTTCCGCTTTGATGGTGTTACCTCTATGCTTTATTATAGTCATGGGCTTGGTGAGGCTTTCACGGGTTATGGCGACTATTTCAACGGACATCAAGACGACAACGCCATTTGCTATCTTACACTGGCCAATCTCCTCATTCATTCGGTGAACAAAAATGCTATCACCATTGCCGAAGAAGTCTCGGGGATGCCTGGACTTGCAGCGAAGTTCAAAGAAGGTGGCTATGGTTTCGATTATCGTATGGCGATGAATATCCCCGATTATTGGATAAAAACCATCAAAGAACTAAAGGACGAAGATTGGAAACCGTCTTCCATTTTCTGGGAAGTGAAAAATCGCCGTGCTGATGAGCAAACCATTTCCTATTGTGAGTCGCATGATCAAGCATTGGTGGGCGATAAAACATTGATTTTCCGTTTGGTGGATGCCGATATGTATTGGCATTTCAAGAAAGGCGACGAAAACGAAATGGCAAAGCGAGGCATTGCGCTCCACAAAATGATCAGAATGGCAACATTGGCAAGCATCAATGGTGGCTATTTGAACTTTATGGGCAATGAATTTGGACATCCGGAATGGATTGATTTCCCACGAGAAGGCAATGGATGGAGCCATAAATATGCACGCCGACAATGGAATTTGGTGGATAATAAAGAACTTTGCTATCATTACTTGGGCGATTTCGACCGCACTTTGATCAGCGTAATCAAAAACGAGAAGCACTTCAACAAAACACCTATCGAAGAAATTTGGCACAACGATGGCGATCAAATACTTGCTTTCTCACGTGGCAACCTCGTCTTTGTATTCAACTTCTCCCCCACTCGCTCTTTTGCAGATTATGGGTTTCTTGTGCCCGAGGGCAGCTATGACGTTGTGCTCAACACAGATGCAAAAGAATTTGGTGGCTTTGGTTTTGCAGACGATAGCATTCGCCATTTCACCAATCCCGATCCATTGTATGCCGACCAACACAAAGGATGGTTGAAACTCTACATTCCAGCAAGAAGTGGTGTGGTGCTAAGAAAAAAAGATTAATGTGTGACAGACTGTAAACCACTATGTTAAATCGCTGTTCCAAATTCCTATGTGGGTTACTGTTTACCCTCTTCACATTCGGTTACTTGTTTCTTTATCAAGTCGATGTGATGAGGGTGACGCAACACATTGCATCGGGTGGTAAGACCATTTACCGTCCATTGCTGGGAGCCATTCTCATCACTGCGGTTTTACAACTCCTTCAAATAGGTATCAATTCCTTGTTGCACCTGAAAAAGCGAGGCTACGCCCTCACCTATTTCCCTTCTACCCTTCTTTTGGCAATGCTCACAAGCCTTTCGCACACAACGCAAAGCAAAATTGAACTCGGTGTGTGGAGTTGGCTTTCCCCTCTCCTATTATTTATATATGGCTTTGTTGTGTTCTACATCAAGAAGTATGAACCCTACGAAGAAGATGTGCGAAAAGGTGGTATGCCTTTATATTTATTGTGGTTCAATCTTTCCATTATGGCTGCGTTGCTTTTAATGGTTGGATGGATAGGCAATGCTAATCGCCTTTTTCATCAACGCCTAAAAATGGAAACGTTAATTCAAAACCGCCGCTATACCGATGCGCTATACATTGCCAAACAAATTTCACAACCCGATTCTGTCTGTTCCATGCTCACCATCTATTCCTTGGCCCGAGAAGGAAAACTGGGTGACAGCTTGTTTCATTATCCTTTAATAGGCGGTAGTCAAGTGATGCGACC
>JALFSW010000086.1 GCA_022779305.1 Prevotella sp. | reverse complement strand
CTTACTTGCCAAGCAAGTAAACGATGTATGAATTTTTATTTGTTTTTAAGCAAATCGCGAATTTCGCTCAGGAGTTTTTCTTCATTGCTGGGTTCTGGTGCAGGCGCAGGGGCTTCTTCCTTCTTCTTAGAAACAGCGTTCATGGCTTTGATCATCATGAAGATGCAGAAAGCAATAATGATGAAGTCTACAATGTTTTGCACAAAGCTACCATATTTAATCACTGCCGTACCGACTGTGATGCTTAATTCTTTGAAATCAATGCCACCTGTAACCATACCGATTGCAGGCATAATGATGTCGTCGACCAACGAGCTAACAATCTTTCCAAACGCACCACCGATGATCACACCGACAGCCATATCCATAACGTTGCCACGCATCGCAAAATCCTTGAACTCTTTAAAAATACCCATAGTTTCTTTTTGTTTATATAATTAATACTGCTAATAAGTTGAGAAATAGTCGTTTTCTTTCTTTTCTTATTTCAATTAGTAGTTGTGTGTTCTTTGCACAACTAATTTAATATAGTTTAATACTCAATTTGGTTGCAAAATTAAGAAATAATTTGTAACTTTGCCATCGAAAAGGGGGATATTTTTCTTTTTTGAAAGAAATTTATTGGAGGTATATATATTATTCACTTTATAATTAAGTAAAAAATAAAAATGATTAAAATTGGTATTAACGGATTTGGCCGCATCGGTCGTTTCGTGTTCCGCGCAAGTCTTGAAGCGCACAATGCAAAGGATGTAGTTGTAGTAGGTATCAATGACCTTTGTCCAGTAGATTACCTTGCTTACATGTTGAAGTATGACACAATGCATGGTATCTTCCAAGGCACAATCGAAGCTGATGTTGAAAAGTCTCAGCTCATTGTAAACGGCAACGTGATTCGTGTTACAGCAGAACGCAATCCTGCTGATTTGAAGTGGAACGAAGTTGGTGCTGAATATGTTGTGGAATCAACGGGTCTTTTCCTTTCAAAAGAAAAGTCTCAAGGTCACATTGATGCAGGTGCTAAATACGTTGTAATGTCGGCACCTTCAAAGGACGATACGCCAATGTTCGTTTGTGGTGTGAACCATGACAAATATGTGAAGGGAACGCAATTCGTTTCTAACGCATCTTGTACAACCAACTGTTTGGCACCTATCGCTAAGGTGTTGAACGACAAGTGGGGTATCACTGATGGTTTGATGACAACGGTTCACTCTACGACAGCTACTCAAAAGACTGTAGATGGTCCTTCTGTGAAAGACTGGCGTGGTGGTCGTGCAGCGGCTGGCAACATCATTCCTTCTTCAACAGGTGCAGCAAAGGCTGTGGGTAAGGTTATTCCTGAACTCAATGGCAAATTGACAGGTATGTCAATGCGCGTTCCAACTTTGGATGTATCTGTTGTTGACTTGACCGTTAACTTGGCTAAACCTGCTAAGTATGAAGAAATCTGCGCTGCAATGAAAGAAGCATCTGAAGGCGAATTGGCTGGTGTATTGGGTTACACAGAAGACGCTGTTGTTTCTTCAGACTTCTTGGGTGATGCTCGTACATCTATTTTCGATGCAAAGGCAGGTATTGCTTTGACCGACACATTCGTTAAGGTGGTTTCTTGGTATGACAACGAAATCGGTTACTCTAACAAGGTTGTTGAGTTGATCAAGCACATGGCTAAGGTTAATGGCTAATTGGCTTGAATGAGCAATGGCTAAAAGCTATTTGCTGATGATAGGAAAATGCTTCTGACAAGCGTCAGGAAAAGATAGGAAAACGTCTTTAAGACAAAAAAGCAAAGGACTGACGGAGCATCATTTGCTCACAAGCGAAGTCTTGCATTTTTCATAAATTAATTAGTTAATAAGAGGATGTGCGAAAAAATATTTTGTCACATCCTCTTTTTTTATTATTTTTGCGATGCAATGACGAAGTTGATAACCATAATCGGACCTACAGCAAGCGGAAAGACACCTTTCGCAGCTATGCTTGCTGCACAGTTGCAGGCAGAAATCATCAGTGGTGATAGTCGGCAGGTGTATCGCAGGATGGACATCGGGACGGGTAAAGACTTGGCAGACTATGTGGTTGGTGGGCAGCAAATTCCCTATCATCTGATCGATATAGAAGAACCAGGCAAGAAGTATAACCTCTTTCGGTATCAGCAAGATTTTTTAGAGGTCTATGAAAAGCTCCGTGAGCGATCTACGCCTGCCATTCTTTGTGGTGGTACAGGGCTTTATATCGAAGCCGTGCTGAAAGGCTATGCCCTTTCTCCTGTTCCACAAAATTCAGATTTGCGCGAAGCGTTGAAAGACAAAACTTTAGACGAACTCACGAAAATTCTGGAGCAACTTAAAGTGCGCAACCATTCAGCACTTCATAATCGCACAGATGTTGATACTGTCAATCGGGCTATTCGGGCAATCGAAATAGAAACGTTTGAGCTTGAACACCCCACACCCGATCGGGCGGCATCGGCTGTTGATTCGCTCATCATCGGTTTGAACATCGACAGAGCGTCACGGCGAGAAAAGATTAGCCGCCGTCTTCAACAGCGTTTAAACGCAGGAATGGTGGAGGAGGTGAGGGCTTTGCTTGCAGAAGGCATTTCGCCAGCCGATCTTATATATTATGGTTTGGAATATAAATATCTCACACAGTATATCCTTGGAGAAATGACCCACGATGAAATGTTTCGTGCTTTGGAAATTGCCATTCATCAGTTTGCCAAGCGGCAAATGACGTGGTTTCGAGGAATGGAAAGGCGAGGGTTTAAAATCAATTGGATAGATGCAATGTTGTCGCAAGAAGAAAAAATCGAATGGGCGATGAATTTGATAAAAAATGACGCCACATGTTGCCCTTAAGGCAGGTTCTATAAATGATCTTTGTAGGATTTAGCATCGTGGATATGTGTAAAAAGAGGGAAAGCATATGATAGACGCAAACAAATGGGCAATTATCTACTGCCCCAAGGGAGGTTTTTTCGGAGGTTCTCAAAGTCGTTGGGAGCGAGTGGAGCGCTGCCTCAAAGCTCGCAAGATAGCCTTTGATATGGTGCAGAGTGAAAATTCAGGCAGCGTCAGTCGTTTAGTGAAAATGCTCATCGATAATGGCTATAAGACAATTATTCTCTTCGGAGGCGATTCTGCACTCAACGATGCTGCCAATTGTTTGATGCAGGAGGAACGAACCATCAGAGAAAGCATCGTCTTAGGCATCATTCCCAATGGTGTGATGAATGATTTTGCCCACTTTTGGGGCTTCGATGAAGACAATATAGAGGAAACGATTGGTTGGTTGGCACAACGCCGTGTGCGGAAAATAGACTTAGGTTGTGTTCGTTACAAAAACAGAAGAGGCGAACGGTGTAAAAGATATTTCTTGAATTGCATCAATGTGGGCTTCATTGCAGCCATTATGAATCTTCGTCGGCGCACACGTAGCCTTTTGGGTTCACGCACATTGTCATTTATCTTCTCCTTTATTTTGTTGATTTTCCAGCGCATGGACTATCGGATGCACATCAGAATTAACACCGATGTGATCAAAAAAAAGTTGATGACAGTTTGCATTGGCAATGCGTCGGGCTATGGGCAAACTCCCAATGCTGTGCCCTATAATGGTTTGCTGGACGTAACGATCGTGCACCATCCGCAAATCACCCAACTTTTTGAAGGGTTTTATCTCTTCTTGCGTGGTAAGTTTTTGAACCATCGCAGCGTGTATCCCTACCGCACACGCGAACTTGAAATGCACGTAGAGCCACAGACGCTTGTCGGTATTGATGGTCGCTTGCTCAATGGTACGCCAGTAGGTCCCTTTAAGATAACGGTGGAGAAGGAAGTGTTAAACTTTCTGATTCCGAGCTAAGTCCGCTTTTTGCTTATTTTCCTTTGAGTAGTTCTTACTCGAGGGTGGAAGAGTTCCTATACAGAACAGATGCTATATTTACCAATTATGGGTGATGTTAGCATCTTTTGTTTTTTTGAGGATGTGCCTATTTTAACACACATCTTATCCCGACTATCAAGCTTATGGCTGCAAGCTGTTGGGAAGTGAACAAAAGAAAGCCCTAACAATCTAATGATCGATTTGAGATTTATCAACTAAAGATTGGAGAATAAAAATTTTAAAATATTTGTGTTGATAAAATTATTTTATTTCATCTTTTCTTCGTACCTTTGGAGTGCTAACAATGTATAGATGAGAATCGACCTACACATACAAAAGAGATAATTACCAATTAAAAATATAAAACCTTTTAAGCGTATGAGCTATATTAAATTTGAAAAGGCTCTGATGACTAATCTGCAAGACTCGCTTCCCAAGGAAGTGTTGAGAACCAATCGTTCGGGAGCTTATTCGTGCTCGACAATCGTTGATTGTAACACACGTAAGTATCATGGCTTGCTTGTTGTTCCGATAAAGGAAATCGACAATGAAAACCATGTTCTGTTGAGTTCTTTCGACCCTACGGTTATTCAACATGGTGCAGCTTTCAATCTTGGGCTTCATAAGTATCAGGGTGACAATTTCAGTCCGAACGGACATAAGTATATCCGTGAGTTTAATTGCGACAAGGTGCCCACAACGATTTACCGTGTCGGCGGAGTGCAATTAAAAAAAGAAACGGTTTTTCAGAATTACAAGGATTGTATTCTTATTCGCTACACATTGTTGGATGCACATTCGCCAACAACCCTCCAGTTTCGTCCTTTTTTAGCATTCAGAAGTGTCCGCCAGTTCACACATGAAAATGCAGCAGTCAATCAGTCGTATGCGCATGTGAAGAATGGCATCAGCACTTCGATGTACAACGGCTATCCATCTTTGTATATGCAATTCTCTAAAGCCAACGAGTTTCATTATGAACCCTATTGGTACAGAGGGTTAGAATATCCAAAGGAGCAAGAACGTGGTTATGCATCGAACGAAGATCTTTATGTTCCTGGCTATTTTGAAGTGACGATAGAGAAGGGAGAAAGCATTGTTTTTTCGGCATCATTAGAGGAAAATAACACCGAAAATTTGCAAGAAGTGTTTCAGAACGAAGTAGAAATGCGTCCACCGAGAGACAATTTCTTCCATTGTTTGGTAAACGCAGCCCATCAGTTTCATAATCGTTCCGTAAACGACGAACGCTATATCTTGGCAGGTTATCCATGGTTTAAATGCCGAGCGCGCGACCAATTCATCGCCTTGCCAGGCTTAACGCTAAGCATAGAAGAACAAGATTATTTTGAACTCGTGATGCAGACTGCCGAAAGAGGACTGCGCGAGTTTATGGTAGGGAAACCATTGACGGTCGAGATAAGTGAAATCGAGAAACCAGATGTTATGCTGTGGTGTGTGTGGACAATACAGCAATATGCCAAAGAGGCGGGAATGGAGGCTTGTCGGAAATTATATGCTCGTTTGCTTACCGACCTGATGACTTTCATAATGGAAGGGCGTCATCCCTCATTGCGTTTGCACGACAACGGACTCGTCTATGCCGACGGACGAACTGAAGCCATCACGTGGATGAACTCCACTATCAATGGTCGTCCTGTTGTTCCCCGCTCGGGTTACATTGTGGAATTTAATGCCTTGTGGTATAACGCTTTATGCTTCGTTGCATTGGTGCTTCGGGAAGAAGGCGAGGGCGAATTGTTGCAAAAGTGTGAAATGCTTGCAGCAAAGTGTAAAACGGCTTTCATCGAAACATTCTTGAATGAGTATGGCTATTTGTATGATTACGTAGACGGGAAGATGATAGATTGGAGTGTGCGTCCCAACATGATCTTTGCCGTGGCCCTTGACTATTCTCCTTTAGACCAACGGCAGAAGAAGAGTGTACTTGATTTCTGTACACGTGAATTGCTTACACCGAAGGGTTTACGCTCACTCTCGCCCAAGAGTGGAGGTTATAATCCAATGTATGTTGGTTCGCAATTACAACGTGATCAAGCATATCATCAGGGCACTGCATGGCCATGGTTGGGTGGTTTTTATTTGGAAGCCTGTCTGAAACTTTATAAACGCACACGACTGAGCTTCGTAGAACGACAGATGGTGGGCTATGAAGACGAAATGTCGCTCCACTGTTTGGGTACGTTGCCCGAACTTTTCGATGGTAATCCACCCTTTAGAGGGCGAGGTGCAGTGTCGTTTGCCATGAACGTGGGCGAGGTTTTGCGCACTTTAGAATTGCTTGAAAAATATAAATATCAAAGTTAAGAAAGGAGGATAAAAGATGAAAGTTTTAATGTTTGGATGGGAATATCCCCCTCATGTATATGGTGGACTTGCAACAGCCAACTTTGGTATTTCGGAAGGATTGCATGCGCAAGGCGACATAGAAACCATTCTTTGCTTGCCCCGTCCTTTTGGCGATGAAGACAGAACCTATGCACAGATCGTTCCAATGAACTGCGTACCTATTGCCTATCGGGACATTGACCATGAACACCTCAAGAGTCGTGTTGGTCATCTCATGAATCCCGAACTTTATTATCAATTGCGCAACCATATCTATGCCGATTTCAATCAGATGAGCGTCAATGATCTTGGTGCTTTAGAATTTGCAGGCGGCTATCCTGCAAATTTACATGAAGAAATCAATAATTATTCGATTATCTCTGGTGTTGTTGCCCGCACATTTGATTTTGACATCATTCATGCACATGACTGGCTTACGTTCCCCGCAGGTATCCATGCCAAACAGATTACGGGTAGACCGCTTTGCATCCACGTGCATGCAACCGATTTCGATCGCTCAAGAGGGAAAGTAAATCCAACGGTTTATGCCATTGAAAAAGATGGTATGGACAATGCTGATTGCATTATGTGTGTGTCAGAACTCACGCGCCAAACCGTCATTCACCAATACCACCAGAACCCTAAAAAGGTGTTCACGGTTCACAATGCTGTTTATCCGCTACCACAAGAGATAGCCGACATTCCACGTCCTTCTCACAAAGGCAAGGAAAAGGTGGTGACCTTCCTCGGACGTCTGACGATGCAAAAAGGACCAGAATACTTTGTGGAAGCTGCCAGCATGGTGTTGCATCGCACAAACAATGTGCGTTTCTGCATGGCAGGCTCTGGCGACATGATGGAGCAGATGATCAGTCTGGTAGCCGAACGTGGCATTGCCGATCGCTTCCATTTCCCTGGTTTTATGCGAGGCAAGGAAGTTTACGAATGCTTGAAATTTTCTGATGTTTATGTGATGCCATCGGTGAGCGAACCTTTTGGCATTTCGCCCCTCGAAGCCATGCAATGCGGTACACCATCCATCATATCCAAGCAAAGTGGATGTGCTGAAATCCTGAACAATTGCATCAAGGTGGACTATTGGGATATTCACGCAATGGCAGACGCAATCTATTCTATTTGTCACAATGACAGCCTCTTCGATTATCTTTCAAATGAAGGAAAACGAGAAGTAGACCAAATCACATGGCATAAGGTTGGTGCATGGATCAGAGAACTCTATCTTCGCACACTCGGATGGGCGTAGGTGATTAATATAGATAGAAAAAAGTGAAACATTTAAAATCCGAAAATCAATGAAAACAATTTGTCTTTATTTTGAAATACATCAAATCATTCACCTGCGTCGTTATCGTTTCTTCGATATCGGAGCCGATCATTACTATTATGACGACTATGAAACCGAGCGCAGCATTTCTGAAATAGCCGAGCGTAGCTATATGCCAGCACTTGAAACCTTGCTTCAGATGATTCGGGAAAACGGCAATTACTTCAAGGTTGCTTTCTCGCTGTCGGGTGTGGGCATAGAAAGTTTGGAGCAATATGCACCCCAAGTCTTGGAAAAACTTCAAGAATTGTCGGAAACGGGTTGCGTAGAGTTTCTCGCAGAGCCTTATTCTCATGGTCTTTCTTCGCTTGGAAATGAAGAATGCTTCAAGTTGGAAGTGAAGCGAATGAGCCAAAAAATCAAAGAATATTTTGGACAAACGCCCAAAGTTTTGCGCAATTCATCGCTCATTTACAATGATGAAATAGGCTATTTGGCAGCTCAAATGGGTTTCAAAGGAATGCTCACAGAAGGAGCTAAACACGTTTTGGGATGGAAGAGCCCACATTATTTATACCATTGCGCCCTTAATCCTGATTTGAAATTGCTTTTGCGCGATTATCATTTGAGCGACGACATCTCTTTGCGGTTCAACAATCCAGAGTGGAACGAATTTCCTTTGTTTGCCAATAAGTATGTAGACAAGATTGCTGCCTTGCCTGCCGAAGAACAATTCGTGGGAATTTTCATGAACTTGTCGGCATTGGGCATTGAGCAACCCTTGTCAAGCAACATCTTGGAATTTCTCAAAGCCATTCCTGTGTTTGCACGCAAGCAGGGTATAACTTTCTCTCTGCCCACCGAAGTGTGTTTGAAGATGAAGAGTGCAGGGGCTTTAGATGTTCCCCATGAAATCAGTTGGTTAGATGAGGAACGCAACGTCAGCACATGGTTGGGCAACGAAATGCAACGAGAGGCGTTCAAAAAACTCTATGAAATTGCCGATCGGGTGCGCATTGCAAACGATCCACGTCTCAATCAAGATTGGGATTATCTGCAAGCGAGCAACAATTTCCGTGCGATGTCTACCAAACCATCACTCGTTGGTATTGACCGAGGAATTTTTACAAGTCCTTTCGATGTTTTCACGAACTATATGAATATTCTTGGTGATTTCATCACACGTGTGAAAAAACTCTATCCAGAGGAAATCGACAATGAAGAACTCAACAGCCTTCTCATTACTATCCGCAATCAGGGTGAGGAGTTGGAAATGAAAGAAAAGGAAGTTTCGCGCTTGCAAGCCAAGGTTGAAAAATTAGAATCAGAAAGTGACAAACTCCGTAAGGAGTTAGGCGGCTCTTCGTCTGATGTAAAGCCGAAGCCTAAGGCAACGAAAGCAAAGAAAGTGTGAGCTAGGAGCGTCTGTGATGTTGCAGATGCAAGCCGTTGAGAAGTGAATAAAGAAGATAAAAAGAAACCCCAAGCGGTCTAATGACCGATTGGGGTGAAAAGTTGTCAAATTGTAAATTTGTATTTTGATGCACTTTTCTCTAATGGTCTAATGCTCAAATTGGATGCAAATGAAGCTCATTTGCAAAATAACTGAGCCTCACTCATCCGTCAACTAAGCCTCATTTTTCTTGCTGCGCTCTTATATATAATTAAAGGTGTAAAAATTGTTTTTTCATTTTTGTGTTTGTATGAGGATAACTCACGTATTTGTTCGGTATCGAAAGAAGAAACACAACTGTAGGGACGCTTGGTTGGGGCGTCTGATTTATCAAGCAAAATATATCTGTATATTCATTTTTAGAGAAAAATACAGAAAATATGCTATTTTAAGGGTTTATGTCAGAGATTTAATTTCTATTTCAAGAATTAGCAATGTTTTCTTTCTTGTTTTTGCTAAATTATTTGAATAAATCTTTATCTTTGTCGCAGAGATTTTATAAACCATTTAATGTCATTTATTATGAAAAAAGAATTATTACTATCCGCAGTTCTTGGTTTATCAGCCTTTACTGTACCCGTTGGTACGGTGTCGGCTCAAACAATTTTGGCAAGAACACCTATGAAAGTTTCTGCTGCAGCCCAAATGCAGAAGAACGCAAACGGACAGTTGAAAAACGATAGTCCGATGGCAAAGGTTCAGCCCGTCAAAGTAGACGAACTTGCAAAGTATGGCGAGTTGGTTACTATTATGCACGAGGATTTCTCTAAAATGGCAACGGGAAGTGTTGGGAATCATGACAAGGATGCAGAAATCACTTCTGAAACTATCTCTGAACGTCCAGTTTGGATCAATGTGTTGCCCGAATACACACAGATGCCTGGTTGGGGTGGACATTTTATTTGGCCAGCTGGTGGTACGGTAGCTATCGCTCCATTAGATTATGGTAATCTCAATACACCTATGCTCAATTTGGCAGGCAATGATGGTATTGCAATTATCACGCTCAAGGTGCGTACAGAAGATGGTGCTCCTGCACAGACATTGAAAGTTGAGGCTGCTGAAACATTCAACATGTCGCCTTCATGGAGAATATTGGGTGGACAAGAAATAGATGATATTACAGATGAATGGAAAACTTACAGCTTCATGATTCGCAATGCAGGCGAATACACGATGTTCAATCTTCCTGTGAGCAAGAAATCTCCAGATGATGTTTTGCGTATATTGTATATCGATGATATTACGGTTTCACAAATCAAGCCATTCGTGAATATGCCTAAACTTCTTCCTCATACGAATTACACCGATACCAGCTTTGAAGCAAATTGGGAAAAGGTGGAAGGTGCTGATGGCTATTTGTTGAATGTTTATACTTTGACAGATCCTGCAGATCCAACTTCTGCAAAGAATTATGTTGTGAAGAACGAAGAAGTTAAGGGCACAAGCTATAACGTAACCGATCTTGATCCAGGTTTGACCTATTATTATACGGTTCGTTCAAAGAAAGGTGATAAGGAATCGTTTGAAAGCGATCCAATGGAAGTTTACGACATTGTGAAACCTGTACTCGGTTCGACTAAACCTGAAAATGCGAAGTACACTGCAAGTTGGCCAGCTGTACACGGTGCAGAAGTTTATAACTATTGGGCTTATTACACCCGCACTGCTACCACAACAGGTGATTTCACGATAACAAATGAAGGATTTGATGAAATTGATTTGCCAGAATCTGCAAAGCAAAGTGAAAGAGAAGAATTCCAAAATTGGCAAAACTATAGCATTGATAATCCAATATATTTAAGTTTCGATAAATATTTAGTGGAACCAGCTAATCAGGCAGGTTGGATTGCAAAGAATGGTATGCCTTATAAGCATGGCTATGTGGCTGTTGATGGCTATCAATCTGTGTTTAACAAAGATGATGCAGGTTTGGTTTCACCAGAGTTAGATTTGTCTAAAGATGGTGGTAAGATCACGGTGAGCGCGAAACTCTCAGGTGGAAAGGGAACTGTTTGGATTGATAATCAACCTGTAGAGCGCATTGTGAAATGTGCTGTGGCATTGTTCAATTGGAGCGATGCGAAAGGTGATTACGAACAAAGCGAACTTGTTTACATTGATAACGTTGATAAAGATTGGAAAGACTATAGCGTTACTTTGACAAAGGGTACAAGTCGTTCAAAAGTAGGACTTTATGCAGTTTATGCACCTGCACACCTCTTCTTTGATAGTGTGAAGCTCACACAGAAATATAACGAAGGTGAAAGCTTCAAAGACCCATTCTTCTTCAAACGCTATTTGCCAGAAACTTCTCTAGAAGTGGCTATCCCTGCAAGAGTAGGTGGTGCTGAGATTTATCATCGTGCAACAGCGATCAAGACCAATCCGCTCACAAAGCAATTGAAAGAAAGCGACATGAGTGATTACACATTGGTGGGATCAGACCCAACAGCATCTGTTGGTTCAATCAGTCTTGCAAATGCACCTGTTAAGGTTGAAAATGGTTGTCTCATTGTTGAAACTACCGAGGCTGTAAGCGTTTACACTGTAGATGGTGCGTTGATTTTCAACAGCAAGTCAGGCAACGTAAATCTCCCACTTGAAAAGGGTGTTTATGTTGTGAAAGTTGGTAACAATAGCGTGAAATTAACATTCTAATAACCAATTAATTAAAGGGTAAGGGGCATGCGCCCCCTACCTTTCATCAACATCAAGGTAGGGTCTATGAATTCTTGCTCTGGCAAGCGTTCAAAGAACGGAATAGTAGAATTAAGACTAACATTCTGCATCAAATTTTTAGAACCTGTCTTATAAATACCTTATTAAATTATGAAAAGAAAACTATCACTTGGTTTTTTCCTTTTTATGTTTTTAGGCTGTCTTTCGATAACAGCCCAAACTACATCTCAAAGGGCAAACAACTTAAATCAAGACAAGGGTGTCTTGATTCATGGCGCAACCTTGAAAGATTCTTATGGTCCTTCGCACTATGTGAGATTTTACAGTAAGGATCTTTCAAATGTCGAAAAACTTGCAGCCTTAGATCCAACAGACGAACCAATGCGCCTTTTGAAATTGCGCTGTGGTACGTTTGACGGCAAACGTTACATCGGTTATCTTGCGAATGTATTCACGTTCTTGGATCAGCCAAAGGCATTTGTAACTGTAGACTTCAATACAGGAAAGGTAACAACCTTGGCTGCGATGGCTCCAAAGGATCATCCCGATTGGCCAACGATGTATGATATGACCTATGATTTCAAGCGTAAGCGTAGTTTTGCCTTAGGACGTGGAACAAAAGACTATGCCACTTCTGATATTTATGAAATCAATGTGACTACAGGTGCTTACACAAAGATAGCAGAACTTGAGTTCTATGCTTGGGCAATCGCATCAGGCTATGATGGCGAACTCTATGTAATTCAAGGTAAACCAGATGCTGCGAATAAACTTTACGAAGGTTCTTTTTTGACAGAGCTTGACCCAGATAATAATTTCGTGGAAATCAACAAAACAGAGTTGAAAGACGGAGGTAGTTCGATCATCCCTAACTATTCTCATACCATGACGATGGACCATGAAGAGAACATTCTTTATTGGTTTGCAATGGACAACTCTGGAACGCAAAAACTCTATCAAATTGATCCAAAAACAGCTGGCGTAACAAAGCTTGGTTCTATCTATGCAAATGTTTTCCAATCGGTTGATATTCCTTTCAATGTAGCAGACAGTCGTGATGCCGCAGGAAAGGTGAGAGATCTGAATGCAACTTCTCCAGACGATGAAACACTGAAAGCAACGCTGACTTGGAAGAACCCAACCGTTACTTGGGCAGGAAACGAATTGAAAGAACTCCACAGTATCTCTATTGCTCGTGGCGAAATGTCGAATGTCATTGCAACCATTGAGGCTACAAACCTTATGGGAAAAGAAATGAGCTGGACAGATGAAAATGCTGTGAAAGGCACTTCTACTTATTACGTAATTCCTCATCGCAAGGCAGGTGAAAAGGGACTTCCAAAAAGTATTCGTGTGTTCGTGGGTGGTGATATGCCTGGCAAGGTTCAGAACTTCGCAACAGCGGTATCTGGGAAGAATGTGACACTTACTTGGGAAAAGCCAGCTGCGAGTGCAACGGGCAAGAAATATGACGAAACAACTTTGCGTTACAATATCTATCGTAACCCTGGCAAGATTACGGTTGCTACCGACCTTAATGCAACCACTTTCACAGAAACCGTAAACGAGCCATTTGATAGATATACTTATTCTATCATGGCTAAGAATCAATATGGTGAAGGTGAATTGATTGAAGCTAAACCTGTGGCTGTAGGTAAGGCTTATGAACCTACATTTGCAGATAATTTTGAAACTGAAGCACAAGCAAACCGCTGGACTGCTTATGACAATGATGCAAACGGAAAGTACTTTGCTTATACAGGCGAAAAGTTTGAAGATTTCAGAGATTTCCGTATTAATTTGGATGCGTATGGTCCAGTAAACGATTATCTCTTTACACCAGCAATTGCATTGAAAAAGGGTAAAACCTATCGTGCAACCTATGATGTTATCCTTGGTTCACAAAAAGAAACCCATGCTTTTGATTTCGTGTATGGTCAGCAACCTAATAATAAAGGTTTGACAGTGTTCAAGAGCTATTCAGATGTTACAGGCTCTGTGGCACACGAAATGCGCACATATACAGAAAAGTTCACTGCAACTGAAACGGGTGATTTCTTTGTAGGTCTCTATTGCAAGAGCGGAAAATCAAGTTATAATAGCTACTTTGGATTGGAAAGCTTTATGCTTGAAGAAGTAGCTGCAAACGACTTAGCAGCGGTAAAATTGCACGTAAATGTTCAAAACCAAGTGGGCAAGGGCGAAGCAGAAACTGCAAAAGTAACAGTGAAGAACAATGGTTTGAACCCACAATCTAATTACAAGGTTCAACTCATTCGTGAAGAAACAGGCGAAGTGCTTGGCGAAACAACAATGACCGACGCATTAGCTCCTGAAACTACGATTGAAGTAGCTGTGCCTTTCACCATTGCTGCAGCTGGCAAAATTTCAATGCAGGGTAAGGTTGTTCTTGCAAACGATGAAATGCCCCAAAATGACCTTACGGCAGCTGTGGAAGTGAAAGTAACCGAATCGGGAAGCGTTACGTGGAACGTTGATTGTCGAAATGAAGACATCACACAATCTACAACAGAACCTGTTTCGTTTATGAAGAACTATTCAACGGTTGAAACCGTGTATCTCAGCAAAGAATTAGGTAAGAAGGGTGGCGATATCCGTGGTATTGCGTTCGATTATAATTCAAATGATCTTAGTGCGGAAACCGACCCTGTAGACGTGAAGATTTATGTTGGAACTACTACTAAGTCAGACCTTTATGAAACCAGCGATCCTACATCACAGTGGACTCCTCTGAGCGATTTGACATTGGTTTATGATGGTGATATGACGTTGCGTCCGGGTGAAAACCAATATGCAGCTTTCGTCTTCACAACACCAATGAAGTATAATCCAAATGAGAATGTGGTTGTTCAGGTTTGGAAACATGGTCAATTAGATAATATGTTCCCTGCGCTCTTTAATCTGTATGGTGGTGAAAATAGACAAAGAATGCGTTGCTTGCGCTATTCTGGCGACACTGAATTTAATTTTGGACAGGCCAGCTACGCCATCGCTGGTAAGCCAGTAGCTCATTTTGCCATTGCTTTTGAAGTTTCGGGCATTGAAGAAACAACCTTCGTGAGCGAAACAGGAAATAAAGGATTTGTGGTGAATGAAGCTGGTACATTGTTCATCAATCGTGATATGGTTACACATGTGAATGTCTTTGATTTGCAAGGTCGCCTTATCGGTTCTTCTAATGGAGAAGCGTTGCAGGTGAAGGGCAACAATGCGGGTGGTCTTTACATTGTGAAAGCAACCTATAAGAATGGTGTAACACGTTCATATAAAACATTATTCTAAATAAATGAAACATCAAAATTTTCTTATAAAAGGACTTCTCTCTTTCATCCTTCTGCTTATGGCAGGAGCGATGAAAGCACAAACACAAGACGTTCGTCTCGGTTATTGTGGCACACGAACGGGTGCTTCGCTTCGCTTCTTGCAGGGTGAGGTTAAAGAGAGCAATCAACTTGGAGCAGCGGTTTATCTTCCTGCTGAACTTCTGAAAAAGTATGTAGGCGACACGATTTATAAAATATCGTTCGCCAATGAAACAAAGGTGGGAGCAATGGCGACGGTTTTCGTTACAACCGACCTTCGAGGAACGGCTCTCAGTAGTAAGAATACGCGGGATTTTGCGGCTGGGTGGAACACCGTGACGCTTACGAATCCAGTGGTTATTAACGGATTAGAAGGTCTGTACATCGGCTATTTGGTTTATCCAAGTGCCGACGAAATCGGTCTTGACTATCTTACGTGTGAGTTTGAAAAATCTGGCACAAGGGGGATGAACTTCTACTTCGATAATTCATCATGGGTTGCTCTTGATCCTGCAGTCGATTTCGATTTCTGTGTCAGAGCATTGGCGAAAGGAAAGAACAAGCCTGCAGTGGACTTAGGATTGCATCGTATTGATAATTATAGTATTGTGCGCCAAAACAAAGCTTCAGATGTCACTCTTTTCTTGAGCAATTATGGATTAGAGGAAGTAACAAATTTCAATATTGAGGCTTCAGCTGGTGGAAAGGTGTTTGCTACTATGGAGGTGGACAACGTTAGTTTGGCACACAATGAAACCAGTAAGATTAATATTAACAATGTTATTTTCCCATTTGAAGGAAACAATAACTTCACCGTGAAAGTAACAAACATCAACAAAAAGGTAGACAGCGATCCTTCGGATAACGAAAAAGGTTCTTACGTCTATGCTGTTCCTGAAAATGCAAAAGCAAGATCAAAGACCGTTTTGTTAGAAGAATTTACAACTGAAACAACCAAAAATAACATTCCTGCCGATTCGCTTTATGCTTATTATGTAAACGACCGTACAGATGTTATTTGGATGAAGTATCATATATTGGATGATTATAAGTTGGACAAAACGCAGGAGTTCAAATACTTCTTTAAGAACAATAAGATAGGTTCGCCTATGATCATGGTGGATAGAAATCAGTTTGAAAACATCAATGACGAAGACCGCGGACCTGCCTATTTTGTTCCTTTTGGTGCAACGATAGAGCGTATGCTTGAAACCGCTTCAAGGTATCCAACCTTTATTGATATGGATCTCACAGCAACATGGGATGAAGCTACTCGAAAGGTGAAAGTAGCGGCAAATGTTGAAAGCGAAGTGAGAGAAATGCCAGAAGAAACTTCTCTTCGTCTTACGGTTTGTATCGTAGAAGATGGCATTGTTTCTACAAAGCAAAAAGGCATAGATTCTTACGTTCATAATAACATTGTGCGTGCGTTTGTAACAGAATCGGCATGGGGTGATGTTATCGACATCAAGGATTATGCGGAGTTAAAGGAATATGAATTTACCCTTCCTGATCATTGCAATCCTGCCAATACACGCATTGTTGCTTTTATCAACAATTACGACGACAAGAACTATGCTAACAATATGGTCTATAATTCGGCTCAAACGCCTTTGATTGCTAATAGCATAGGTTCTGTTAATATTGAAAATGGAACTCAACTGCGTTCAGCGAATGGTCAGATTTTTGCTGGTGGCGATGCACAGATAGTTGGAATTTATGATCTTACAGGTCGGAAATACGATAACAACTCACTTGCTAATGGTCTTTACATTGTAGAAGTGGTAAAGAATGGCAAGAAGTTAAAGATGAAATATCTCGTTAAATAATAACCTTATATTGTCCCATTGAAGAAAGAGTTTTCGTTTTGTTTGCTCTTTTCTCAATGGGACTTTTGTTTTTCCAATCTACAAAGATAAGGAAAAGCTGGATACCTTTTGATTTCAAATCGGTCATTTGACCACTATGGTTTTCTTTTCATTTCTTTACTTCCTAATGGCTTGCACCGACAATCAAATACAATCTGTTTGGTCTCTAATGACCGAATTGGGTTGAAGGATGTACCTGAAAATTGAATAATTATCTTATACTTATGAAATAAAAGCGGTCGTTTATTTCTTCAGTTGAAGAAAATATATTATTTTTGCACCATCTAAATTTTTACTATGTAAATAGGACTATTCTATGAAAGAACAACAAAACGAGTTGAAGAAAACTAATGCCGTTTCTAGTAAATGGTTTTATCATTTGATAGCCCTCGCCATTGTGACGGTTTGGGGGAGTACGTTGGTTAGTAGCAAAATATTGCTCAAGGACGGAATGCGCGAAGATGAAATATTCTTTGCCCGCATTGTTTTGGCTTATGTTTGTATTCTTTTCATTTCTCCTCGTCGGTTGTGGGCAGACACGTGGCGCGATGAGTTATGGATGGTCTTGCTTGGTGTAACGGGTGGTTCTCTTTATTTTATATCTGAGAATTATGCACTTCGCTACACGATGGCAAACAATGTCAGTTTCATTGTTTCTGCCTCGCCTTTGATCACAATGTTGCTCGCTTTCTGTTTCACAAAAACAATGAAGCTTAGTCGAATGCTCGTCGTTGGCACATTGTTGGCTTTGGTAGGCGTCGGGTTGGTCATATTCAATGGTGTTGGGCAAGTTGAAGTTAATCCTTTAGGCGATTTGCTTGCAATTGTTTCATCGTCATGTTTTGGCGTTTATTGTCTTTTGCTTAAGAAGTTTGGCAATCGTTATAGTCCTATTTTCATTACTCGTAAGGTTTTTGCCTATGCGTTGCTCACCACACTCCCTTGTTTTATCCTTATGCCATGGGAGTTTGATTTGTCGGGCTTTCTTCGTCCCACGATTTATTCTAACATTCTCTTCCTTGGGCTTGTGGCATCTTTTGGTTGTTTTTTGCTTTGGAGCGTTGTAACCAAGAAGTTAGGAGCTGTTATTACGGCGAATTATAATTACATCAGTCCGATTGCGACCATCATTGTGAGCCAAATCTTTTTGGGCGAGAAAATGAATTTGCTTTCTTGGATAGGCTGTGGATTAATTCTTGCAGGTGTTATGCTTGCTAATAAGGATGTGAACGAATAATCTCTTTTAGGCAGCGGTTTCTACGAGGGGCATTTAGTAGACCCCTATCTATAATGATCGTTTCAAGTTTGCGATGAATAAGGCAGACAGTGCTGCTGTTTCTGTTCGCAACCGACTCTCACCCAAGTGCACACTGTGGTGTCCATAGGTTTCAATGGCGGTTAAGGTTTCTTCTTTTGTAAAGTCGCCCTCTGGACCGATAAGAAGTGTGAAATTCTCTTGAAGGTCGTGGGTGAGATGTTGTGTTTGTGGAAGAAGATTTTTCAAGTGGTTGCGCAAGATTTCTGTGTGACAATGACAGATGTAGTTTTGTTTTTCTGTTTGCTTTTTCAGGAAATCTTCAAAGTCGATCATTTCATTGACGATGGGTTTGACAGCTTTCCGACTTTGCTTCATCGCTGCGATGATAATGCGTTCGATGCGTTGCGTTTTAATGATTTTTCTTTCAGAGTTTTTTGTTTTCAGAAACGTAATTTCGTTGAAACCTATTTCTGTGGCTTTCTCTGCGAGCCACTCTATGCGCCCAATGTCTTTTGTTGGTGCAATGGCAAGGTGAATGTGTCCATCCCATGTAGGGCAGAGACGTTCTGTTTTCTCGATTTCGTAGCGACAATGTTTGTTGCTGATGAGCGTAATCCGTGCTTCGGCATGCGTACCTTTTCCGTCAAGTAGATGAATGGTGTTTCCTTCTTTAAGCCTTAAAACGCGTTGTGCGTGAATTGCTTCTTCTTCAGGAAGACTATCGCTATTGAGTGCGTCGGGCGCATAGAAATATCGTTCTTCTTTCATTTTTGTTTGTTTGAGTATTTGCGGAGGAAAAAGTCTTAATAAAAATAGCGAAATCCTTTAAATAGGACTCCGCTATGCGAATGAACTTATTTGGTCTCCTTTTAATACCTTACCTTTTTTACCATTAAATGGTACACCCTTAGGGACTCGAACCCTAGACCCACTGATTAAGAGTCAGTTGCTCTACCAACTGAGCTAAGGGTGCATCCTTAGTTCCAATTTCTGGCTGCAAAGGTAACATAAATCTTTGATGTCTGCAAATGATTTTTGATATTTTTAATTCCTAATTTCTTTGATGCTTTCAAAAAACACGTATTGTGTTAGAAACTTCGGATGGTAGAGGTTTTATATTCTGACGACTTGCTTTACACCTTTTACGTTTGAAATCTTCTTTATGAGGAGGTTAAGCCGCGATGTGTCGTCGAGGAGTACTACGAGATTACCCGAAAACAACCCATCGTTTGAGTCTACATTGATAGACCGCATTGTTACTTTTTCTTCTTTTGAGATGATGTTCGTGATGTTGCTGATTACGCCAATATCATCGTTACCGATGATACGTAACGTGATGGCATAGTTTGAAGTCCCTTTACCACTCCAGCATGCTTTCACCACCCGATAACCAAAACGTTTGCGAAGTTCTGGTGCATTGGGGCAGTCTGTGCGGTGGATTTTAATTCCCCCATTGACGCTGACAAATCCAAAAACAGGGTCGCCGTAAATAGGTCGGCAACATTTTGAGAGTGAGAAATCAACCCCCTTGAGATTTTCGTCAATGATGAGCACATCGTCACTATTTTTCCCTATGTTGGCAGCGTTGGCATCGAATGCAAAGTTTTCTGCACTTTCCGTTTCTCTTGCCGATGTGGGATTGTGGAGCTGTTCGTAGAGTTTTTGGTAGGCATCAATGA
The DNA here is from genome assembly GCA_022779305.1 of Prevotella sp. Lineage (GTDB taxonomy): Bacteria > Bacteroidota > Bacteroidia > Bacteroidales > Bacteroidaceae > Prevotella. The sequence goes on along the minus strand of JALFSW010000086.1, from coordinate 376 downwards.
CGTCGTTTGCCTCAAGACGTTCATCTGCAATCTGAACATAGAAATCAGAAGTTTCCTTGAAACCAAGCTTTTTTAAGAGTAATTGGAAAGTTGCTTCATCCACTTCTATTTTCTTGTTTTTAAATCTTCTTTCCAAAAGTTCTTTGGCATAAACACCCTTCTGCGCCTGTGTTTCTTTGATAGCAAGGCGTATTTTACTCTTTGCTCTCGACGATTTAACAATGCGCAACCATTCTTGTTTGGGTCGTTGGTTGGCAGACGTGATCACTTCCACGGTGTCGCCACTGTGCAGTTCGGCTTTGAAAGGCATGTTTTTCCCATTGATACGCCCACCGATACACTGATTGCCCACTTTCGTGTGGATGTGATAGGCAAA